>JAEUOX010000280.1 GCA_016790475.1 Rhodoferax sp. | reverse complement strand
CGCTCCGGGTAGCGGCGCGCGACATTGGCCCGCTCGCGCTGGTCGGCGTGCAGGTCGAACAGGTACTCGTGGCCGTCGACCACCAGGTACTTCCAGCGGTCGGCGCGCATCGCCCACTGTTCGCGGTACTTCATGCGCCAGAACAGCTCGCGCGGCACGACCTGCGCGGGATCCTGCAGCATCGGCAGCAGCGAGATGCCGTCCAGTGGCCAGTCCGGGTGGGGCGCGACGCCGGCCGCGTCCAGCATCGTGGCCACCCAGTCCATCGTCATCGACAGCTGGGCGCTGACCCGGCCCGCCGGCACGCGCGCCGGCCAGTGCGCGATGCAGGGCACCCGGATGCCGCCTTCGGTCAGGTCCATCTTGCCGCCGATCAGCGGCCAGCTGTCCGAGAAGCGCTCGCCGCCGTTGTCGCTGGTGAACACGATCAGCGTGTTGTCCAGCTGGCCGTTGGCACGCATTGCGTCGACCAGGCGGCCGATGCCTTCGTCCATCTGCAGCACCATGCGCCGGTAGGTGTCGACCGAACCGCCGTCGGCATGCTGCACCGCACTGCCGATGCGCCGCGATTCGGCTTCGTCCTCCCGGGTCTGCCAGGGCCAGTGCGGCGCGGTGTAGTGCAGGCTCAGCAGGAAGGGCTCGTCGCTGCGGGCGCACCGCTGCACGAAATCGACGGCGCGGTCGGTCAGCCGGTCGGTCAGGTAGCCCGAGCCCGGGGCCGGCTGGCCGTTGTCCCACAGGTCCCGGTCGCCGCCCATCGTCAGGTAGCTGTGGTAGTCCAGGCCACCGCCATAACAACCGAAGTGCTCCTCGTAGCCGGAGCGCAGCGGATCGAACTCCGGCGGCGTGCCCAGGTGCCATTTGCCGACCAGCGCCGTCCGGTAGCCGGCACCCCGCAGCAGCGAGGGCAGGCTCGGGTGCTCCGGCGGAAAGCCCAGCAGGCCGGGCGCACGCTTCATCCGGGCGAAGGTCAGCGGCTCCTCCGAGCCCCCCGGCAACCGGTACTGGTAGCGCCCGCTCATCAGCGCAAAGCGCGTCGGCGAGCAGACCGGAGAGTTGGAGTAGGCCCAGTCGAAGGTGATCCCCCCGGCCGCGAGCCGGTCGAGATGGGGGGATACCGACGCGCGGGCACCGTAGCAGCCCAGATCGGCATAGCCGAGATCGTCCGCGAGGACAAAGACAAGGTTGGGACGCGACTGCATGGCGCCGTCAGGTGACCTTGCCGCGCACCCGAAAGCGCGGCTGGTCCCATTCGCGGGTGTCGACGATGTCGCGCAGCAGCACCGCGGCGCGCGCCACGTCGGCAAAGCGCAGGTACATCGGCGCAAAGCCGAAGCGCATCGTCGCTGGCGCTCGGAAATCCCCGATGACGCCGCGCGCGGCCAGCGCCTGCATCACCTCAAAGCCCTGCGGCAGGTCGAAGGACACATGGCTGCCGCGTGCGGCGGCATCGCGCGGCACCCGCAGCTGCAGGCCGTGCCCGGCACACAGCGCCTCGACCGCCTCGATGAAGAAATCCGTCATCACGCGGGACTTCGCGAACAGCGCCGCCAGGTCCACCCCGCCCCAGATCTTCAGCGCCTCGTCCAGCGCGCTGAGGCTCAGCACCTGGGGTGTGCCGCAGACCATGCGTCGCGCACCGGGCGCCGGCGCATAGTCGCGCGGGAAACCGAACGGCGCCGCATGGCCCATCCAGCCCGCCAGCGGCTGGCGCACCTGCTCCATCAGTTCGGCCCGGATCCAGCAGTAGGCCGGCGCGCCCGGGCCCCCGTTGAGGTATTTGTAGGTGCAGCCCACGGCCAGGTCGCTGCCACTGCCGCGCAGGTCGCAATGCACCGCGCCCGCAGTATGGGACAGATCCCACAGTACCAGCGCACCGCCGGCACGGGCCTCGCGATTGATGCGCTCCATGTCGCGCACGACCGCGGTGCGGTAGTCGACATGGCTCAGCAGCACGACGGCCACCTGGTCATGCACGCGCTGCGCCACCGTCTGCCCCTCTTCCAGGAACTCGATGCGGACGCCGGGCACCAGCGCGGCCAGCCCCTGGGCCATGTAGATGTCGGTCGGGAAGTTGTTGGCCTCGGCCAGGATGACCGTGCGCCCGGGCCGCAGATGCAGCGCAGCCGCCAGGCACTTGAAGAGGTTCACCGACGTGGAGTCGCCGACGGCCACCTCGCCCGGGCCGGCGCCGATCACCGGCGCGATCCGGTCGCCGACCGCCATCGGCAGGTCGAACCAGCCGGCGTTCGACCAGGAGCGGATCAGCCCCTCGGACCATTCCTGGTGGGCGACCGCCTGCAGCCGGGCCGGCACGGCCTTGGGCATCAGGCCCAGGGAATTGCCATCCAGGTAGACCATGCCCTCGGGCATGTGGAAAGCCTCCCGCAGCGGGGCCAGGGCGTCACCGGCATCCAGGTGTGCCGCACGGGCCAGCAGCTCGCGTTGATCCATCTTCAGAATCCTCCAAAGGGGCACCGTGCCGCACCGCCATCGGTGGCACCGCCCTCGCCATGGTTGTCGGGTGCGCCGGGCAGGTCGTCCTCGCGCAGCACCTCGCCGCCGGCCGCCTCCGTCAGGTCGTTGCGGAACTCGAACAGCTCCGGGAAGAAGTAGTAGCCGGTCGTCGTGGCCAGGTAGTCGCGGAAGAAGGTGCCGCCGGTCCCCCGGGCCCGGATGCCGATCTGCCGGCGCACCATCAGGATATGGTTGTGCCGCCAGGACTGGAAGCGCCGGTCGATCTCGAAGGCCGCCTCGGCCAGCATGAACAGGTCGTTGTCAATCCAGCGGCGGTGGTAGACCTCGCGCAGCGTCTTGCCCCGGCGCTTGAAGGCGTCGAAGAAGGCGTCGCGCAGCGTGCGCGGGTACTCGGCCAGCAGGCCGGGCCACAGGTGCTCGACCCGATCCCGGTATTCCTTGCCGGCCGTCTGGCCCAGGCCGATCATCACCTCGACCTCGCGGAACTGCCGCGACTGCATGCCCGAGGCGCCGGTCAGGTTGCCGCGGAACTCGGCGAAGTCGGCGGCCGTCATCGTCTCGAGCACGGTCCAGTGGGCCTCGGCCAGCTTGAGGATCTCGGCCAGGCGGCGCATCAGCCAGTTGGCTTGGGCCAGGTCGTCGCCATCGAGCATCGGCACGATGCGCTTGAGGTCGAAGATGACATGCTTGAACCACAGCTCCAGCACATGGTGCGTGGTCAGGAAGATGTGCTCCTCCGGATGCGTCGTGATCAGCCGCATGCTGGTCAGCAGGCGGTCGAGCTGCAGGTGGTAGACGTAGTCGAACTGCGGTGTGGCCTGCGGCGGCTCGGCGGCGGTGGTGCTGCTCATGGTCGGTCTCCTTGCTTCACGGATTCGGTGGGTGACTGGCGCTTCTGCCAGTCGCTCCAGGTCGGTCGGACCAGGTCGAAGGTGTCCCGGGTGCGCGCGTAGCCGGATCCGGCGGTGCGGGCCACCAGATCCAGGCTGCGGGTGTCGATGTAGCCGCGCTCGGCGTCCTGCACATGGGCGTCGGCCACATGCACCGCGAGGATACGCCCGATGACGATCGACTGGTGCGGGCCGGTCACGACGGTGGCATGGTTCACGCACTCGAAGGACACCGGGCTGGCCGCGATGCGCGGTGGCCGCACGTGCGTCGAGGGCGCCGGCGCCAGCCCCGCCAGATCGAGCTCGTTGACGCCGCCGGGCGCATCCACGGCCGTCACATTCATCGCCGGCGCAAGCGCCTCCGGCACCAGGTTGACGACGAACTGACCGGTCTCGACGATATTGCGCGCGGTGTCCTTGAAGCCGCCTTGCGCATGGGCCATCAGGCCCAGCACCAGCGTCGGTGGCGACGGCCCCATCACGTTGAAGAAGCTGTAGGGCGCTGCATTCAGGACACCCGCCGCAGACTGCGTCGTGACCCAGGCGATCGGCCGCGGCACGACCGTGGCCACCAGCAGCTTGTAGACGATGTCCGGCGCGATCGCGTCCAGGTCGAAGCGCATGGTTCAGCCCGCCAGCGCGTCGCTCAGTGGGTGCGCCAAAGCCGCGGAGCGCAGTCCGCCCGGCCTCATGCCGCCGCCGGCGTGGCGTTCACGACGCCGTGGCGGATCGTCCCGATGCCCTGGACGCCGGCCACGACCACATCGCCCGGCCACAACCACTCCTGCGGGTTGCGCCCCGCGCCCACGCCCTCCGGCGTGCCGGTCGCGATGATGTCCCCCGGCTCCAGCGTGATGCCGGCCGAGATGTCGGCGATCAGATGGTCCACCTTGAACAGCATGTGGCGCGTGTTGGAGCGCTGCTTCTCGACACCGTTGACGCTGAGCCAGAGATCCAGCGTCTGCGGGTCGGTCACCTCGTCGGCCGTCACGATGCAGGGGCCGAAGGGGGCATAGGTGTCCTGGCCCTTGGAGTAGATCCACTGCCCGGCGCGCCGGTTGTCGCGGGCCGACACGTCGATCATCACCGAGTAGCCGAAGACATGCCGCAGCGCGTCCGCCTTCGTGACGCGGCGCGCCGTGGTGCCGATGATCACGGCCAGCTCCACCTCCCAGTCGAGCTGGCGCGTGATCGCGCTGTTGTGCTCGATCGGAACACCCGGGCCGATGACGGTCGTCGGCGGCTTCGAGAAGATCACCGGCTGCTTGGGCAGGTCCTTGGCGGTGTCCAGCGCCTGCGCGCTTTCGGCCACGTGCTCGACATAGTTCAGGCCGATGCCGAAGATGTTCTTGCGCGGCCGCGGGATCGGCGCCAGCAGCGTGACATTGCATACCGACGTTGCGACACCGGGGGCGAGCGTCCCCGCGGCCTGCGCGAGCTGCCGGCGGATCGCCGCCAGGCCGGCCGCGCCCTGGTCGATCAGCGCCAGCATCGACTCCGGGCCGGTCTGCCCCTGGGACTGCGCCAGGCGCACGACGTCCACGACCAGATCGTCCTGCAACACACCCAGGCGGGCTGCGGACTCGATGTCCGCGCGGTAGGTCACCAGTTTCACTTCTTGCTCCTCAGTTCGTCACGGGTTGGTGGCCGTCACCTTCGCCGAAGGCCTGTTCCCGGTACAGGCTCATCGCTCGCATGACCGGCAGGTCGGACAGGCAGAACAGGCAGGCGTCGTCGGACGCTGACCCGTTCACATGCTCGTGCCAGGCCCAGCTGGGCACGCAGAAGATGTCCCGCTCCCGCCAGTCGTAGCGCCGGCCGTTGATGACGGAGTGGCCCTGGCCCTTGGCCACGTGGTACAGGTAGCTGCCGGTATGGCGGTGCGCGCGCGTGTGCTCCCCCGGACGCAGCAGCTGCATCGACGCACCCAGCGTGCGCATCACCGGGCCGTTGGTGACCGGGTTGACGTATTCCATCAGCACACCGTCGAAGGGGGATCCGTCGTGGCAGCTGGCATACCGCTGCAGTGCCTCATAGGTGGGCACCCATTCGTACTTGAACATCGGGCTGTAGCCATGCTTCCAGGCCGGACCGCTTGGCGTGAGCCCGGCGTTGCCCCAGGTCTTCGTCATGTCGTCGACCGGATAGGCGACGGCCTGCGAAAGGTCCGGGTGGACCTCGTAGAAGTTGGCCTCCATCGCGTTGACAAAGGGGATGTCCAGGCCATCCTGCCAGATGCAGGTGCTACCCTCGGCGGAGACCCCGTGCTCATGCCAGGTGCCATTGGGTGTCAGCACGAAGTCGTTGGCGCCCAGCGTCATCTTGTGGCCGTCGACCACGGTGTAGGCGCCCGCGCCCTCCATGATGAAACGGATCGCCGACGCTGAGTGCCGGTGCGCGCTGGCCACCTCGCCCGGGTGCATCACCTGCAGGCCGGCGTAGATCCAGCCGACCGCGGCCGAGACGTCGCGCCGGCCCGGGTTGTTCAGGTAGATGACGCGGCGCCCCGCCTTCTCGGGCGTGACCAGCGCGACCGAGCGCAGCACGTGCGCCCGCAGATCCTGGTAGCGCCACACGACCGGCACCGACTGCGAGACCGGCTGCCAGGGTTCGATCTTGTTGGCCACCGTCCACAGCGCGCCGGCATGCAGCTTGTCGAGCTCGTCGTAGTAGGCCAGCAACTCGGGGGTGTCCTCGACATTGGCGCGGCCGATGACGTCTTCGCGATGGTTCTCGTGGTGGCGGGTCATGGAGGTCCTCCAGGCCGGGCAGCCCGGCCGGGTGCATTGCGGGTGCCGGGAGCATAGCCTAGAATTTTCGAAAATTACAAGCATTTTCTACAAAGCAGGGCGACGCGGAAACAGCCGCCCGGACCGCCCGCACGCCGCCGGAAGGAAACCGCATGACGCTGGCTGAAAAGGCCTACCAGGAGATCCGCCGCCACATCGTGGACGGCTCGCTGCGGCCCGGCGAGCCATTGCGCATGGCCGCGCTGCGCGAACGCTACGGCATGGCCTTCTCGCCGCTGCGGGAGGCACTGAGCCGCCTGCAGTCCGAACGGCTGGTGGTGTCGGTGGCGATGTGCGGCTTCAGCGTGGCACCACTGTCGGTACCCGAGATGCGCGACGCGATGCAGACCCGGGTGCTGATCGACACCGAGGCGCTGCGCCTGGCGATCCGCCATGGGGACGACGCCTGGGAGAGCGCCATTGTGGCGGCCCACCACGCGTTGCAGCGCGAGACCCGGCGCGGCCCGCGCAAGGGCGAGGACCGGCGCGACATGCTGGAGCAGCGCCACCAGGAATTCCACAGCGCGCTGATCGCCTCCTGCAGTTCGAACTGGCTGCTGGACATCTCGCGCAAGCTGTACGCGGAGACCCAGCGCTACCGGTACCCGACGCTGGCCACGCCCGGCAGCGCCGGCGGTCGGGACGTGGCCGGGGAACACGAGCAGCTGATGCAGGCCGCGGTGGCGCGCGACAGCCGGCTGGCCTGCCGGCTGTTGCGCGAGCACCTGGACCGCACGACCGCGGACCTGGAAGCACGGCTGGGCAAGGTGCTGGAGGGCGCGGCCATGGTTTGACCGCGATCAAACCGGGGAGATGGGTCATAAGATACATTCAATATAAATCTTAAAGCCACCCCCTGTTTCATCCACCGGAGACCCCCATGACCGAATCCCTGCTTCTGGACCGCTCCCTCGGCGACCTCGCTCGCAGCATTCCGGGCGCCACGGCGCTGTTCCACCGGCACCAGCTCGACTTCTGCTGCGGCGGCAAGAAGACGCTGCGCGACGCCACGGCGCCGCTGGCCATCGATGGCGCCGCACTGGCGGCGGAGCTCGATGCGCTCGGCGACACCGGCGACGCGGGGCAGGACTGGCGCCGGGCCTCCGTGCAGGAAATGATCGACCACATCCTCGCCCGCTACCACGAGCGCCATCGCCAGCAGCTGCCGGAGCTGGTCCGCCTGGCACGCCGTGTCGAGACCGTCCATGCGGACCGCCCGGAATGCCCGCACGGCCTGGCCGATCACCTCGCCCAGATGCTCGACGAGCTGCAGGACCATATGGCCAAGGAGGAGCAGATCCTGTTCCCGATGATGCTGCGCGGCGTGCCGCCGGTCGGGCTGCCGCCGGTGCACATGATGCGCATCGAGCACGACGCCCACGGCCAGGCGCTGGCCCGCATGGTGACGCTGGCCCACGGCCTGGCGCAGCCGCGCGGCGCCTGCAACACCTGGCGCGCGCTGCTGGCCGGCCTGCACACGCTGCGCGAGGACCTGATGCAGCACATCCACCTGGAGAACAACATCCTGTTCGACGGGCTGAATGCACCCGCCTCCGGCTGCGGGACCGGCTGTGGCTGCGGCGTCAGTGCCGCGCCCGCACTGGCCCACTGACCGGCTGCACCGTGCGGGCCTGCGGCAGCAGGTCCAGCAGCGTGTAACGGTCCAGGTGGCGGTGGAAATCCGCCAGCGCCCCCTCGAAGATGCCGGCCAGGCGGCACTGGCCGTCCAGCGCGCAGCTGCCGCTCGTCGCGAAGCACTCGACAATCGCGAAATCGGACTCCATGTCCCGCGCGACCTCGCCCAGGCCGATGTCGCGCGGCAGCTTGGCCAGCCGCATGCCGCCGCCCTTGCCGCGCACCGTCTCGATCCAGCCCCCCTGCCCCAGGCGGTGCGTGACCTTCATCAGATGCGCCTCGGAGATGCCGTAGCGCTGCGCCACCTCGCTGATCGTGCAGAGCCGGTCCGGGTGCTGGCCGACATACATCAGCAGGCGCATCGCGTAATCGGTGAGTGCGGTCAGGCGCATCGTGGGCTCCTCCCGGTCGCCCGGGTCTCCTAAAGATATACTTGGAAGCAATGTTACGCCACTCCGCCCAGGCTGTCGCGCGACCGGTCCGCGCGTTGGTTGCCGGCCGGCGTGACCTGCTGCTGGGCGCCTTCGGCGTCGGGCTGGGCCTGCTGATCACCGAGGCGATCAGCCGCCAGCTGCTCGGAAGCACGCAACCCTGGTTCCTGATTCCGATGGGCGCCTCCGCGTTGCTGGCCTTCGCGGTGCCGGCCAGCCCGCTGGCGCAGCCCTGGCCGGTGATCGGCGGCAACCTGGTCGCCGCGCTGTGCGGCGTCGCCTGTTACCACTGGCTGGGGGACGGCGGCTGGGCCATGGCCTGCGCGGGCGGGCTGGCGGTGGCGCTGATGTTCGCATTGCGCTGCCTGCATCCTCCCGGCGGCGCAATGGCGCTGACGGCCGTGCTGGGCGGTCCGGCGGTCCATGCGCTGGGCTGGAAGTTCATCTGGTCGCCGGTGCTGGTCAACAGTCTGCTGGTCACCGGCCTGGCGGTGGCGTTCCATCGGCTGTCCGGCCATGCCTACCCGCACCACCCGCCGCGCACGCGTGCGCTCCATGACACCGGCGACCCGGCCCCGAGCCGGCGTGGCGGCATCCTGGGTGAGGACATCGATGCGGCGCTGGCGTCCTACGGCGAACTGCTCGACATCGATCGCGGCGATCTGGAGGAGGTGCTCACCCGCGCGCAGGTGCATGCGCAGCGCCGCCACTGGTCCGGGTTGCGCTGTGCCGACGTGATGTCGAAGGACCTGGTCGTCGTCGCGCCCGACAGTCCGCCCTTCGAGGCCTGGCAGCTGCTGGCGCACCACCGCATCAAGAGCCTGCCAGTCGTCGACGCCCAGGACAGGCTGCTCGGCATCCTGTCGGTGCCGGACTTCTTCATCGACCGGCACAAGCCCGACTGGCAGCAGCGCCCACGGATGGCCGACGCGCGCCGGGTCGCCGACATCATGACGACCCAGGTGCGCACCGCATCCCCGGACCAGCCACTGGTCGACCTGGCGGCCTCCTTCAGCGATCTGGGCCTGCACCACCTGCCGGTCACCGACATGGAGGGCCGGCTGGTGGGCATGGTCACGCAATCGGACATGGTGGCGGCGCTGCTGTCCCGTGCGCCGCAGGCGAGCCTGTAAACTCGGCTCAGCCAGTCCTCGAACGCCCCAGCCCGCTCACGGCAGCTCCCGTGCACGCTGGAAGTCCTCCCAGAACTGCGCCTCCTGCGTCGTCGCGAAGTTGATGCGCATCAGCGTGCTGGGCTCGCGCCGCGCATGGAACAGCGATCCCGGCGCCAGCAGATAACCCTGATCGAGCATGCGCTGGGCCAGCGCATCGGTGTCCACGCCGGTGTCGACCCAGCCGAACAGGCCGGCCGGCTCGGCGGCAAAGCGGCAGCCAGCCTGCAGTGCGAGCTTCACGCTGCGCGCGCGCGCCTGGTCGAGCCGGGCCCGGATCCGCTCCGCATGGCGGCGCAGCTGGCCCTGGTCGATGCACCAGGCCAATGCCTTCTCCAGCAGCGCGGGCGTGGTCAGTGTGGACAGCAGCTTGGTGTCCAGCAGCCGCTCGACCAGGTCCTTCGGCGCGGCCAGGTAGCCGACGCGCCAGTTCGGCGCCAGGATCTTCGCGAAGCCGCTCACATAGATCGTGCGCTGCAGACCATCCAGCGCACACAGCCGGGTCGCGGACTGCGGCGCGATGTGGCTATAGGTGTCGTCCTCGACGATATGGAAGCGGTGCGTGTTCGCGAGCTGCAGCACCCGGTGCGCGCTGCCGGGCGCCAGGCAGTGGCCGGTCGGGTTGTGCAGCACGCTGACGCTGACGAACAGCCGCGGCGCGTGGGCCTCGCAGTAGCGGGCCATCACGTCCAGGTCCGGCCCGTGCGCGGTCCGGGGTACCGGCAGCACACGCATGCCCAGCGCTTCCAGGCGTGCGAACTCCACCGCCCAGCCGGGCTCCTCGACCATCACCGGGTCCCCGGCGCGCAGCAGCGTGCGGCTGACGACGTCCAGCGCATGCGTCGCGCCAACGGTCGTGATGATCTGCTCCGGCGTCGCCGGCACATGCACGCCGGCGAGCTTCTGCGACAGCGCGCGCCGCAGGCCGGGGTCCCCCGCCGGCTCGCCGTACTGCAGCGAGAAATCCCGCAGTGCCGCGGTGCCTGTCACCTTGCGGATGGCCGCCGGCATGAAGCTGCTCTCCAGCCAGTCCGCCGGAAAGGCGCCCATGCCCGGCTGCGGCTTGCCACTGACGCTGTGAAACATGCCGCGGATCAGCGCCGCCGCATTCACCGGCGGCCGGGGCACCGGCTCCGCGCTGGCTGCGGCGGCCGATCCGCCAGCCGGGAGATCCGCCGGCCGGCCGCCCTGCTCGCGCACGAAGAAGCCGCGGTTGCGCCGGGCCTCGACCAGGCCCTGCGCCAGCAGCTGGTCATAGGCCGCCACCACGGTCGATGGGCTCACGCCCTGCTGGCGCGCGCACTCCCGCACCGACGCGAGCCGCGCGCCCGGCGCCAGCAGCCGGGTGCGGATGCGCTCGGCCAGCAGGCCGGCGAGCTGCTCCGTCAGCGAGCGGGTGGCGGCTTTCATCAGCATGGCGGGTTCCTCGGGGGGCGGTGTGTATTGGCAAATCGGGCAGCACAGCAAAGCAACTGCGCACCCCAACTGTACTGGTCGTGTACTGGTAGGCGAGGGTACATTGAACGCCCCACCATGACAAGCATCCCCCTCTTCCGATGAGCGCCGCCGAGTGGACCGCCCTGCTGGTGTTCTGTGCCGCGATGAGTTTCTCGCCCGGCCCGAACACGACGCTGTCGACCGCGCTGGCTGCCAACTACGGCCTGCGGCGCGCGCTGCGTTTCTGCGCCGCGGTGCCTGCCGGCTGGGTGCTGCTGATGCTGGGCTGCGGCCTGGGTCTGGGCGCGCTGATCCTCGGCGTGCCGGCGCTGCGCTGGGGCGTCAAGCTGCTGGGCATCGCCTACATGGTGTGGCTGGCCTGGAAGCTCAGCCGCGCCGCACAGCTGGCCCAGGTCGATGCACGCCGGCTCGATGTCGGCTTCCTGGCCGGCATGGGCATGCAGTTCCTGAACATCAAGGCCTGGATGCTGGCACTGACGCTGACCGCCGGCTGGGTCGTCAATGCCGCCGGAGCCCCGTCCACGAACCCGGGCGAACGCCTGGCGCTGATCTGCGCCGTGATGGTGGTGTTCGCGTTCACCAGCAACTTCACCTATGCGCTGGTCGGCTCGCTGCTGCGGCAGTTCCTGGCGCAGGGCCGCCGGCTGCTGTGGTTCAACCGGGTGCTGGCGCTGGTGCTGCTGCTGACGGCGGGCTGGATGGCCAAGGTATGAAGCACGCAGAGGTTCGCGGCCTGTGGCTCGGCCTGCTGGGCGTGGTGCTGTTCGCCGCGACGCTGCCGATGACCAAGCTGGCCACCGGCAGTGCACAGGCGCCGGCGCTCTCGCCGGCCTTCGTGACCTTCGGCCGGGCCGGCGTGGCCGGCCTGCTGTCGATCGTCTATCTGGTGCTGACACGCAGCCCGCTGCCGCGCGGCGGGCAATGGCGGGCGCTGGCCTTCACGGCCTGCTGCGTCGTCGTCGGGTTCCCGCTGTTCCTGGCGCTGGGCCTGCGCCATGTCGAATCGGTCCATGCCGCCGTGGTGACCGGCATCCTGCCGCTGGTGACGGCCGTCGTGGCCTCGCTGTGGCTGCGCCAGCGGCCCAGCGTCGGGTTCTGGCTGTGCGCCGTCGCCGGCACCGCGCTGGTGACCTTATTCGTGCTGCTGCGCGCGGGTGGTGCCAGTGCGGCGGCCCGCTGGGCCGATGTCTACCTGCTGATCGCGATCGCCAGCGCGGCCTGCGGTTATGTCAGCGGCGGGCAGCTGACGGCGCAGCTCGGCGCGGAACGCGTGATCTGCTGGGTGCTGGTGATCAGCCTGCCGGTCACGCTGCCGGTGATGGCACAGCAGTGGCCCGCGCAGCCGGTGCCGGCCAGCGCCTGGGGCGGCTTTGTCTATGTCGCTCTGTTCTCGATGTGGATCGGCTTCTTCGCCTGGTACCGCGGGCTGGCGCTGGGCGGCACGGTGCGCGTGAGCCAGGTGCAGCTGGTGCAGCCCTTTCTGAGCATGCTGTTCTCGGTGCCGCTGCTGGGCGAGACGCTGGACGGCCTGACGCTGGGATTCGGTCTGGCGGTGATCGCCACCGTGTTCATCGGCAAGCGCATGCCGGTAGCCGCACCCGCCATCCGCGCCCTGCCACCGCTTGCCACGAAAGGAACCCCATGAAAGTCACACTGTCCGACGCGCTGGCCCGTCTCCCGTCCAGCCCCACCGCGCAGTACCCGGAGGGCGCGCCGTCGACCACCGTGCTGGCCCACGGCAGCATGCAGCTGAAGGTGTTCAACCCGGCGCTGAACACCGGCGGGCGCGACCGCCAGGTGCCGCATGACCAGGACGAGCTCTACCTGGTGCAGGCCGGCAGCGCGACGATGGTCATCGGCGCGCAGCAGTGGCCGGCCCGCGCCGGGGACGCCTTCTTCGTGGCGGCCGGCGCCACCCACCGCTTTGACGACGTGAGTCCCGATTTCGCAACCTGGGTCGTTTTCTACGGCCCGACCGGAGGAGAACCCGCATGACATCCACCCCCACCGCCCGCAACCCCTGGGTGCTGGCCCGCCGCGCCGAGCGCATGAACCCGTCGGTGATCCGCGAGATCCTGAAGGTCACCGAACGGCCCGGCATCATCAGCTTCGGCGGCGGCCTGCCCTCGGCGAAGACCTTTCCGGTGAGCGAGTTCGCGCGTGCCTGCCAGCAGGTGCTGCAGGCCGACGGCCAGGCCGCATTGCAGTACGCCGCCAGCGAGGGCTTCAAGCCGCTGGTCGAGATGGTGGCCGAGCGGCTGCCCTGGAAGGTCGACCCGGCCCAGATCCTGATCACCACCGGCTCGCAGCAGGGCCTGGACCTGGTGGCCAAGGTGCTCGCCGATGCCGGCAGCCGCGTGCTGGTCGAGACGCCGACCTACCTCGGGGCATTGCAGGCCTTCGCACCGATGGAGCCGGAGATCGTCAGCGTGGCCAGCGATGCCGAAGGGGTGGACCTGGAGGACCTGCAGCGCCAGCACCGGCCCGGCACCCGCTTCCTGTATGTGCTGCCGAACTTCCAGAACCCGACCGGCCGCACGATGAGCGAGGCGCGCCGTGCCGCACTGGTCGCCCGCGCCGAGCAGCTGGGCCTGCCGCTGGTGGAGGACAACCCCTACGGCGACCTGTGGTTCGACGCCCCCCCGCCCGCGCCGCTGAGCGCACGCAACCCGGACGGCTGCCTCTACCTGGGTTCGTTCTCGAAGGTGCTGGCACCCGGCCTGCGACTGGGCTACCTGGTGGCACCGAAGGCGGTGTTCCCGAAGCTGCTGCAGGCCAAGCAGGCCGCCGACCTGCACAGCCCCGGCTTCAACCAGCGCATCGTCGCCGAGGTCATGCAGGGCGGCTTCCTGGACCGCCATGTGCCGACGATCCGCGCGCTCTACAAGGCGCAGCGCGACGCGATGCTGAATGCGCTGGAGCGCGAGTTCCCCGCCAATGCTGGCGTCGACGCAGACGACCGCCTCACCTGGAACCGGCCCGACGGCGGCATGTTCCTGTGGGCCCGGCTGCCGCAGGGCATGGATGCGGTGCAGCTGCTGCCCAAGGCGGTCGACAAGGGCGTGGCCTATGTGCCCGGCGCCGCCTTCTTCGCCGACCAGGCGGACCCGCGCAGCCTGCGCCTGTCCTTCGTGACACCGAGCGTGCCGGACATCGAGCGCGGTGTGGCCGCGCTGGCCGATGCGGTGCGCGAGAACCAGCCGGTGATGGCCTGACCATGCAAAACAGCCCGTTCCGCCAGGTGGATGTCTTCACCGCCGAGCCCTACCTCGGCAACCCGGTCGCTGTCGTGCAGGACGGCAGCGGCCTCAGCGACGCGCAGATGCAGGCCTTCGCACGCTGGACCAACCTGTCCGAGACCACCTTCCTGCTGCCGCCCACCGACCCGCAGGCCGACTACCGGGTGCGCATCTTCACGCCGGGCGGCGAGCTGCAGTTTGCCGGCCACCCGACGCTGGGCAGCTGCCACGCCTGGCTGGAGGCCGGCGGTCAGCCGCGCACGCCGGGCCAGGTGGTGCAGCAGTGCGGCGTAGGCCTGGTGCGGCTGCGCCGGGGCGCGGCGCAACTGGCTTTCGCGGCGCCCCCGCTGCAGCGCAGTCCGGCCAGCACCACGCTGCTGGCCCGCGTGGCTGCCGCACTGGGCATCGCGCCGGCCCAGTTGCAGACCGCGCAGATGCTGGACAACGGCACGGCCTGGCTCGGCCTGCTGCTGGACGACCCGCGCACCGTGCTCGCGCTGCAGCCCGACTTTGCCGCGCTGGCCGCCACCGGGCAGAAGGTCGGCGTGGCCGCGCGCTACCCGCAGCCGGCGGCGGACGGGCCGCATCTGGAGGTGCGCGGCTTCGCGCCGCACCTGGGCGTCAACGAGGACCCGGTCACCGGCAGCCTGAACGCCAGCCTGGCCCAGTGGCTGATGGCGGAGGGCCTGGTTCCGGAAACCTATGTGGCGGCGCAGGGCCACTGCCTGCAGCGGGCCGGGCGCGTGCAACTGCAGCGCGACGGCGCAGGACAAGTCTGGGTCGGGGGGCGGTCGGTGACCTGCGTGGCGGGCACGGTGAGGCTCTAGAACTCGAACCCAGAGTTTCGCGATCGACGACTTGCCGCGCTCCGCCTGGTACGCCGATCGCGACGCGGGAGCGCCGCACTGCAGCCTCCGTCTGCCGCTTCAACAAGCGCGTTGCTTTACTTTTGGCTGCGGAACGTGGACAACATCTGCATCTGTCGCTAAAGTAAGGAATCCTTACATTCCGGAAAACGTCATGCTCGCCAAGATCACCTCGAAGAACCAGCTCACCCTGCCCAAAAGCCTGACACAGGCCGTGGGCGCCACGGAGTACTTCGACGTCGAAGCCCGTGCCGGCCAGATCATCCTCACGCCGGTACGCATCCAGCGCAGTGACGCGGTACGCGCCAAACTGGCCGAATTGGCGTTGACCGATGCCGACGTGGCTGCTGCCGTGGACTGGGCCAGAGCGCCGGTGGCCGCGTCTGCGACGCTTTCGGAGGTACCTGCGGCGTATGCGGTGACACCTGAGAAGCGCCGGAAGGCGGCTGCCCCAAGGACAAAACGCCAGACATGACCGGCCCCTTGCGCGTCGTTCTCGACACCAACGTCGTCTTGTCCGCGTTGGTGTTTGGCGGTAGTCTGGCCGGGCAACTGCGGCTCGCGTGGCAACGCGGCGTGGTCCTTCCGCTGGCCAGCACGGCCACGGCACAGGAACTGGTGCGTGTATTGGCCTGCCCCAAGTTCCGCCTGTCCCGGCTGGAGCAGCAGGAATTGCTTGCCGACTATCTCCCCCATGCGGAGACGGTACGCATCCCCCAGCCACCGCCACGGGTGCCGCCCTGTCGGGACGCGCTCGATGTTCCCTTCATGCATCTGGCCGCCGCAGGCCAGGCGCAGGCACTGGTCTCCGGTGACCGGGATCTGCTTACGATTGCAGAACCATTCGAGAAGGCGACCGGCTGCCCGATTCTTGACTTGGACTCTTTGGCGGGCCGGTGGATCCTGGCGGAACGGGCACCACCGAAATCCGTGCCGCGATGACCACCGTCAGGCCCGCAGCCTGACGGTGGCCCGCTACCGCATTCAGCGGCCGGTCGTCAGCCCGCACGCCCCACATCAAACGCCGAAAAATGGTTGGCCAGATGCATCGCATGCGCCCGCTCATACCCCGCCTTGTCCAGCGCGCCGTACGCGAAGTGCGGCTGCAGCGGGCCGCTCCAGCCGCGGAACCGGCCGATGGCCTGGCGCAGGCGGTCCAGCGCCTCGGGCACCGGCACCTGCGGGTCCATGGCCGGGGCGCCGGGGATCGGCGCATCCAGATCGTGGGACATGCGGCCGCGCCAGCCGAAGAACGCGAAGGCCGCCGGCCCCACCGTGTGCCGGAACAGCCAGGAGTTCGGCACCGGGTAACCGGTCATCGAATAGTCGATGCTCTGCGCCAGGTGCACCAGGGTCTGGCCCCAGTTCCAGGGTTCGCCGGACACCCGCTCGCGGGTGGCCACCAGCCGGGCCAGTTCCTGCTCGGCGGCGGCCAGCGATGCAAGCTGGAGCTGGCGGTCTGCGCGCTGTGCGGCAGCGGCCTGGAGCGGCGCCGTCGCCAGCAGGCTGCCGGCCGCCAGGCTGGCACCAGACAGGAGGAGGGCACGGCGTTGCGGATCGATGGTGGTTGGCATGGCGGGCGGCGGGCGGGAAACAAAGCCGGCATTGTCTGCCAGCGGCCCTGCGGCCGGCTGGGGCGCAGCCACTAAACTTGCCCGATGCCGGCCGCCCTCCCCACCCTGTCCGAGATCGAGGCCGCCGCCGCGGTGGTCTACCAGAGCTTCCAACCCACGCCGCAGTACGCCTGGGGCCTGCTCAGCGAGCGTCTGGGCACGACCTGCTGGCTCAAGCATGAGAACCACACGCCGGTGGGCGCCTTCAAGATCCGCGGCGGCCTGGCCTATTTCGACGAACTGCGGCGTACCGGTCGCCTGCCGCAGTCGGTGATCAGCGCGACGCGGGGCAACCACGGCCAGAGCATCGCCTGGGCGGCGCGCACGCATGGCGTGGCCTGCACCATCGTCGTGCCGCAGGGCAACTCGGTCGAGAAGAACGCCGCGATGCGGGCGCTGGGCGCCGAGCTGATCGAGCACGGGCAGGACTTCCAGGACAGCCGCGAGCACGCACTGCGCCTGGCGCAGGAGCGCGGCGCGCACATGGTGCCCAGCTTCCATCCGGCCCTGGTGTGCGGTGTCGCCACCTACTGGTGGGAGTTCTTCCGGGCCGTGCCGGCGCTGGACGTGGCCTATGTGCCGATCGGCCTGGGCTCCGGCG
The DNA here is from genome assembly GCA_016790475.1 of Rhodoferax sp. Lineage (GTDB taxonomy): Bacteria > Pseudomonadota > Gammaproteobacteria > Burkholderiales > Burkholderiaceae_C > CAISIP01. The sequence continues at coordinate 32,986 of JAEUOX010000280.1, read as the reverse complement.
CCTGCGCCGCGATCGCGGCGCGCTCGGCACTGGGGCACCGGGTGCGCATCGTCGGCGTGGTCAGCGCGCACGCGACCACCTATGCCGATTCGCTGGCCGCCGGCCGGGTCGTGCCGGCGCCGGTCCGCACGCAGCTGGCGGACGGCATGGCCTGCCGTGTCGCCGAGGAAGACGCGCTGGCGCTGCTGGCGCCGCAGCTGGACCATGTCGTGCAGGTCAGCGACGCCGAGGTCGCCGCGGCGATGCGCGCGCTGTTCCAGGACACCCACAACGTCGCCGAAGGCGCGGGCGCCGCCGCGGTGGCGGCCGCCTTGCAGGAGCGCGATGCGCTGCGCGGCCTGACCGTCGGCGCCACGCTGTGCGGCGGCAACGTCGACAGCGCGGTGTTCGCCCGGGTGCTGGCGGGCGGCTGAGACGGTGAACTACCTGCAAGGCTACCCGCAGGCGCTGCAGGACGAGGTGGCGGCGCTGCTCGCGCGCGGGCAGCTCGGCCCGCGGCTGCAGTCGCGCTACCAGGGCAGCCATGCGGTGCGCACCGACCGCGCGCTCTACGACTACGTGCAGGCCTTGAAGAACCGCTACCTGCGCGGCGCCGAGCCGCTGAGCAAGGTCGCCTTCGACAACAAGCTGCAGCTGGTGGCGCAGGCCTTGGGCACGCACACCACGGTGTCGCGCGTGCAGGGCAGCCGGCTCAAGGCCAAGCGGGAGATCCGGATTGCCAGCCTGTTCAAGGACACGCCGGCGGAGTTCCTGCGCATGATCGTCGTGCACGAGCTCGCGCACCTGAAGGAGCGCGCGCATGACAAGGCCTTCTACCAGCTGTGCACCTACATGGAGCCGGATTACCACCAGCTGGAGTTCGACGTGCGGCTGTACCTGACGCATCTCGACGCGGTCGGGCCGATCGCCTGGGGCGCCAACGGCGGCGCAGCCGGCACATAAGGATTTCTTAGCAAATTCTTCCGCTTGGCGTAGGCATCCGCGAAGAGATTCTGAGCCTCGGGCTGCGGCCTGGATTCCTAGACTTCTTCCCATGGACCGCCCTGCAGGGTGCATCGGCGGCCATGCCACCCACCGGGCCACGAGCCCGATCCAGGAAGGACAGAACCATGAAGATCGACACCACCGAAATCGCCGCTCTTGCCCAGGCCCAGGCTGACGCCCGGGTGGACCTGTACGGCGTGATCCACAAGGCCCTGCGCGCGATGATGGCCGAGACGCTGGTCGCCGTCGGCCGGCTCGACGGCCGGGACGCCGCGGCCTGCGCCCACACCGGGGAGCAGGTGCGCAACCTGCTGGATTTCTGCAGCTCGCACATCCTGCACGAGAACCTCTGGGTGCACACCGCGATCGAGGCCCGGGCGACCGGCGCGAGCGCCCGCATCGCGCAGGAGCACGGGCAGCACGAGCAGCACATCGCCGCGCTGCGCGCGACGCTGGAGGCGCTGCTCCAGGCCCGCAGCGACGTGCCGCGGGCGGTGTCCGCGGCGCGCCTGTACCGGGAGCTGGCGCTGTTCATCGCCGACAACCTGGTGCACATGCATGCGGAGGAGACAACGCACAACGCGCTGCTGTGGGCCCGCTACAGCGACGCGGAACTGCTGGCCCTGCATGCGGCCCTGGTGGGTTCGATCCCGCCGGACGAGATGGCCACCACGCTGCGCTGGATGCTGCCGGCGATGAACCCGCAGGAGCGCTGCGCGATGCTGGCCGACCTGCGTGACAACGCGCCGCCGGAGGCCTTCCAGGGCACACTGGACATCGCGCAGGCCCACCTGGACGGGGCGGGCTGGACGCTGCTCGCGCGGGAGCTCGGGCTGCCGCCGGCAGCCGGGCTGGTGACGGCCTGAGCCGGCGCCCGGTTCAGGGCACCTCGACCAGGTCCAGCGGCCGCTGCACGACCAGCCGGAAGCGACCGCGGCCCGTCTTCTCGATGTGCACGCCGCGGGCCTGCTCGGCAAGACGGCGTTGCAGCAGCAGCAGGCGCGCCTCCAGGTTGTCGGTGATGTCGGGCAGGCCCAGCGCGCCGTCCAGCCGCAGTTCGCGGTTCGTGAATTCGGTGCGCCCCTGCTGGCTGTAGTCGCGCACCAGCTTCCAGAAGATCGCGCCGGCCACGCCCTTGATCAGGTAGGCGTCGTTGACGAAGATGCTGTCGTTGGCGGTGTAGCGGCGCACCACCAGGGTTGCCCCGCTCGGTGCGGCCGGGGCTGCGACGACGGCGGCCGGCGCGGCCTCCGCCTGCTCGCCGGCCGCCTGCGCCAGCGCCAGCGTCGCCCCCAGGTGGCCGGCAATCGCCACCATGACGTCCTCGTCCTCGTAACTGAACTGCTGGGCCTGCGGGCTCTCGACGAACAGCACGCCCAGCAGCCGACCGGCCGCCAGGATCGGCACCGCCAGCTGGCTGTGGGGCAGGGCCAGGCCCGGATAGGGGATGTCGGTGCCCAGCTCCAGGTCCGGCGCGTCCGCACGCAGGCTGCTGCGCACCGCGCTGCTGTACAGGTAGGCGGTCGTCATGTGCAGGATGCGCACCGGCGTGCGCTCGCGCGCAGCCACGCCGATCACGCCGTCACCCACCGCGATCTCCGAGCCCAGGCCGGACGTGGCATAGCCGCAGCTCGCCACGGTGTAGAGGCGCTGCGCCGCCTCGTCGAGCATCAGCACCATCGCATGGCGCACGTCCAGCCCGTCGGTCAGGCTGGCCAGCACCGCCTGCAGCAGTTCGTCCATCGTGCCGGCGCGGGCCAGCCGCTCGCTGCAGCAGCGCACCGCGCCGAGCATGCCGCAGCGCGCCGGCGGCGCGGGCAGCGGTTCGCCATCGATGGACTCGATCGCCAGCACGGCATAGATGTCCGAGCCGCGCAGCGTGAACACATCGGCCATGCCGCTGTGCGACGCGATGCCGGCCAGCTGGGCCTTCATCGCCTCGAAGGCCGCGCCGGTGGTCTCGGTGCGCAGGTAGCGCAGATGCAGCCGGTAGAACTGCGCGGTGGCCGGATGCAGCACCAGCACGCAGGCCAGCGGGTGGGCCAGGATGTTCTGCCGTGTCTTGTTGAAGAACTGGAACGACAGCGCGACATGCTGCTCGTCGACATGGTAGACCTGCGACAGGTAGGCCACGTTGGGCGTGCCGTCTCGCGCGCAGGTGGCCATCATCGCCGGGATGGCACCCTCCAGGCAGGGACGGATCGCGCCCAGCACCACGCCACTGCGCGGCCAGGTGCCGGCCTCCAGCGCCGAGGGTTCGGTGGCTGCAGGTGCCGCGGCCACCTCCGGCAGTGATCCCGCGGGCCCGGCCAGCGCCATGCCGGCCCGCGGCCCGGGTGTCTGGTCGTAGGCCTCGCGCGGCGCGAAGCTCAGCGCCACCAGGTCCTGCGGCCGGAACGCCAGCATCGCGCGGACGAACTGCGGCGCAAAGCCGATCAGCCCGAGCTCGCGCTCCATCGATTCCCGGTAACGCCGCAGCACCGGCAGGTCGGACTCATGCGCCGGCCGGGCCTGCACGCTGTCGGCCTTGACCTGCAGCGTGCGGTGTGTCGAGGGCTCGCTGAACACCACCGCCAGCCGGCCGGAGCGGCTGATGTCCTGCAGCAGCTGGCCGGACTGCTGGCGCATCAGGTAGACCGTGATGCAGGCGCCATCGGGCGACACGGTGCTGCCCACCGCGCGCATCACGCTGGGGCGCAGGCCGGCATCGCAGGCGGCCACGATCGCCGACACCCCCTTGGCGATCAGCGCGATGTGTTCGCCGGACAACAGGCCGGGTGCAGGGGGCGTGTGCATGGCCGGCATGTTACGCAGGGTGCGCCTCGGCATGGCAGGCGCAGGCCTCCCCGTGGGCTGCCGCCACGAGCTCCTGCAGAATGCCGCAGGCGCCGTCGGGTGGGTGCTGCCCGTTGCAGCGCTTGAGCAGCAGCAGCAACTGCTGCTCGAGCGCCTGCATGCTCTGCAGGCGGACGCGGACACGGTCCAGCTGCGCCTGCACCAGCGCATCCACGTCCTGACCGGCGGTCGCCGGCGCATCCAGCGCCCCGAGCAGACGGCGGATGTCGGCCAGCGGCATCTCCAGCGCCCGGCAATGGCGGATGAAGGCCAGCCGCTCCAGGTGTGCGGGGGCGTAGTCCCGGTAGCCGTTGTCGCGGCGGGCCGGCGCCGGCAGCAGGCCCTGGCGCTCGTAGTAGCGGATGGTGTCGACATCCAGGCCGGTGGCCCGGGCGAGTTCCTTGATGCGCATCGCGGTGTCCTTGGCAGATGCCACGTTCCCGGAAGGGACTTGACCCTGGAGCGACTCCAGGGTTTTCAATCGCCCTATTCTGAACCAAGGAGCCCGATCCATGTCCGCCCATTGCCACCACGACCACCACGCCGCCATCCCTCCGGTCCACGACATGGCCCGCTACCGCCGGGTGCTGTGGGCGGCCCTGCTGGTGAACGCAGCGATGTTCCTGGTCGAGATCGGTGCCGGCCTGGCCTCCGGCTCGCTGTCGCTGCTGGCCGACGCGATCGACTTCGCCGGCGATGCGCTGAACTACGGCGTGTCGCTGGCGGTGCTGGCAGCGGCGCTGGCCTGGCGCGCCCGGGCCGCCGCCCTCAAGGCCGCCTGCATGATCGGCTTTGGCGTCTACCTGCTGGGGCATGCGCTGTGGTCCCTGTGGCGGGGTGGCGTGCCGGATGCGCCGCTGATGGGCGGCGTCGCGCTGCTGGCCCTGGCGGCCAACCTGGCGGTCGCCTGGATGCTGTACGCGTTTCGCGAGGGCGACGCCAACATGCGCAGCGTTTGGCTGTGCTCGCGCAATGACGCGATCGGCAACCTGGCCGTGCTGGCCGCGGCGCTGGGTGTGTTCGGCACCGGCAGCGCCTGGCCGGATCTGGCGGTGGCGGCGATCATGGCCGGTCTGGCGCTGCAGGGCGGCTGGCTCGTGCTGCGTCAGGCGCGCAGGGAGATGCAGGCGCCCGCGCCCTCCGGCGCCGCGCACTGACGCAGGCAGCAGCAACATCTGCTGACAGGTCCGGGGTCGGCCAGCCCCTAGACTCCAGGGCTTTCCCACGCTTCGCCGCGCCATGCCCGCCCTGCCCCCGCTGCCTTCACGCCCGCTGCATTCCACCCCCCTCCTGCTGCTCGCCGCACTGGCCGGCCCCCTGCCTCTGGTGGCACAGGCGCAGCCAGCGTCCGCCGCCGCCCCATGGCAGCAGTGCCGCGCGATGACCGACGACGCGGCGGCCCGCCTGGCCTGCTTCGACGCCTGGGCCCGCGGGCAGGAGACGGGCACCGCCTTGACGGCGGCTGCCACGGTTGCGCCCGCCACCGCCGCACCGCCGGCAGCTCCGACGCTGGCTGCCGCCGGGCCTGCGGCCACCACCCCCACGACCTGCCGCAACAGCGCCACCTCGGAGCTGTCGCGCTACTGGGAGCTGGAGTCCGCCAGCGACTGCGGCACCTTCGGCATCCGCGGCTACCGGCCGATCAGCCTGTCCTGGATCGGTTCGGACAGCGTCAACACCGCGCCCAGCTCACCGACCGCCGGGCATACCGCAGCCTACCGCGCGTACGAGAACAGCGAGATGCGCATCCAGCTGTCGGTGCGCACGAAGATCGCCCAGGGCCTGCTGACCGACGGGCGCTCGTCCGGCCTGGACAGCCTGTGGTTCGGCTACACGCAGCAGTCTTACTGGCAGCTGTTCAACCGGGACCTGTCGCGGCCGTTCCGAAGCACCGACCATGAGCCGGAGCTGACCTACATCTATCCGACCGACGCCCCGCTGCCGGGCGGCTGGCGGCTGCGCTACAGCGGCATCAGCGCGGTGCACCAGTCCAACGGGCAGAGCCTGCCGCTGTCGCGCAGCTGGAACCGGGTCGTGCTGATGACCGGCCTGGAGAAGGACAGCCGTTACACGCTGCAGGCACGGGTATGGGCCCGCCTGCCGGAGCGCCAGGGCGACGACGACAACCCCGACATCAGCGACCTGATCGGCCGGGCCGAGTTCAGCGGTCAGTGGCATGTGAACGACAACCACACGCTGGGCATGACGGTGCGCCATTCGCTGCGCAATGCGGGACGCGGCTCGGTGCGGCTGGAGTGGCTGTACCGGCCGCTGGAAGCCACCGCGAACGGCGTGGCCAGCGGCCTGCGCATCCACACGCAGCTGTTCAGCGGCTACGGCGACTCGCTGCTGGACTACAACCGGCGCCGCACCGTGCTCAGCGTCGGGCTGAGCCTGGTGGATTTCTAGGCCCGTCGTCGCGCGGGCGACTGCCTCGCCCCGCTGCGCCCACCAGAATGCCCGCCATGGGAACGCTTTACCTTGTGCGCCATGGCCAGGCCTCGTTTGGCGCGGACGACTACGACCAGCTCAGCCCGCTGGGCCGGCAGCAGAGTGTGCGGCTGGGGCAATACTTCGCGCAGAGGGGCCTGCGCTTCGATGCGGTGATCACCGGCACGCTGCGGCGGCACCTGCAGACGTACGAGGGCATCTGCGAGGGCTCCGGCGTCACGCAGGAGGCCTTGGCCTGGCCCGGGCTGAACGAATACGACAGCCTGGCCGTGATCCGCACGGTGCACCCGGCGCCGCTGCCCAAGCCCGACTCGCCGGAGGCCTACCGCCACCATTTCCGGCTGCTGCGCGACGGCCTCACGCAGTGGATGAACGGCGTCGTCACGCCGCAGGGCATGCCGGACTACGACAGCTTCGTGCAGGGCGTCACCAGCGCGCTGGACCATGTCCGGCGCAACCACCATGGCGCCCGGGTGCTGCTGGTCTCCAGCGGCGGCCCGATCTCGACCGCGGCCGGCCAGGTGCTGGGCACGAGCCCCGAAACCACGATCGAGCTCAACATGCGGATCCGCAACAGCGCGGTCAGCGAGTTCGCGTTCACGCCGAAGCGGCACATGCTGCTGACCTGGAACACGCTGCCGCATCTGGATGCGGCCGAGTACCAGGACTGGATCACCTACGCCTGATCGGCCGGCTGCGGCTGGATCTGCGGCCGGTGCGCCTGCACCGCATCCGCCACGATCGGCCGCAGGCCCTCCGCATGCCCGCCATCGATCGCCGCCAGCAGCGCCTGGCGCATGCGCGGATCCCAGAACTTGCGGATGTGCGTCGCGATGCCCTCCAGGCCCTCGGCCCGATCGGGGAGGGACTCGAAGAAGATGCCAATCTGGTTGGCCATGCGGATCAGATGCTCGGAATTCATGCGGTCGGGGGCAGTGCGATGCGTTCGGGATGGCTGTAGATCGTGAGGTCCTGGCCGCGCGCAAAGCCCAGCAGGCCCAGGCCGGCTGTTTCGGCGGCGTCGACCGCGAGGCTGGTCACGCCGGAGACGGCCGCCAGCAGCGCCACGCCGGCCACCGCGGTCTTGTGGACCATCTCGTAGCTGGCGCGGCTGGTCACGACGACAAAGCCGCTGGCGGCATCGACGCCGCCGCGCTGCAGCGCGCCGATCAGCTTGTCCAGCGCGTTGTGGCGTCCCAGGTCCTCGCGCAGCAGCAGGATGTCGCCCTGCGGGTTGCACCAGGCGGCCGCATGCGTGGCACCGGTCGCGTCGCGCAGGTGCTGCTTGTCGCGCAGCCCGGCGAGTGCGCGGGCCACCGCCGGTGCCGCAAAGGCCGCGGGCGGCTGCACGACCGGCAGCGGGCGGATGGCCTGCTCCAGGCTGTCGGCACCGCACAGGCCGCAGCCGGTGCGCCCGGCCAGGCTGCGCCGGCGATCCTTCAGGCGCGCGAAGCAGGCTTCGGCCACGCGGATCCGCAGCGTCCAGCCCTGTGCGCCCGGCAGCACTTCGATGTCGCGGATCTGCGCCAGACGGTCCACGATGCCCTCGGTCAGCGAGAAGCCGCAGGCGAAGTCCTCCAGGTCGGACGGGCTGGCCAGCATCACCGCATGCGAGACGCCGTTGTACTCGAAGGCCACCGGGACCTCCTCGGCCACCCAGTCCGTACCTTCGAAGGCCTGGCCGGCCCGCACGCCGCGCACCGGCGCCGCGCGGCAGCCGGGCAGCGGGGGCGCGGGGAAATCGACCATCTGCATGGTGCCGCAGCCCAAGCGCCTACTTGGCCACCAGCGGCGCGTCGGCCTGCGCCGGTGCACTGGCCGCACGCAGCAGCTGGAGCTGGCTCGCATTGAAGCGCGCGTAGGACTTCTGCCAGTCGGAGGGCTGCGCCACCGGCATCACCTGCACCGCGGTGACCTTGTACTCCGGGCAGTTCGTGGCCCAGTCGGAGCTGTCGGTGGTGATCACGTTGGCGCCCGACTCCGGGAAATGGAAGGTGGTGTAGACCACGCCGGGCTGCATGCGCTCGGTAACGTCGGCCCGCAGCACCGTGGTACCGGCCCGGCTCTCGATGCCGACCCAGTCGCCCTGGCGGATGCCGCGCTCCTCGGCGTCATGCGGGTGAATCTCCAGCCGGTCCTCGCTGTGCCACTGGTTGTTGGGTGTACGGCGGGTCTGCGCGCCGACGTTGTACTGCGACAGGATGCGCCCGGTCGTCAGCAGCAGCGGGAAGCGGCGCGTGACCTTCTCGTCGGTGGCGACGTACTGCGTGATGATGAAGCGGCCCTTGCCGCGCACGAAGCCGTCCACATGCATGATCGCGGTGCCGAGCTCCTCGGTGTCTTCGTTGCAGGGCCACTGCACGCTGCCATGCTGCTCGATCTTCGCGAAGCTGACGCCGCGGAACGAGGGCGTCAGCGCGGCGATCTCGTCCATGATCTCGCGCGGGTGGCTGTAGTGCATCGGGTAGCCCAGCGCGTTGGACAGGCGCACCGTGACCTCCCAGTCGGCGAGCCCGGCCTTCGGCGGCATGACCCGGCGCACGCGGGAGATCCGGCGCTCGGCGTTCGTGAAGGTGCCGTCCTTCTCCAGGAAGGACGAGCCCGGCAGGAACACATGCGCGTACTTGGCCGTCTCGTTCAGGAAGATGTCCTGCACGACGATGCATTCCATCGCCATCAGCGCGTCGGCCACATGCTGCGTGTTCGGGTCGGACTGCACGATGTCCTCGCCCTGGCAGTACAGGCCCTTGAAGCTGCCAGCCTGCGCGGCATCGAACATGTTGGGGATGCGCAGCCCCGGCTCCGGGTTCAGCGTGACGCCCCAGGCTTCCTCGAAGGCACCGCGCGTGGTGCTGTCGGAGATGTGCCGGTAGCCGGGCAGCTCGTGCGGGAAGGAGCCCATGTCGCAGGCCCCCTGCACATTGTTCTGGCCGCGCAGCGGGTTCACGCCCACGCCCTCGCGGCCGACATTGCCGGTGGCCATCGCCAGGTTGGCAATGCCCATCACCATCGTGGAGCCCTGCGCATGCTCGGTGACGCCCAGGCCGTAGTAGATCGCGGCATTGCCGGCGGTCGCGTACAGCCGCGCCGCGGCCCGCAGCTCGGCCGCCGGCACGCCGGTCTCGGCCTGCAGCGCCTCGGGCGAGTTCTCCGGGCGGGCGACGAAATCACGCCATTCGCGGAAGGATTTCTCGTCGCAGCGCTGGTCGATGTAGTCCTGCGCCAGCAGGCCTTCGGTCACCACCACATGCGCCATCGCGGAGATCACCGCGACATTGGTGCCGGGCTTGAGCTGCAGATGGTGCGTGGCCTGCACATGCGGCGAACGCACGATGTCGATGCGCCGCGGGTCGACGACGATCAGCTTGGCGCCCTCGCGCAGGCGCTTCTTCATGCGCGACGCGAACACCGGGTGGCCGTCGGTCGGGTTGGCGCCGATCACCATGATCACGTCGGCCTTTTCGACCGACTTGAAGGTCTGCGTACCGGCCGAGGTCCCGTAGGTCTGGCCCAGGCCGTAGCCGGTGGGCGAGTGGCAGACCCGCGCGCAGGTGTCGACATTGTTGTTGCCGAACGCGGCCCGCACCAGCTTCTGCACCAGGTAGGTTTCCTCGTTGGTGCAGCGCGAGGAGGTGATGCCGCCGATCGCGTCGCGGCCATGCTGGGCCTGGATGCGCCGGAACTCACCGGCGGCGTAGGCGATGGCCTCGTCCCAGCTGACCTCGCGCCATGGGTCCTGGATCGACTTTCGGATCATCGGCTTCGTGATGCGGTCCTTGTGCGTCGCGTAGCCCCAGGCGAAGCGGCCCTTGACGCAGGAGTGGCCCTCGTTGGCCTTGCCGTCCTTCCAGGGGACCATGCGCACGACCTCGTTGCCCTTCATCTCGGCCTTGAACGCGCAGCCCACGCCGCAGTAGGCGCAGGTGGTGATGGTGCTGTGCTCCGGCTGGCCCAGCATGATCACGGTCTTCTCCTGCAGCGTGGCCGTCGGGCAGGCCTCGACGCAGGCGCCGCAGCTGACGCATTCGGATTCCATGAAGGGCTGGTTCTGCCCGGGCGACACCCGCGACTCGAAGCCGCGCCCGCTGATCGTCAGCGCGAAGGTGCCTTGCGTCTCCTCGCACGCGCGCACGCAGCGGCTGCAGACGATGCACTTGGAGGCGTCGTAGCTGAAGTAGGGGTTGGAATCGTCGACGGCCGGCTTGCTGTCGCCACTGAAATGGTTGGCGCCGGCCTGGCCATAGCGCACCTCGCGCAGGCCGGTCACGCCGGCCATGTCCTGCAGCTCGCAGTTGCCGTTGGCCGAACAGGTCAGGCAGTCCAGCGGATGGTCGGAGATGTAGAGCTCCATGACGCCCTTGCGCAGCTGCTGCAGGCGCGGCGTCTGGGTGCGCACCTTCATGCCGGCCTCGGCCGGCGTCGTGCAGGAGGACGGAAAGCCCTTGCGGCCCTCGATCTCGACCAGGCACAGCCGGCAGGAGCCGAAGGGCTCCAGGCTGTCGGTGGCGCACAGCTTGGGCACGCGCACGCCGGCGTCCATGGCCGCGCGCATCAGCGAGGTGCCGGCCGGAACGGTGACGCGCTCGCCGTCGATTTCGAGGGTCACCTGCTGCGCGGATTCGCGTCGCGGCGTGCCGTGGTCCGGGGTGGAGAGATGGTCAAGCATGCGGGTCTCCTGAGGGCAGGCGGTCAGGCCGCCTGGCGGTCGGCAACGGCCAGACCGAAATCCTGCGGGTAGTGGTCCAGCGCGGACAGCACCGGGTAGGGCGTCATGCCGCCCATCGCGCACAGCGAGCCGTGCACCATGGTGTCGCACAGGTCGCGCAGCAGATGCACCTGCTGCGCGTGCCGCGCGCCGCCTTCGCGGATGCGGTCGATCACCTCGACACCGCGCGTCGAGCCGATGCGGCAGGGCGTGCACTTGCCGCAGGACTCGATCGCGCAGAACTCCATCGCGTAGCGCGCCATCTGCGCCATGTCGACGGTGTCGTCGTGCACGACGATGCCGCCATGGCCGACGACCGCACCGATCGCGGCATAGGCCTCGTAGTCGAGCGGCACGTCCCACTGCGACTCGGGCACGTAGGCGCCCAGCGGGCCGCCCACCTGCACCGCCTTGACCGGCCGCCCGGATGCGGTGCCGCCGCCATAACCGAACACCAGCTCGCGCAGGGTGACGCCGAAGGCCTTCTCGACCAGGCCCCCGAAGCGCACGTTGCCGGCCAGCTGGATCGGCAGCGTGCCGCGCGAGCGGCCCATGCCGAAGTCGCGGTAGAAGTCCGCGCCGCGCGCCAGGATCAGCGGCACGCTGGCGAAGGTGATCACGTTGTTGATGACGCTGGGCTTCCCGAACAGGCCGCTGACCGCCGGGATCGGCGGCTTGGCCCGCACGATGCCGCGCTTGCCCTCCAGGCTCTCGAGCATCGCGGTCTCCTCGCCGCACACGTAGGAGCCGGCCGCCTTGCGCACATGCAACACGAAGCGCCGGCCGCTGCCCAGCACGCTGTCGCCGAGGAAGCCCCCCGCCGTCGCGCGGGCGATGGCCTCGGTCATCGTCGCCACGGCATGCGGGTACTCGGAGCGGATGTAGACATAGCCCTCGGTGGCACCGGTCGCGATGCCGGCGATCGCCATGCCCTCGATCAGCATGTACGGGTCGCCCTCCATCGTCATCCGGTCGGAATAGGTGCCGGAGTCGCCCTCGTCGGCATTGCAGACGATGTACTTCTGCGCGGCCTGCAGGCCGGCGACCGTCTTCCACTTGATGCCGGCCGGGAAAGCGGCGCCGCCGCGCCCGCGCAGGCCGGAGTCCAGCACCTGCTGCACGACCTCGGCCGGCGCCAGCTGCAAGGCCCGGCGCAGGCCGTCGAAGCCGGCATGGGCCTGGTAGTCGGCCAGCGACAGCGGGTCGGTCAGACCCATGCGGGCGAAGGTCAGGCGCTCCTGCCGCTGCAGGAACGGGATCGCGTCGGTCGGGCCCTGGCACAGCGGGTGCGCGCCGCCCTGCAGGAAACCGGCCGCGAACAGCGCCGGCACGTCCTCGGGCGTGACCGGGCCATAGGCCACGCGGCCGGTCTCGGTGGCCACCTCGACCAGCGGCTCGAGCCAGAACAGGCCGCGCGAACCGTTGCGCACCAGCTGCAGGTCGACACCGGCCGCCTGCGCGCCAGCCGCTATGGCCGCGGCCACCGCGTCGGCACCCACCGCGAGCGCGGCGGAATCCCGGGGGACATAGACGGTCACGGGCATGCGGCCTCCCGCGGACGGTTCAGCAGCGCGTCCAGCCGGGCCGGGCCGACGCGGCCCTGCACCTGGCCATCCAGCGCGACCGCCGGCGACGAGGCACACAGGCCCAGGCAGTAGACCGGCTCCAGCGTGACGGCGCCGTCGGCCGTGGTGCCAGCCGCCTGCAGGCCCAGCCGCGTGCAGGCATGCTGCCAGAGCGCCTGCGCGCCCATGGCCTGGCAGGCCTCCGCGCGGCAGACCTGCAGCACCTGGGCACCGGCCGGGGCACTGCGGAAATGGTGGTAGTAGCTGACGACGCCATGCACCTCGGCACGCGAAAGGTTCAGCGCCTGCGCGATGTCGGGCACCACCTCGGGTGGCACATGGCCCAGCGCGTCCTGGATGCCGTGCAGGATCGGCAGCAGCGCGCCGGGCAGGTGCTGGCGGCTGCGGATGATCTCGGCCACGGTCTGGTCCGTGGCGGCGGGTGCGGCGCTGTCGGGTGCCGGTGCCATGCTGTCTCCCGTGGTTGGCTGGTGTCGTGCCAGGGGATGCGCCCCGGGCGGCAGGCTAGTGTCGGAGCAGCCGGGCCGGCAGGTCAAATTGATTTCGGACATGCGGCCATACAAAGCGCGAATGAGCCGGCTGCAGTCGGGTACCGGCGCCGCTACAGTCGACGCTGCACACCCGCGCCTCCGCCAACCCGCTTTTCCGTCCATCGCCATGACACTCACCCCCCCCGCTTCGGCCGTCGAACCGCGCGTCGCGCTGGTCACCGGCGCCAACACCGGCATCGGCCTGGTCACCGCCCGTGAGCTGGCACGCCAGCAGATGCAGGTCTTCGTGGCCTGCCGCAGCCCGGAGCGGGCCCGGGCGACCGCAGACGCGCTGCGCGCCGCCACCGGCAATCCCAGGGTGGAGGCGCTGACGCTGGACCTGGCGGACTTCGCGTCGGTGCGGCAGTGCGCGGCGGATTTCCTGGGGCGCGGGCTGCCACTGCACCTGCTGGTGAACAACGCCGGGCTGGCCGGCAGCCGCGGCTTCACTGCCTCCGGCTTCGAGCTGGCCTTCGGCGTCAACCACATGGGCCACTTCCTGCTGACGCAACTGCTGCTGGAGCGGCTGCGCAGTTCGGCACCGGCACGCATTGTCACGGTCGCCAGCCGGGCCCATACCCGCACCGATCATGTCGACTGGGAGGCGCTGCGGCGCCCGACGCGCACGCGCACCGGCATCCAGGAGTACGCGGTATCCAAGCTGGCCAACGTGTGGTTCAGCGCCGCGCTGGGGCGGCGGCTGGCCGGCAGCGGCGTGCACACCTACGCGCTGCACCCGGGTGTCGTCGCGTCCGACGTCTGGCGCTCGGTGCCGTGGCCGCTGCGCAGCCTGATCAAGCTGCGGATGATCTCCACCGAGGAGGGTGCCCGCACCACGCTGTACTGCGCGACCGACCCGGCCTGTGCCGGCGAGACCGGCCTGTATTACGACAAGTGCCGCGTCCGCGCGCCCAGCGCACTGGGGCAGGACAGTCGGCAGGCGCTGCGGCTGTGGGAGCTCAGCGAGGCCTGGACGGCCTGACGCGCACCCCATCGCACCGGCCCATGGCGCGCCGGGCGCCGCGGCGCTACCATGCCGCCATGCAGACCCCCGCCCACCGCTGGACCACCTCCTGGCAGACGCTGGGCCTGACACCGCCGGACGGCCTGCTGGAGGCCCTGCGCGCCCGCTATGCCGAGCCGCACCGGCACTACCACGCCACCGAACATCTGGATGCCTGCCTGCGCCATTTCGACACCTTGCAGCCGCTGGCGCAGCACCCGGGCGAGATCGCTCTGGCGCTGTGGTTCCATGATGCGATCTACGACATCGGCGTGCCGGGCAACGAGGCGCGCAGCGCGGACTGGGCGCAGGCCAGCCTGCTGCAGGCGGGCGCCGCCCCGGAGGTGGCGCAACGGGTGCATGCGCTGGTCATGGCCACCTGCCACGATGTGCCGCCCCGGACCGGCGACCAGGAGATCCTGCTGGATGTCGACCTGGCGATCCTGGGCGCGCCTCCGGCGGTCTTTGCGCGCTACGAGGCGCAGATCCGCACCGAATTCGCCGACGTACCGGAGGACGCCTTCCGGCAGCGCCGCTGGCGCATCCTGCAGCAGTTCCTGGACCGCCCGCGGATCTACCACACTGAGCTGTTCCATGCCGCCCGCGAGGCGCAGGCCCGGACGAATCTGGAGCGCGCGGTGCAGCACTGGAAGTCCGCACCCACGCCCTGAGACCCCGCCATGGCCACGCCGTACCGCCACCCGCTGCAGGCCCTCTGTGCCGGGCTGCTGGTGGCCATGGCCGGGGCCCAGGCCGATCCCGGTTACTACGTGGTGCCGGTGTACGAGGCGGATGCGGTGGCGCGCGTCGACATGCGCTACTGGACGGTGCGGCTGCACGGCGGCTCGACCGTCGTCTGGCCGGAGATCGGCGTGGGTTACGGCCTCCACAAGCGCTGGTTCACCGAGGTGCTGGCCAGCTACATCGGCTCCGCCAGCCAGGCCACGCACTGGAGCAGCCTGCAATGGCAGAACGACTTCCTGCTGACCCAGGGGCAGTTCGATGTGGATGTCGCGCTGCACACGCTGCTGCTGCACTACAACGATGGCGGCGGCCATGCGCTGGAGTTCGGGCCCGCGATGCAGACCGAGTGGGGGCGCTGGCGCCTGAACGCGAACCTGCTGTTCGAGCGGCCCTGGGGGCTGGCCAAGGCCCGGCCGACCCAGTTCAAGTACCAGTGGCAGGCGGTCTACCGCTGGCGCCCGGAATTCCAGTTCGGATTGCGCGGTTTCGGGGAACTGGGCGAATGGGACCACTGGGCGCCGTCCGGTAGCCGCTCACAGCGGCTGGGGCCGGTGGTGCAAGGGAGCCTGGGCGGCTCCGGGAACTGGAACTACCAGTTCTCCTATCTGGAGGGGAAGATCTACGGCCGGCGCGGACACATGCTGTCCGCGCGGCTCTCCGTCGACTTCTGACGCCGGTGGCGCCTGCCGGTCAGCCGCGTGCGGCGAGCGTCTGGTCAAGTTCCTTGCAGGAGGGCGCGCAGACCGTCTGGGACTTGCCGGCCACCTTGCGGGTGCCCATCAGCGAACGCGGCCGGTGCTTGCCGCACATGAAACAGGACATCGTGGCGCCACCAAAGGACGCCGCCGCGGCAAACGGCGAGCCCGATGCCTTGGATTTGTAACGCAGGCCGTCGGCCATGACCGCGGTTTTTGCCTCAGCTTTGGCCATCGATCGACCTCCTGGAATAGTGTGAAAACAGGTGTTTCATGCGTTCAGTCAGAGGGCAAGCAGGGGATTTGGTTCATCCAGATGGTAACTCAGCAGCGAAATTCAACCCCGAAACAACACTTGGCGCGCCCGCCAGATGCTGCTGCTGACGCGCCGGCACGGCCTGCGGCCCGTGTCGCACCGGGGTCGCACCGCGCGGCATCCTTGCGCGCAGCCGCTGCGGGCGGGCCCGCGCACCGCTGGCCAGGTAGTCCTCCAGCAGGGCGCGCTCGACCGTCGCCGGGTCCGCACCCGGCTGCCCGCCCAGGTAGCCGGCCAGCAGGTCGACCAGCTGTTCCGGGCTGAGGCCCTGGGTCGTGCCGGTGCGCTCCCAGAGCCAGGCGGACAGCGCCCGGAAGGCGGCGAAGGCGGACGGCCCGCTGCCCGTCCCCGCCAGCACCAGCGCCAGCGTCCGCGTGAAGCGGCCGGAGTTCGCGATCAGGTCCCAGTAGCGGGCCAGCCGCTGGAATTCGCACAGTTCCCCGGCCGACACGTCCGGCGTCGAAAGCACCGTATAGGGCGGCTCGCCATCGAAGACCAGCCCCTGTTCCGCCGCGCTGGCCGCCAGCGGCGTGCCGCGCAGGCGCTTCAGCACGCCGAGCTGGATCTCCTGGGGACCGAGCGCCAGCAGGCGGTCGAAACCCCGGGCGAAGCCGGCCAGCGTCTCGCCTGGCAGCCCGAAGATCAGGTCGGCATGCACATGGGCCCGCGAATGCTGCACCAGCCAGCGCAGGTTCGCCTCGGTGCGGGCATCGTCCTGCGTGCGCTGGATGCGGGCCTGCACCTGCGGATCGAAGGTCTGCACGCCGACCTCGAACTGCAGCACGCCGGCCGGAAACCGCGCCACCAGCTCCCGCAGGCGCGCCGGAAGGTGGTCGGGGATGAGCTCGAAGTGCACGAACAGCCCGGCGCCGTCCGCCGCCAGCCGGTCCAGGAAGAACTGCAGGATCTGCGCCGCGGCATCCACCTTCAGATTGAAGGTGCGGTCGACGAACTTGAAGCGCCGCGCGCCGCGCCGGTACAGCCGCTCCAGCGCCGCCAGGAAACGCGGCAGATCGAAGGCCCAGGCGGTGCGGTCCAGCGCGCTGAGGCAGAACGCGCAGCGGAACGGGCAGCCACGCGAGGCCTCGACATACACGACGCGGTGGGCCAGATCCTCCTCGGTGTATTCGTCATAAGGCAGCGCCAGCCTGTCCAGCGGCGGCTGCTCGCCGGCGACCACCTTCTGCAGCGGCCGGGGACCGTGCAGCAGCGCCAGGCACAGGCGCGCGAAGCTGACGTCGCCCCAGCCGGTGATCACATGGTCGGCCAGCGCCACCAGCGGCTGGGACGCCAGTTCGTGGCTCACCTCTGGCCCGCCGAGCACGATCTTCAGCGCCGGCCGGGCCGCGCGCAGGGCCTGCAGCAGCCGCTCCGTCTGGCGCACGTTCCAGATATACACACCCAGGCCGAGCACCTGCACCTGGCCGGGCTGCTCCGGCCCGAACAGGTCCAGCAGCGCGCCGGCCACCGCCTCCGGTGTGCGGGCGATCGTGAATTCGCGCAGCGCGGTCTGTGCGCGCAGCGCCCCCATGTTCGCCAGCAGGTAGCGCAGCCCGAGCGACGCATGGGCATAGCGGGCATTCAGCGTGCTGAGGATGATGCGCGGCGGCACAGCCGGGGAAACAGGCATGCCGGTATTATTGGACGCATGACGCTGGACCTGTTTCGGAGCGATGCCACGCTGCGCGAGTGCGAGGCCACGGTGCAGTCCGTCGGCCCGCGGGGCATCGTGCTGGACCGCACGGTGTTCTACCCGCTGGGTGGCGGCCAGGCCGGCGACAGCGGCGTGCTGCAGGTGCTGCAGGGCGCGCTGGCCGGGCAGGTGCTGCCGATCATCGATACCCGCAAGGGCAAGGATGCCGAGGGCCGCTTCACGGCCGACATCTGCCATCTGCCCGACCCGGCGCAGCCGGTGGACCTGACCGGGCTGCAGCCGGGCGACCGGGTACGGGCCCGGCTCGACTGGGCGCGGCGCCACCGGCTGATGCGCCTGCACTCCACGACCCACCTGCTGTGCCATCTGGTGCCGCAGCTGGTCAACGGCTGCTCGATCACGCCCGAGTACGCGCGGCTGGATTTCCACATGACCGACCCGCTGGACCGCGAGGCCCTGACGGCCGGCATCGCCCGGCTGGTGGCCGAGGCGCATCCGCTGACGGTCGGCGCGGTCACCGATGCCGAGCTGGACGCCAACCCGGCGCTGGTCCGCAGCATGAGCGTGCAGCCCCCGCGCGGCAGCGGCAGTGTGCGCACGATCCGCATCGGCGACGCGCAGGTGATCGACCTGCAACCCTGCGGCGGCACGCATGTGGCCAACACCGCCGAGATCGGAGCGGTGGTGGTCACGCGCATCGAGAAGAAGAGCGCCAGCACCCGGCGGGTCGTGCTCGGATTCGCCGACTGAGCCCGGAGCACCCCGGCAATGCGCCCGCGCAACCGCACCGGCGAGAGCTTCTATGCCTGGGAGGGCGACACGCTGATCGTCAACATCCTCGGCAAGCCGGGCAGCCCGCGCGACGCGATCGGCAAGCCGCATGGCACGCAACTGCGGGTCAGCGTCACCGCCGCGCCGGTCGGTGGCCGGGCGACCGACCACATGCTGCGTTTCCTGGCGCCGCTGTTCGGTGTGCCGGTCCACCGCATCGAGGTGGTCTTCGGGCAGGAGCAGGTCCACAAGCAGTTGCGCATCCACCAGCCGACCCGCCTGCCGGCGGTGTTCCGGAGCGCCGAGGAACTTTGAGCGGCCCGACGCCCTCCCACTGCGTGATGACCCGTATTGCCGTCACTTACTGCCGCCTGGTCGCGGGCCTGCTGGCGCTGCTTGCCGTGCTGTGGCCGGCGGCCGCCGCCCTGGCCCAGGGGACCGGCGCCGTGGTCACGACCGAACAGGTCCGCGCCGAATTGCTGGCCCATGCGCCGGACGGCGCCCAGCCGGGCAAGCCGGTCTGGGTCGGGCTGCAGATCACGCACAAGCCGGAGTGGCATACCTACTGGAAGAATCCGGGCGATTCCGGCCTGGCCACCGTGCTGCAGTGGACGCTGCCCGCCGGCGTGACGGCCGGCGACATCGCCTGGCCGCTGCCGCGCAAGATTCCGATCGGCACGCTGGCCAATTACGGCTACGAGGGCACGGTGCTGCTACCGGTGCCGCTGACGATCGACCCGTCCTTCCAGCCCGGCCCGCTCGCGGGGGACCTGGAGGTGCGGCTGCGCGCGTCCTGGCTGGTCTGCAAGCAGGAGTGCATCCCGCAGGACGGCGGGTTCACGCTGCGCATCCCGGTGCGCAGTTCGCTCGCGGCGCACGGTGCGGCCTTCGACGCGGCGCTGCAGGCGCAGCCGCGCGCGCTGCCGGCCTCGCCCGGCAACCGGCTGACGGTCGGCCCGCGCGCGATCGCGCTGCGGCTCGACAACCTGCCGGCCGCGCTGCAGGGCAAGACGCTGGAGTTCCTGCCGGAGTCACCGGAAGTCATCGACAACGCCGCCCGCTGGGAGCAGGCCTGGGAGGGCCCGGTCTGGACGGCCAGCATCCCGCTGTCCGCCCAGCGCAGCAATGCGCCGGCGATGATGCCGGTCGTGCTGGCCTTCAACGGCCAGGGGCATCGGGCGGAGCTCCCGGTGCAGGGCACCTGGCCCACGATGGCACCGGCGCCGGCTGGCCAGTTGCCGCTCCCGCCGCCGGTGACGATGCCGGCAGGCCCGTCCCTCGGGTTGTGGGCGGCGCTGGCCGGGGCGCTGCTCGGCGGGCTGATCCTGAACCTGATGCCCTGCGTGTTCCCGGTGCTGGCGATCAAGGTGCTGGGCTTCGCGCAGCACGGCGGCGACCGGCGCGCCGCCCGCGCCAGCGGCCTGGCCTACACCGCCGGCGTGGTGCTGAGCTTTGTCGCGCTCGGTGCGGTGATGCTGGCGCTGCGCAGCGCCGGGGAGCGCCTGGGCTGGGGTTTCCAGCTGCAGGATCCGGCCGTCGTGGCCCTGCTGGCCGGCCTGTTCACCTTGATCGGCCTGAACCTGGCCGGCCTGTTCGAGTTCCGCCAGGTGCTGCCGTCCTCGATCGCGGCCTGGCAGGCACGCCAGCCGGTGGCCGACGCCTTCCTGACCGGCGTGCTGGCGGTCGCGGTGGCGTCGCCCTGCACCGCACCGTTCATGGGCGCCTCCCTCGGCCTGGCCGCGACGCTGCCGGCCGGCGAGGCGCTGGCCATCTTCGCGGTGCTGGGCCTGGGCCTGGCCCTGCCCTATCTTCTTGCCAGTCTGGTGCCGGGGTTCGCGCGCGCACTGCCGCGGCCGGGGCGCTGGATGGAGACGCTGCGGCGCTTCCTGGCCTTCCCGATGTTCGCCACCGTGGTCTGGCTGGTCTGGGTGCTGGGCCAGCAGAGCGGCATCAATGGCGCCGGTGCGCTGCTGGCGCTGCTGGTCGCGCTGGCGCTGCTGGTCTGGACCTTCCAGCTCGCCGGTCGCACCCGTGCTGTCGGCATCGGCCTGGCCGGGCTGGCCTTTGCGGCGCTGGCCTGGAGCCTGGCGCCCCTGGTGGTGCGCCCCGACAGCGCGCCGGCCGAGCGCCTGGCGGCTGGCTGGGAGGCCTGGCAGCCGGGCCGCGTCGAGCAGCTCACCGCCAGCGGCCAGACGGTGTTCGTCGATTTCACCGCCGCCTGGTGTGTGACCTGCCAGGTCAACAAGAAGACCACGCTGGGCGACACCGGCCTGCTGGCGGAGCTGGCGCAGCGCAAGGTCACGCTGCTGCGGGCGGACTGGACGCGCCGCGACCCGGCCATCACCGAGGCCCTGGCCCGGCTGGGCCGCAATGGCGTGCCGGTGTACGTGTTCTACCGGGCCGGCCAGCCGCCGGTGGTTCTGTCCGAGCTGCTCAGCGTGCAGGATGTGCGTGCCGCGCTCGCGCGGCTGTAGGCCGTTCGGACGCCTGTTCATCCGCGCCGAAGCCGGCTATAGTGCCAGCCCATGCCTGCACCGGCGGTGCAGCTTCAGGGAGCCGCATGTGAACCATTCATCCAACCCTCCGGCCGGCGAGCCACAGTCCAGCGCCGGGGATCCGCAGCCCGCCGAGGCGCCGCACTCCGACTTCGCCCCGACCCGCCCCGACGAGGACGGCGAGCATCCGTCGGGCTGGTGGCCGGAATCGGTGGACGGCCAGTGCAGCGAGCACGCCGCGCTATTTGCCGCCTCCCAGCCCGCGCCGCTGAGCGTGGTCTGAGCGCCCTGGCGGCGCACCGGGGGCCGGCCCCCGTGGCTGGTGCCACAATAGCCGGATGACCGCTTCCTCCCCTTCGACGGGCGCCTTCGCGCCGCTGCAGAGCGACAGCTTCCTGCGCGCCTGCCTGCGCCAGGCCACCGACCACACGCCCGTCTGGCTGATGCGCCAGGCCGGCCGCTACCTGCCGGAATACCGGGACACCCGCGCCAAGGCGGGGAGCTTCATGGGTCTGGCGACCAATACCGACTACGCCACCGAGGTCACGCTGCAGCCGCTGGACCGCTATCCGCTGGATGCGGCGATCCTGTTCAGCGACATCCTGACCGTGCCCGACGCGATGGGCCTGGGCCTGAGCTTCGCGCTGGGCGAGGGCCCGAAGTTTGCGAAGTCGGTGCGCGACGAGACCGCCGTGGCGGCGCTGGCCGTGCCGGACATGGACAAGCTGCGCTACGTGTTTGATGCCGTCACATCGATCCGGCGCGCGCTGAACGGCCGCGTGCCGCTGATCGGCTTCTCCGGCAGCCCGTGGACGCTGGCCTGCTACATGGTCGAGGGCGCCGGCTCGGACGACTACCGCCACGTCAAGACGCTGATGTACGCCCGCCCGGACCTGATGCACCGCATCCTGGCCATCAACGCGGATGCCGTGGCCGCCTACCTGAACGCCCAGATCGAGGCCGGCGCGCAGGCGGTAATGGTGTTTGACAGCTGGGGCGGCGTGCTGGCCGACGGCAACTTCCAGACCTTCAGCCTGGCCTATACCGCCCGGGTGCTGGCGCAACTCCGGCGCGAACACGCCGGCGCGCGCATTCCGCGCATCGTGTTCACGAAGGGGGGTGGCCTGTGGCTGGACGACATGGGCCGGCTCGACTGCGAGGTGCTCGGCCTGGACTGGACGGTGAACCTCGGCCGGGCCCGCGCCGCGGTCGGCGGGCAGGCCGGCGGGCCGGGCAAGGCGCTGCAGGGCAACATCGACCCGAACGTGCTGTTTGCCGACCCCCGCCAGATCGCAGCCGAAGTCGAGCGCACGCTGGCCAGTTTCGGAGCGCCGCACCAGGCCCCGGCCGGGGACCCGGACCAGGTCGGTCCGACCCACATCTTCAACCTCGGGCATGGCATCAGCCAGCACACGCCGCCGGACCATGTCGCGGCGCTGGTGGAGGCGGTCCATGCGGGCTCCCGGCGGATGCGCCAGCACTGATTCGACGTGGCGCGCCTACCACTTTTTTGCGCTGTTTCTGGTTGGTGAACCCTGACTTATGCACAAAAATTAAGGGGCGTGGCGCGCCACCGACACTCCTGCAGCCCGGTTTGCTACAAAAGGAGGAGCGGCGCTAAGTACTTGATTTCTATGGAATTCACTGCTTTGCCGCTTTGGCGGGCATTCCAGCAAAACCCTTGATTTGCAAGGGTTTGGCGAGGGTGGCAGGCAAATATCAACAAAGTTATCCACAGAATCCTTGGATGATCCTCAAAGTACTTACGGATCAAGCACTTAAGGCCCATTTCACAAGTTCACATCAACATGCAGGGCCAAATCGGCGTTGCCCCGATGCACCAGGTTTCGGTCGCTGTCCAGACCCCGGCACACAGCCTTTTGAGCGGTCCGCTGAGCTACCGCAGCGCGCAGGAACTGCCCCCCGGCAGCCTGGTGCGCGTGCCGCTGGGAAGCCGCGAACTGCTGGGGGTCGTCTGGGATGCCCCGACACCGGAGCACCCACCCGCGCACGACCCGGACAAGCTGCGCGACGTGGCCGCGGTGCTGGGCGGGGTGGCACCGCTGTCGGCGCATTGGCGCCGGCTGGTGGCCTTCGCGGCCGGCTACTACCAGCGTTCGCTGGGTGAGGTCGCGCTGGCGGCGCTGCCGCCGCAGCTGCGCGAGCTCAGCGACGGCCAGATGCAGCGCCGGCTGCGCCGCAAAGCCGTCGCACCTGACGGGCCCTTGCCACCCGCCGAGCCCCCGCTGGCACTGAGCGCGGAGCAGCAGGCGGTGCTGGCACAGCTGCACGCGGGCAGCGGCACCTTCGTGTTGTACGGCAGCACCGGCAGCGGCAAGACCGAGGTCTACCTGCAATGCGTGCAGACCCTGCTGCAGCAGGACCCGCAGGCCCAGGTCATCGTGATGGTGCCCGAGATCAACCTGACGCCGCAGCTGCAGTCCCGCTTCGAGGCGCGCTTCGCGCCGGTGCATGGACCGGCATCGGTCGTCGCCATGCACAGCGGCATGACGCCGCCGCAGCGCCTGCGCAGCTGGCTGGCGGCCCACAGCGGGCAGGCCCGCGTCGTGCTGGGCACCCGCATGGCGGTGTTCGCCTCGGTGCCGCAGCTGCGCCTGATCGTCGTCGACGAGGAGCACGACCCCAGCTACAAGCAGCAGGAGGGCGCCCGCTACTCCGCGCGGGATCTGGCGGTCTACCGCGGGCAGCAGGAAGGCGTGCGGGTGATCCTCGGCAGTGCCACGCCCTCGCTGGAGACCTGGCACCACAGCCGGCCGGCCGCGGAAGGCGGACGCTACCAGCGGCTGCACATGCCCAGCCGGATCGGCGAGCAGGCGCAGCTGCCGCTGGTGCGGCGCGTCGACATGAACCACCAGCCGCGCCGCGCGGTCTTTGCGCCGCCGCTGCTGGAGGCGATCCGGGAACGCGTGGCGCGTGGCGAGCAGAGCCTGGTGTTCCTGAACCGGCGGGGGTATGCACCGGTGCTGCAGTGCACCGCCTGCGACTGGAAGAGCGACTGCCCGCATTGCAGCGCCTACCGGGTGTTCCACAAGATCGACCGCAGCCTGCGCTGCCACCACTGCGGCTACACCGAGCCGGTGCCGCGCGCCTGCCCGGAATGCGGCAACCTGGACATCCTGCCGGTCGGCCGCGGCACGGAGCAGCTGCAGGAGCAGCTGGCGGGCCTGCTGGGCAACCTGCAGCGGCCGGACGGCACGCCGGTGCGGGTCGGGCGCATCGACGCCGACAGCACGCGCCAGCAGGGCAGCCTGCAGACCCAGCTGGCCCAGGTGCATGCAGGCGAGGTCGACGTGCTGGTGGGCACACAGATGGTGGCCAAGGGCCATGATTTCCGGCGCATCACGCTGGTCGCGGCGGTCAATCCAGACGGGGCCTTGTATTCCAGCGACTTCCGCGCCCCGGAGCGGCTGTTCAGCCTGCTGATGCAGGCCGCCGGGCGCGCCGGACGCGATGCCGGCATCCGCACGCGCAGCGAGATGTGGGTGCAGACCTTCCATCCGGCACACCCGCTGTTCGAGGCGCTCAAGCGCCACGACTACCCGGCCTTCGCGGCGCAGCAGCTGGCCGAACGGCGGGCCGCCGGGCTGCCGCCGTTCAGCTTCCAGGCCCTGCTGCGGGCGGAGGCCCGCACGCAGGAAGTCGCGCAGGCCTTCCTGACGGCGGCGGCCGCCGCCGCCACGGACGCGCTGGCCGACCTGCCCGGCTTCGCGCTGGTGACGGTCTACCCGGCGGTGCCGATGGGCATGCAGCGGGTCGCGAATGTCGAGCGGGCGCAGATGCTGCTCGAGAGCCCGTCCCGGCCGGCGCTGCAGACCTTCCTGGCGCACTGGCATGCGGTGCTGCATGCGACGCGGCAGACGCCGGCCGGCCGGGGGCTGCTGCGCTGGGCGCTGGACGTCGACCCGCTGGCAATCTGACGGCCGGCGGCCCCGGCCTCACCAGGCCGACCAGCCGCCGTCGACCGTCAGGTTCTGCCCGGTGATCCAGCGCCCGGACGCGGTGGCAAACAGCGCCACCGCGCCGGCCAGGTCGGACGGCACGCCCAGGCGGCCGAGCGGCACGTTGTTGCGGAAGTTCTCGCGCGTGAAGTCGTCCAGGCTGGGCTTGGGAATCTGGCCCGGGCTGATGCAGTTGACCGTGATGTTGTACTGCGCCAGCTCGCAGGCCAGCGCGCGCGTCAGGTTCAGGATGGCGCCCTTGGACGCGTGGTAGGACTGCGTCGAGCGCTTGAACCCGGGCGCGTACAGCCGCGGGTCGCTGCCCAGCGTCGCATGCAACGATCCGATCGTGATGATCGCACCCTGCCGGCGCGCCATCATGGCCCGGGCGGCCGTCTGCGCGCTGACCAGCGTCGTCGTCACGTTCAGGCGCAGCGTGGCCTCCAGGTCGGCCACCGAAATGTTCGGCGCCATCTGCGTGCCGAAGGCGCCGCCGGCATTGCAGACCATCACGTCCAGCCGGCCATGGCGGCGCTGGATGTCCTGCACGATCTGCTCCATCGCGGCCTCGTCGGCCGCGTCGCCGCCGACCGCATGGGCCTGCAGCCCGCGCGCCTGCAGCGCCTGGGCACTGGCCTGCACGACCTCGGCGCGGCGGCCCAGCAGGTAGACGCTGGCCCCGAGCTCGGCCAGTGCCGTGGCCATGGCCAGGCCCAGGTGCGTGCCACCACCGGTGACAACGGCCACCGCCCCGTCCAGCGACAGCCAGGGCGGCAGGTTGCGGGCAGCAGGCCCGGGCGGGGGGGCGTTCAGCGCGTCGTTCATGCGGACTCCGGAGGGCGGCAGGTGGCTGGCATTATGGGGCGCAGCCCCCGGCCCGCGGGGACCGGCTTGTGCCGTACGGCGAACCGTTTCAGGCCTGCAGCCGCTGCTGCGGGTCGTTCCGCAGGTAGTCCTCGAAGCGCGCGGCGGGCAGCGGGCGGCTGATCAGGTAGCCCTGGCAGTGCGTGCAGCCGTGCGAGGCCAGGAAGGCCCGTTGCCCCCAGGTTTCCACGCCTTCGGCGATGACCGACAGGCCCAGGCTCTGTCCCAGCGCGACGATGGTGCGGGCGATGGCGGCGTCGTTCGGATCGGTCAGCACGTCGCGCACGAAGGTCTGGTCGATCTTGAGCTGGTCCAGCGGCAGCCGCTTCAGGTAGCTCAGCGAGGAATAGCCGGTGCCGAAGTCGTCGAGCGAGAAGCCCACGCCGCGCGCCTTGAGCGCGACCATCTTGCCGATGATGTCCTCCAGATCCTGCGCCAGCATGCTCTCGGTGATCTCCAGCTTGAGCCGGTGCGCATCCGCGCCGGCGGCGTCCAGCGCACCCAGCACCCGGGCGACAAAGTCGGCCTGGCGGAACTGGTGCACGCTGACGTTGACCGCCAGCGTCAGGCCGCTGGTGCGCGGGTCGTCGGCCCAGCGGCGCAGCTGCGCGCACGCCGTGCGCAGAACCCACTGGCCCAGGTCCAGGATCAGCCCGGACTGCTCGGCCACGGCAATGAACTCGGCGGGCGACACCGCGCCGCGCTCCGGATGGGTCCAGCGCAGCAGGGCCTCGGCTCCCACGACATCGTCGGAAGGGCCGACCTGCGGCTGGTAGTGCAGCTCCAGCGCGTCCTGCGCCAGCGCCTGGCGCAAGTCGACCTCCAGCGCCGCACGGGCCTCCACCTCGGCCTGCATCGCCGGATCGAAGAAGCGCAGCGTGTTGCGTCCGGCCGCCTTGGCCTGGTAGAGCGCCACATCGGAGCGCTTGAGGGTTTCCTCCAGCGTGCCGGTATGCGCGCCGAACAGCGAGACGCCCACGCTGGTGCTGCTGCGGTGCTCGCGCCCGGCGATGTCATAGGGCTGGCTCAGCAGCGTGACGATCTTCTGCGCGACGGCGGTCGCGTTGGTCACCGCGTCCTGCTGGCTCGGCCCGAGGTCGTCCACGAGCACGACGAACTCGTCGCCGCCCAGCCGGGCCACGGTGTCGCAGTCGCGCACCGAGTTGCGCAGCCGCTGGGCCACCTGCTGCAGCAGCAGATCCCCCTTGTCGTGGCCGAGCGTGTCGTTGAGCGCCTTGAAGTTGTCCAGGTCGATCAGCAGCAGGGCGCCCTGGTGCTGGCTGCGCGCCGCGGAGGTCAGGGCATGCTCCAGCCGGTCCTGCAGCAGCCGGCGGTTGGGCAGTTCGGTCAACGGGTCGTAGAACGCCAGGCGGCGCACGTCGCTCTTGGCCTGCTTGTGGCCGGTGATGTCACGCACGACCGACACGAACCGCGGTGCGGCGCCCGGGGCGACCTCCTTGCGGGCGACCGACAGCTCGAACCAGCGCCCGTCGGCACCGATCGGCAGGTAGATCTGGTCGCCCTGCGCGTGCCCCTGCTGGTGGGCCTTCTGCAGGGCCTCCATGACGACACGGGCCGCCTGCGCCGGCAGCACCTGCTGCAGGGTCTTGCCGACCGGGCTTTCCGTCAGTTCGGGCAGCAGGTTGCCGCCGGGCGCGCTGTAGGCATGCACCAGCCCGTCCAGGTCGGCCTCGAACATCGGATCCCGGATCGCGTCCAGCGTGGACTTGAGCTGGTTCTGCGTCGCCAGGATCTCCGCCGTGCGCTCGGCCACCTGCACCTCCAGCCCGTGCTTGTAGGCGCGCTCGACCAGCAGCAGCCGGGCCAGGTAGCCCAGCAGCACGGCCACCGCCGTCACCAGCGCGAGCCGCCACAGCATCATGTCGCGCTGCAGCCAGCCCTGCGCCGGCGCGACGTCGAGGTTCCAGGCGCTGGAGGCGACCTCCAGGCTCTGGCGCACCGGGACGTCCAGCATCGCACCCATCGACGAACTGGCGATCGTGATCCGGCGGCCGGTGTCGGCCTCCAGGCGCCAGAGCTCGTAGTGGTAGCCCTGGCGCTCCAGATCCCCCAGCGCCACGCCGTGCATCAGGTCCGGCAGACGTACCGCCACATTCGTGAAGCCCCAGAACACCGGCTCGCCATGGAGCCCCCCGGGCAGGAACACCGGCAGGCGGCTGACGACACCGAACCCCCCCTGCTGCAGCGGATGCGGCCCGGCCACCGTCAGCCGGCCGGTGTCGCGCGCAAACTGCGCGTCCTTGCCCTGGCCCGGGTCGTTCAGCACGTCAAAGCCGACCAGCCGCTCGTTGCCGGCCAGTGGCACCACATGGCGGACCACGCCGCCGGGCGAGACGGACAGCGCCAGAAACCGGGGGTCGACCACCAGCAGCCGGCTGGCCGCCTGCTCGAAATTCTCCAGCCGCCCCCCGGACTGCCAGACCAGCGCCGCCAGCGCATGGTTGGCAGACAGTACCCGTTCGACATTGCGATGCAGCACCTGGGCATGGCTCTGGGCGAGGTGCAGCGCCTGCTCGCGCGCCAGGGCCTGACGGCCCTGCTCATTGCTCCAGACCCAGGCACTGCCTGCGGCCAGCGCAAACAGGCCCACAAGCCAGGCGACGGCCCAGGACCAGCGAGGCACCGGCGAGGAATGGAATGTGGCGTCCACCGGCTCAGCCCCTTTGCACCAGCAGCGAGACGGCGGCCGAGAAGGTCAGGAACGCGGCCGCGGTGGACACCAGGATGATGCGCGCGATGCGGCCGTTGTCGGCGCCGAACTTCTCGGCCAGCATGGCCACGTTGCTGGCGCTCGGCAGCGCGGCGACCAGCACGATCACGATCAGCGCGAAGCGGTCCAGCGGCAGGCCGGCCTGGATCACGGCCGTCCCCACCAGCAGCACCAGCAGCGGGTGCACCAGCAGCTTGATCACCGCCACCGGGACATAGTCGCGCAGCGGGAT
The DNA here is from genome assembly GCA_016790475.1 of Rhodoferax sp. Classification (GTDB taxonomy): domain Bacteria; phylum Pseudomonadota; class Gammaproteobacteria; order Burkholderiales; family Burkholderiaceae_C; genus CAISIP01. Next base: position 4,431 of record JAEUOX010000280.1, on the reverse strand, counting down.
CGGCCGCGCACCCGCGGCCAGCACCAGCATCTGCGAGCGCGCCAGCACCGCACCGATCGTGAACAGCGCCACCGGCGAGGCGGCGTCGGCCAGCAGCCGCACCGTCTGCGCCACCGGCGCAGGAAGCTCCAGCTGCACCGCCGAGGCCAGCGCACCCAGCAGGATGGCCCAGGGCATCGGATTGCCCAGCATGCCGCGCAGGGCATTGCCCGCGGCATGGGCAACGCCATGCTTGTCCGCCCCGTCGAGCCGCGAGAGCGCGACACACAGCGAGGTGGTGATCACCATGTCGATGACGATGGTCACGATCGCCGGGCCGGCCGCCGCGGCTCCAAGCAGGGCCACCAGCAACGGCACGCCCATGAAACCGGTGTTCGGAAACGCCGCCACCAGCGCACCGAAGGCCGCGTCGTTCCACCGGATGCGGCGGTTCATGCTGACCGCCACGACGAAACCGACCATGACCAGCGCGCAGAACAGGTAGGTGAAGAACAGCGTGCCGTCCAGCAGCTGCGCCAGTGGCGTGCTGGCACCGAAGCGGAACAGCATGCAGGGCAGCGCGAAGAACAGCACGAAGGTGTTCATGCCCGGGATGGCCTCCAGCGGGAGCATGCGCCGGCGCGCAGCCAGGTACCCGGCCAGGACCAATGCGAAGAAGGGGAAGGTAACGAGCAGAACGTGGAGCACACGGCATTTTCGCCGAGCAGCACGCCGCACCATGCTGCCCACTGCAAAACATCGTCACGGACGGCCGCGTCTGTATGATTCGCCGCTCCCCTCGACCCGTACCGCATGTCCGCTCCCGCTCCCACCGGTCTGAATCTCGCCCAGCAGGAGGCCGTCAACCACCTGCACGGCCCCTGCCTGGTGCTGGCCGGCGCCGGCTCGGGCAAGACACGCGTGATCACGCACAAGATCGCGCGGCTGATCCAGACCGGCGTGCCGGCCCGCCGCATTGCGGCCATCACCTTCACGAACAAGGCCGCCGCCGAGATGCGCGAGCGGGCCCGCGGCCTGGTCGGCGCGCCGGCCAAGGAGGTGCTGATCTGCACCTTCCACGCGCTGGGCGTGCGCATGCTGCGCCAGGATGGTGCGGCGCTCGGCCTGAAGGCACAGTTCTCGATCCTGGACACCGACGACATCACCAGCATCCTGAAGGACTGCGGCGGCACCACCGACGCGGCCACCGCGCGCCAGTGGCAGTGGGACATCAGCCGCTGGAAGAACATGGGCCTGAACGCCGCGCAGGCCGAGGCCCAGGCCCAGGACGACCGGGAGCGGCTGACGGCGCGCATCATGGCGCGCTACGAGGAACGCCTGACGGCCTACCAGAGCGTGGACTTCGACGACCTGCTGGGCCTGCCGCTGAAGCTGATGACGGAGCACCCGGACGTGCGCCAGCGCTGGCAGGCCGCACTGGGCCATGTGCTGGTGGACGAATACCAGGACACCAATGCCACCCAGTACGCGCTGCTGAAGCATCTGGTGGGCGGTGCGGACCGTGCCGATGCCCGTTTCACGGCGGTCGGCGACGACGACCAGTCGATCTACGGCTGGCGGGGCGCCACGCTGGACAACCTGCGCCAGCTGCCGGTCGATTTTCCGACGCTCAAGGTCATCAAGCTGGAGCAGAACTACCGCTCCACCAGCGCGATCCTGCGTGCGGCCAACAATGTCATCGGGCCGAACCCGAAGCTGTTCCCGAAGAGCCTGTGGAGCGATCTGGGCGAAGGCGAGCCGGTGCGCGTCGTGGACGCCGACCATGAGGAGCACGAGGCCGAGCGCGCGGTGGCGCGCATCCAGAGCCTGCGGGCCGGTACCGCCGAGAGCGGCAGCGCGCAGCCGCACAGCCGGGAGTTCCGTGACTTCGCGGTGCTGTACCGGGCCAACCACCAGGCCCGGGTGTTCGAGCAGGCGCTGCGCAAGGCGCAGATACCGTACAAGGTGTCGGGCGGGCAGAGCTTCTTCGATCGCGCCGAGATCCGCGACCTGTGCGCCTGGTTCCGGCTGTGGGTCAACAACAACGACGACCCGGCCTTCCTGCGGGCCATCACGACGCCCAAACGGGGCATCGGGCACCAGACGCTGCAGCAGCTCGGCGTGTTCGCCGGCAAGTACAAATGCAGCCTGTTCGAGTCGCTGTTCAGCGCCAGTCTGGGCAGCGTGCTGGCAGCACGTGCCGTGGGCAGCCTGCATGAGTTCGGGCGCTATGTGAACGACCTGGAGTTCCGGGCCCGGCAGACGCTGGGCGCAGAGGCGGCCCGCAGCTTCCTGGCTGAGTGGCTGAAGGAGATCGGCTACGAGAAGCACCTCTACGACAACGAGGACAGCGAGAAGCTGGCCGCCGCCCGCTGGACGAATGTGCTGGAGTTCTGCGACTGGATGGCCGCGCGCTGCGGCGGGCAGATCGACGATGCGGCCGGCGTCACCACCCAGAGCGAGATCAAGCACCTGCTGGAGGTGGCGCAGACGATCTCGCTGCTGTCCACGATCAGCGAGCGCGAGACCGACCAGAATGTCGTGACACTGTCCACGCTGCATGCCGCCAAGGGGCTGGAATGGCCGCATGTGCTGCTGGTGGGCGTGAACGAGGGCCTGCTGCCCTTCAAGCTGTCCGACGAGGCGCCCCCGGGCGGCCGCGCCGACGGCCCGCAGGATGAGAGCATCACCGACCGGCTGCAGGAGGAGCGCCGCCTGATGTATGTCGGCATCACCCGCGCGCAGCGCAGCCTGGCCGTGAGCTGGACACGCAAGCGCAAGAAGGGCCGCGAACTGGTGGCCAGCCAGCCCAGCCGCTTCATCGCCGAGATGGCGCTGGACGCGAAGACGGTCAAGGAAGACCCGCGCGAGAAGCTCAAGGCGCTGCGGGCGGAGTTTGCGAAGAAGGCCCAGGCGTCCGCGGCCGCGGCGGCCGCGCGCTGAATCCAGGCGCGGTGCGAAACCTGCTTGAAGCGGCCGAGAATGCGGTGTTGCGCATTCGATCCACCCCGATCTTTTCGAAGGAGTAGCCCCCCATGATGAGCACGCTGACATCCCCGTTTCGCTCCGCCACCCGCCGCCAATGGCTGCTGGGCGCCCTGCTCGCCGCCTCCGGCCTCGGCGCGCAGGCCCAGAGCGGCCCGATCAAGCTGCTGGTCGGCTTTCCGCCCGGTGGCGGCACCGATGCGATCGCCCGCACGCTCGCCGACAAGCTGAAGGACCAGCTCGGCATGCCGGTGGTCGTGGAGAACAAGGCCGGCGCCGGCGGGCAGCTCGCCGCGCAGGCGCTGAAGGCCGCCGCGCCGGACGGCATGACGCTGTTCCTGACGCACGACCACGCGATCTCGATCCTGCCCCAGGTCGTCAAGAACCCGGGCTTCGAGCCGACCCGCGATTTCGTCGCGGTGGCCGGGTTCGCGACCTTCGTGAACGCACTGGCCGTATCCGGCGGCACGCCGGCGAAGAGCGTCAACGAGTATGTGGCCTGGGTCAAGGGCAGCGGTGCGGGCAAGGGCACGGTCGGCATCCCGGCGCCGGCCTCGACGCCGGAGTTCCTGGTCAAGGTGGTCGGCCAGAAGTACGGGCTGGACCTGCAGGCCGCGCCCTACCGCGGCAGCGCCCCGATGATGGCCGACATGCTGGGCAACCAGATCGCCGCCGGCATCGGATCGGTGCCCGACTTCATCGAGATGCACAAGGCCGGCAAGATCCGCGTCGTCGGCGTGCTCGGCGGCGCCCGCCAGGCCACGCTGCCGGACGTTCCCACCTTCGCCGAACTGGGCCTCAGCGGCTTCGAGGACATGCCCTACTACGGCATCTACGCCCCGGCCGGCACGCCGAAGGCCTTCATCGACAAGTTCGCCGACGCAATGTCCAAGGTGCTGGCGATGCCCGACGTCCGCGACCGCCTGACGGCGATGGGCCTGACGGTGGGCTACATGACGCCGCAGCAACTCACTTCGCGCGAGCAGGCCTACACGCAGGTCTGGACCCGGCTCATCAAGGCGAGCGGATTCCAGGCGCAGTAGGGCGTCATTGCGTCGCACCTGCTTGCTTTGTCTGCTGGTGCTTCGCCCTCTTGCGCGTTTTGTAGCTGTTGCGTCGCCCAAGGCGTGTGGGGGCCCGGTGCGCGGAGGGGTGAGCGCGGTGCGCCAATGCGGTCGCGAAGAGCGACAGCAGTCGACGCCCGCCTGCCTTGCCGACGCTGATCGTCTTGCGTGCCGAAGGTCAGAACTCTCTATCGCTACTCCAGAGCGTCGCGGCAGGCGCAGCCCGGTGGGGGCGATTTGGCGGCGCGCCGAGGAGCGCAGTGGCCGGGGCGGTGCGCGCAGCGCACTTCGTCAACATTCTCATCGCCACTGTCTGAGCGGAGCGCCCGCAGGGCGCGCAGCGAGTTTGGCGATGCGCCCCGGCCGCGAGCACCGCAGGTTGTCGGCGCGTTCAGCGCACGAC
>JAEUOX010000011.1 GCA_016790475.1 Rhodoferax sp. | reverse complement strand
CGCTACCGCGACTCGGTGCCGAACCCGCGCAGCCTGGTCGTCACGATCACGCAGTCCGGCGAGACGGCCGACACGCTGGCGGCATTGCGCCATGCGCAGAGCCTGGGCATGACGCAGACGCTGACGATCTGCAACGTGGCCACCAGCGCGATGGTGCGCGAATGCAAGCTGGCCTACATCACCCGCGCCGGCATCGAGATCGGCGTGGCGTCCACCAAGGCCTTCACCGCGCAGCTGGCCGGCCTGTTCCTGCTGACGCTGATGCTGGCCAAGACCCGGGGCCGCCTGTCCAAGGCCCAGGAGGACGAACACCTCAAGGCCATGCGCCACCTGCCGGCCGCGCTGCAGGCGGTGCTGGCGCTGGAGCCGCAGGTGATCGCCTGGGCGGAGGACTTCGCCCGCATGGAGAACGCGCTGTTCCTCGGCCGCGGACTGCACTACCCGATCGCGCTGGAAGGCGCGCTCAAGCTCAAGGAGATCAGCTACATCCACGCCGAGGCCTACCCGGCCGGCGAGCTCAAGCACGGCCCGCTGGCGCTGGTGACCAGCGCGATGCCGGTGGTGACCGTGGCGCCGAACGACGCGCTGCTGGAGAAGCTCAAGAGCAACATGCACGAGGTCCGCGCGCGCGGCGGCGTGCTGTATGTGCTGGCCGATGCCGATACCCAGATCGACAGCGGCGACGGCGTGCACGTGATCCGGATGCCGGAGCACTACGGGGCGCTGTCACCCCTGCTGCATGTGGTTCCGCTGCAGCTGCTGGCCTACCACACCGCCTGCGCGCGGGGGACGGACGTGGACAAGCCGCGGAATCTGGCGAAGAGTGTGACGGTGGAGTGACCCTGTCCCAGTAATCAGTACCGTTGTTCTTTGCCATTAATGTCTGAGACAGCGCATTAATTTCTGAGACAAGATGGGGCGAGTCAGGGCGGCCGGGCTAAAGAGGCGCTCGTGGTCGGCGTAGGCTCACACTTTGCGCTCCTTCGGAGCGCCTTTAGCTGATAGCATCCTTTATCAGCTACTATTGAGATTCTCTAAATTCATGACATCACCACAGCGTAGCCTGCATCCAGCAAGCGGCAATGATCGAGGGGCGCCTCTGGGCACTCTTGAGCTTGTTGCGCGCAGCCGTGTGCAACTCGCTCAAGTCGTTGGGGCAGAAGTTGGCAAGGGCGTGGCGCTTGAGCCATGCCCACAGATATTCCACAGGGTTCATGTCCGGCGCGTACGGTGGCAGGAATGCGATTTGGATGTGCCCACCCAAGCTGTCCAGGTATTCGCGTACCAACCGACTGCGGTGCGCCTTCAGGCCGTCCCAGATCACCAGCAGCGGCTGCTTCAAGTGGGCCTTGAGCGCCTTGAGGAATTCGACGATCTCCTCTTTCTTGATGCTGCCCTCGTGCAACCGAAACAAGCAATTCGTGCGTGTCAGGCCGGCGATCACAGACACATGGTTCCAGTTGAAGTGAAACTGGATGATGGGTGTCTGGCCCTTGGGTGCCCAGGTGCGTATTCTGGTGGGACGCTCGCTGATTCCCGATTCGTCCACAAAGACGATCACTCGGCCTTCTCGCTGGGCTTTTTTTTAAGCGCTGGCCAGGTATTGCGCTTCCACTTTCGCACGGCAGCGTCGTCGCGCTCGATGGCTCGCTTCTCGGGCTTTTGCGGGCTAAAGCCCAGCGATCCCAGGATGCGCCATACGTGTCCCTGGCTAAACCGAACCCCGTGCAGACGCTCGATGACAGCGCCCACCCGCTTGAGGGTCCACAGCTCGGTTCCGAATCCATGCTCGGTCGGGCTCTGCATGATGGCTGCTCGTACGGACGCCAATTGCTCCTCATCGAGCTGCGCAGGCCGGCCACGCCCGGGCACGGCTCGCAGAGCATCGATGCCGCCTTCATCGAGCAACGCCTTCCACGTGTACACGGTTTGGCGCGCAACGCCCACCGCCAACGCCACCTCCGCACAGCCCTTGCCTTTCTGCAGCATCCGCCCAGCACGCAACCGCTTTTTCGTCGCCTCGCTCAATCGCTTCTGCACCATGCCAATATTCTCCAGCAATGATCCTGGAGACATAACGCACGGCAGGCAAATCGGTTGTCATGTTTTTGGCGAAAATCAATAGTTAACTAGAGGCGATAGAGGCGAAGGGTGTCGATGGCTCCCGAGACGTCGCTACGTTGCCGAAGGCCGAATGGAAATTCGACCATCGAAGCTTCTGATGATCTGCACGTAGCTATCGTGGGTGATAAGCACCGGGCCGCGATCCTTGCGAATCCACAGCACGCCGGTTTCCTCGCGGACCGTCCAGTCAGCCAAGTTGCCAAACTGATCGACGATCTGAATATTGCCCGCTGGCAGGCCGCAGCCTCTGGGAATGCGCAGGCAATTGTCAATGGCGGAGAACCGCGCGAATCCAAGGCTGGCTGTCCTTGATCGTCTTCATGTTTTTGCCAATGCGGTTCTGAGCAGTAGCGCCCATCAGGTCTGCGACGGTCCCCTTCTTTGATTCGTGGTCCTTCCACTCATTGAAGCCCATGACCCAGAACGACGTGTTGGTCTGTGGATCGAGATCGACAACCAAGACGCGCTTCTTCTGGGTCTTGCCGAGATATGAGGCATAACTGACGGCGAGCGTTGTCTTGCCAACGCCTCCCTTCAGGTTGACGAATGAGATGACCTTCGGAGAAGGCTTCGCTGGGTTACTGGCCATATTGCGTTTCCTTTTTTAACCGTGAGCAGATGACTAACGACGCGCGACTGTTGATTTCACACGCAAACTGAGCCACGTGAGCCTTTTCCATCCAGTGTCAGACAGCCTCCTGCCCCTTGCTCACGGCCCATGCACTGGCAGGCTGCCCTGCCACGGTGCCGGTGGCCAGGCCCCGCCGTCCCGGCGTTCCCGAAACCAGCGGTGCATGGCTGCGTCTTCTACCGCGTACTCCCCGCGTGCCGACTTCCATACCAGTGCTGGCGTGCGCTGGCGCAGGGACTCCAGCGCTTTCTGCGCCTGTTGGACGCTCACCGGGCGCCCCAGCTTGTCACGGTAGAAGCGCAAGGCCTCGGCGTCATAGGGGCGAAAGCGCGCCCCCTGGTCCAGCACGCGCCACAGCACGACCTGCTCGGTGGGCTTGAGGCCCAGGAAGTCTGACTCCATCTGGGATTCGTCGCGCGCCTGCTGGTCCTGTGCCGCCTGCTGCAAGGCCGTCTCAAACCGGCCGCCATGACCCGACAACGGACTGAGCACGGCACCCATCGCTGCCATGAAGAACTGGGGACGATGGCCGAACGAGGCGAACGCCGTCTGCAATGCAGCCCGGTCGACCGGTACCAGATCGGGCCGCTGGGCTTCCACCAGCCCGGCGATGTGGGCAATGAAGTCCGTGTCCAGCATTGGCAGTGTCTGGATCTGTGATCCGTAGAACGGCGCCGCGGCGCTGACCACAAGGCGCAACAGCTTGTCGCGATCGGAACCCGACATGACCAGCATCAGGTTCACCTTGCCGGGCAGGTTCATCTGGTCCCGGGCCGATTTCAAGGCCGTCATCGCCATCTCGCCGGCCTCGCTGGTCAGGGCGTGCTGGGCCTCGTCAACGATCAGCGCGACCGGCCTGCCTGCCGACTGATGCAGGCTGCGTAACGCGTCGACCAGGGTTCCGCCTTCCAACTGGCCGATCCTGCTGGTGTCGATGTCCAGGGCGCCCGCCACCTTGACGCCAGTGACGCCGGCGCGCCTGGCTGTGCGGGCCACCAGACCCAGGTGTGCTTGCGATGCCTGGGCAATCGCTTCCGCGATCAGTGCGCCGGGGTCGCGGCGGGTGTCTGCCCACAGGTCCACATAGACCACCTCGACACCGGCCTCCCGCAGCGCGGGCGCCAGATCCCCCTGCAGGAACGTGCTCTTGCCGGTTCGGCGCGGGGCCGCAAGGAACAGGCCGTTGTGCGCATCGCCCAGCAGCGCTTTCCCCTGCAATGCCTGCACCAGTTGCTGCGCGAGCGCGGTACGGTGGTAGGCGATCATGCGATTATCCGTTTATATCTCAAAAAAGATATTGTATCTATCGTTAGATAAAAATGGATAATCGCAGTGCGAAGGGACCGGGCACACGCCGGCCCCCTGTGCCTAGCCTCCCAGCGCCCCCACCACCCCGAACCGCGCCCCCTGCGGATCCGTCGCGGCCATCGTCCAGTCCCCGCCCGGCACCTGCTGCGGGCCTGCATCGACCCGGCCGCCGCCGGCCTCGATCGCCCGGCGTGCGGCGGTGATCGACGTCACGCCGAAATAGAACATCCAGCCGACCGTGCCGGCATCCGCGGCGGCGCGCTGCATCATCCCGCCGACGCGCAGGCCGCCGTGGTCGATGAACCGGTAGTCGCCCAGCGCGGGCCCCATCGGCATCGTGTCCTCGCACCGGAACCCGAAGTGCCGCCCGTAGAACGCGGAGGCCCGAAGGACGTCCGCGCTGCGCAGTTCGTTCCAGCGCACCCGCTGCGGCTGCGCCACCGCGAACACGTCGCTCGCGGCATCCGGCTGCCCCGGGGGCGGTACCGGCCGCATCACGTAGAAGGCCGCGCCCATCGGATCCGCAACCATGGCCATGTCGCCGACCGGCAGCGTCATCTTCGGCATCAGCACCTGCCCGCCGTCGGCGGCGATGGCCTGCGTGGCCGCATCCACGTCCGCCACCTGCAGGTAATGCACCCAGGCCGGCCGGGCGCCCTGCGCCTGCATGTCCGGCGTCAGCTGCATCAGGCCACCGGCGTGGCCGCCGTCGTCGCGCTCCAGCATGCGGTAGTCCTGTCCGCCGGACAGCTCCGGCGGCGTTGCGGTGATGCGCCAGCCGAGGACGGCGGCGTAGAAGCGGGCGGCGGCGTCCGCGTCGCTGGTCATCAGCTCGTACCAGATGAAGCTGCCGGTCGGGTCGGGCATGGTCTGCTCCTGTCGTGGGTGGGGGTGTGGCGGAAGGCGTGCTGTCGCCCGTCCGGCAACTGTACGGCCTGTGTGGCGGCCTTGCCAGTGTCCGCAGGCTGGTTCTTGACCAAGGTTTCCGCGGAAACTAAACTTGTCAAAGTTTCCGCGGAAACCTTATGACTGGTCCCTCCCCACTACCCGCACCTTCCCCGCTGGAAGCCCACCTGGGCTTCTGGCTGCGCCATGTCTCCAACCATGTGTCCGCCCGCTTCCAGTCGTTGCTGGCGGCCGAGGGCGTGACCGTCACCGAATGGGTGGCGCTGCGCACGCTGTGGGCCGACACGCCGACCACGCATGCAGGCCTGATCCAGACGCTGGGCATGACCAAGGGGGCGGCTTCCAAGGTGGTGTCGCGGCTGGAGGAAAAGGGCCTGGCCGCACGCCAGCGCGCCGACACCAGCGCGCGTGAGCAGCAGTTGGCGCTGACGCCCGCAGGGCGGGCCCTGGTGCCCCGGCTGGCGGCGCTGGCCGATGCCAACGACGCGTTCTTCTTCGGCCACCTGCCCGCCGAGGTGCAGGCCGGCTGGATGCAATCCCTGCAGGCGCTGGTGCAGCACCACCAGTGGCAGGACCTTCCCACCGACTGACCGCAAGGCCCCCATGCACGCCACGACCCGCGCCACCATCCAGTCCACCTTCGATGCCTCGAACCAGGGCACGATCCATTTCGGCCAGGTGGTCGGCCAGCTGCTCGCCGCACAGGTCGAGTCCTACCAGGTCGATTACCGCAGCGGCCGTGCCACTTTCTACCTGCCGGATGGCGACACGCTGGACTGCCCGTTCGAACGATCAGCCCAGCGCATCGCCGACGCGTTCGACGGCGACGCGGTCCGCGCTGCGATCCGGGGTGCCCAGCAGGGACAGGTGATGTATCCGGAGTTCAAGCGGCGGACGCAGCAGGCCGGCTGTGTCGGCTACACCGTGTGGCTGGCCGGCCGCCATGTGACCTATGTCGGGCGCCGGGGCGAAACGCACCTGGAGCGCTTCCCGGACTGAGCGCCGCCCGTTGGCCGGGGCGGTCGCTCAGCCCAGGCGTTGCGGATCCGGCAGCCGGTAGCGCCCGTCGCGCATCTCCTCGCGCGGCAGGTAGGCCCGCAGGCACAGGAAGAACGCATCCGCCGGCGCTGGCAGCCAATTGGCCCGCTCGCGCGCGTCCAGCGGTGGCGTATGCTGGATGCAGATGCGCAGGGCGCCGTCCGACTCGTATTGCAGGCCCGGCGTGCGGTCACCGATGGAATAGCGGTCGATCGGATTCGCCACCAGCATGTAGTCCGCCAGGCTGTACAGCGTGATCGACCAGAACGCGTTCACCGGCGGCAGCGCGCCGGCCGGGAAATGCAGCACATAACGATGCGCCCCGTGCAGCGCCTGCCCCTGCGCGTCGGTCTCGCAGCGCGGGTAGATGGCCTCGGCCGGTGACAGCGCACCGATGCCCTGGCGCGCAACGAAGGCCCGCGCCAGGTGGTCATGGCCGAAGCTTTCGCCCAGCACCATCATCGAGCGCGACCAGCCGCCCTGTGCGGCACCGTCGGCGCGCACCGTCTGGCTGCTGGCGTCCAGCAGGCCGTGGGCGGTCTGCAGCGCGCGCTCCCAGGCGCGCTGCACCCCGGGCAAGGCCCTTTGCGCCAGGGCCTGCGACGAGGTTCCCAGACCGACCTGTTCAAACTGCGCCAGCAGTGCCG
>JAEUOX010000196.1 GCA_016790475.1 Rhodoferax sp. | reverse complement strand
TTCTACCTGGCCAGTTCCACCCTGGCCGGCTGCGCGTTGTTCCTGCGGGTCGAGTTGCTGGAACGGACGCGCCAGGTCGAGGTCGGCCCGCCGCAGCTGGATGACGGCAACGACGCGCTGCCCGCATTCCTGGACGCCGAGCCCCCGGCCGGCATCAACCTCGACGACAACGAGGAGGCGCTCATCGGCCGCGCCATCCCGGCCGCGTTGGCGTTCCTGGGCGTGGCCTTCACGGTCTGCGCGCTCGTGACGGCCGGCCTGCCCCCGCTGTCCGGCTTCGTCGCCAAGCTGGCCATGCTGTCGGCGCTGCTGGAGCAGCGGACGCCGCAAGCCTGGACGCTGTTTGCGCTGTTGATCGTGTCGGGCCTGTTCGGCGCCATCGCGTTGATGCGCGTGGGGATGCGCCACTTCTGGACCGCGCAGGACCGCCCTGCGCCGCGCCTGCGCGTGATCGAGACGCTGCCAATCGCGGTCCTGCTGGCCAGCTCGGTGACGCTGGTGCTGCAGGCCGAAGCCGGACTCGCGTACACGCGTGCGGCCGCCGACTCCCTGCATGCGCCCCACCTCTACATCGACGCCGTGATGGGTGCGCGCCCGGTTGCACGCAACGCCGGAGCCGCACCATGAAGCGCCTGCTGCCCTCGCCCTGGCTGTCGCTGGGTCTGCTGGGCGGCTGGCTGCTGCTCACGCGCAGCTTCAGTCTGGGCCAGCTCGTGCTGGGTGTCTCGGTCGCCGTGCTGATGCCGCTGCTGATGGCCCCGTTGCGGCCACGCCCGGGTCCGCTGAGGCGCTGGGGGGTGCTCGTTCGCCTGATCCTGCGCGTCGGCCGCGACGTGCTCTGGTCGGCCGCGCAGGTGGCTGCCGGCGTCTGGCGCGCGAAGGCGCACCCGCCGCGCGGTGCCTTCGTCGTCGTGCCACTCGAGTTGCGCGACGTGCATGCCCTCGCCGCGCTGACGATGATCACGGCCGTCGTGCCGGGCACGGTCTGGGCGGAGCTGGCGCCCGATCGCAGTGCCTTGCTCATCCATGTCTTCGACCTCGACGACGAGGCGGCGTTCATCCAGCACTACAAGGCCGACTACGAACGGCCGCTGAAGGAGATCTTCGAATGAGCGAACTGCTGTCGATGGCGATCACCGCCACGCTGCTCTTGTATACCGTCGCGATGGGTATCGCCCTGGCGCGCCTCTTCCGTGGCCCGAGTGCGCAGGACCGAGTGCTGGCGATGGACTTTATCTACGTCATCGGCATGCTGGTAATGCTGGTGCTGGCCATCCGCTACGACAGCGAGATGTATTTCGAAGGTGCGCTCCTGATGGTGCTGTTCGGATTCGTCGGCTCGGTGGCGATGGCCAAGTTCCTGCTGCGCGGCGAGGTGATCTGATCATGCCCTCGGTCATGCCGCCGTTGAGCGAGATCCTGGTGGCGGTGCTGCTCCTGGGCAGCGGCGGTGTGGTGCTGGTGGCCGCGCTCGGTCTGCGGCGGCTGCCCGACTTCTTCCTGCGTATGCACGCGCCGGCCCTGGCCTCCACGCTAGCAGCGTGGATCGTCAGCCTCGCCTCCATCGTCCACTTCAGCGCGCGGGGTGCGAGTCTTGCCTTGCACGTCTGGCTGATCATCATCGTGCTCTCGATCACGGCCCCGATCACCACTATCGTTCTGGCACGCGCCGCTCTGTTCCGACGACGCCAGGCGGGGGATCATCCCTTGCCCGCACCGCTGCGGCGGCGAAGCTGAACAGTGGCGGAAGCGCAGGACCTCGGGACGGCAGACGAGCGCATGTTGGAAGCGCCGTGGACGACCTTGTCTGCCAACCATCGGCCGACCAGCAGGTGTGCGGTGACCGTCTGAGCGGGTCTGCGGCACAGTTCGTGCGTGGATGCACGATGCGATCGCGGTTGAACGGCCAATCCTCCGCAGCATCTTGTTGACACTGCGATGGTCAGTCCATTTGGAGTGCTCGTTCATTCCTCTGCAATACGCCTACGCCCCAGTGCGACATGCGCTCCAAGATTTGCGTGAAGCACCCTGCGGCAATATACTCTGTCCATGAGTTTTACCCTGTCCCTATCCGCGTTCGGCGGTGCATTCAGCGAGGCGGCATTCTTTGCCGCCGTGTCGCTGTGCACGCCGCAGTCGCGTGCCGGGATGGGGACTCAACCCTGTCAACCGGCCGCACATCCCTAAGCCCGGCGATCACTTCCACCCCTACTGCGCAAACCTCAGATCGGCGGGCACCGAGCCCGCGCGATGGTGTATCTCTGCAGACCGCAGAGGTGCACCCGACAGCTGAAGGTGTGCACCATGGAAGTCTTGGCGCTCGAGGGTACGTTCACGGGCCTGGACCACGTCCGACTGCCGATTCTCGTCAGTTGCGATAGGCGCGACGGATCGCCTTCCTCAAGATTTCTGCAGCTCGAGGACGACCTCGACGCAGCCGGCCCCGTGCCTTCGCGGCGCTCGTGGAATCACGTCGTCACGATGTACTCGCAAGTCTTGTTGGTGGATATCACGACCAATCAGCGCCACAAACTGACGCTGTGCTCTCCAGCGGACGCCGAGTCGGGGGCGAGCTTCATGTCCGTGTTGCTGCCGGAGGGGTGGAGCCTGGTCGGCTTAGGCGTCGGGTCGGTTGTGCGCTGGCGCACCCCAACAGGGGACAAGAGGGCGGCTGAAATCCTGGCGGTTCTCTTCCAGCCCAAGGCCACCGGCGACTTCTCGCTGCAGTCGTCGCCTGGAGCGCGCTTCGCGCTCCGGGTGCCACCGTTGTATTCCTACTCGAACTGGGCTGCGCTCAGCCGAGCGTCCTGCGACGCGGTCGCTGTTCAGTGCACCCAGGCTCATGGAGAAACCACATGAACTCGCTCAGATCAATCCTGGCTGCCACCGACTTCTCGGTGGACGGAAACAATGCAGTACACCGAGCGGCGCTCCTGGCACGGCAGCATGACGCTCGCTTGAGCATCTTGCATGTCGTGACTCCGGCCGGATCCAATCCCTGGCGCGGTTGGCTCTGGCGTTCGATCGATATCGATCACGAGAGCGCGCAGGCGCGGGCCACATTGCGTCGGTTCGCGGACGAGATCACCAGCAGACATGACGTGGTGGCGAAGGTCGAAGTGCGGATTGGCGATGCCGATGCGGAACTGCTGCGCGCATCGGAGAGCGTCGATCTGTTGGTGCTCGGGGAGCGTGGCAACAACCCGTTCAAGGATCTGCTGATCGGCAAGGCCGCGCACCGTTTGCTCCGAACGTGCCGCACGCCGGTGCTGGTCGTCAAGCAAGCAGCGCAGGGCCCGTATCGGCGGGTGCTGGTACCAATCGATTTCACGCCAAGCTCGAATACGGCTATTCGCAGCGCCGCCTCTTTGGCGGCAGGCGCGAGCATCCAGTTCTTCCATGCACTCAGTCCGATGCGGGAAGCGGTGCTGCGCGAAGCCGATGTGCCAACGGACATCATCCGCGAGTACAGGTCAAGGGAAGAGGCCGGTGCACGCGCACGCATGCGCCGCGGCGTCGCCAGGCTCGGCCTCGACAGCAGGTCGACGAGCTTCGCGCTGGGCCGCGGTCCGGTCGTGCAGTCGACACTGCTCCAGGCGCAGGCACTGGACGCCGACCTGATCGTCGCCGGCAAACAGCGCCGCTCCAAAGTGGCCGGGTTCTTTCTGGGCAGCGTCGGTAGCCGCCTGTTGGCCGCGTCGCGCTGCGACACGGTGATCGTTCCGAATCCGCTGCGCGAGCCGCAGTCGTCAAGCGCCGCAGACCGCAATGCAGTCATCGAAACCGCAAGCCTTCACCGGGGGGCCGCGGCCCTGGCAGATGCTTTGACCAGCGCGCAGGCGCCGGCGACGACAAAACATGGCCGACAGAGCAGCCAGCGTCGACCCGCCTGGGCCGCCGTGGCGCGGTTGTATCCATGAACTGTCGTTGCCAGTCCCCTGTCCCAAAGCCCGCACACCAGGAGTACATGATGGGAACCAGCTTCATCAACCCATGGGCCGAAGCAGTGCTCGAGCAGATGTGGATCTGCTGCCAGATCACCGGAGTCGTGGCGAAGAGCCTCGATGCCGAACTACTGTCGGATCCTCAAGCGCTGGCGCATCAGTGCCTGCACCCGTCCGAACCACGATGGAATCCGCTGGAGTTCCACGGCAAACGACGCTCGATCGGGGACCGGGACTGCAGGAAACCCAATCTCGACTAACGACACAACAGGAACAGGAGAATTTCAACATGAACGATTCCCGCAAGCTGACGGCTGTTGGCTCGACCACGGGCGCCGGCGCGACCGCACCGAGCGATCGCAACTCGCTGACGGTCGGCCCCGATGGGCCGATCGTGCTGCACGATGTGCACTTTCTCGAGCAGATGGCGCACTTCAACCGCGAGAAGGTGCCTGAGCGACAGCCGCATGCCAAAGGCGGCGGCGCGTTCGGCGTGCTGGCGACGACCGAGGATGTCTCCCGCTACACCAAGGCGGCGCTGTTTCAGAGGGGCGCTACCACCGAGGTGCTGGCTCGCTTCTCCACCGTGGCCGGCGAAGCCGGAAGCCCTGACACCTGGCGCGACGTGCGCGGCTTCTCGCTGAAGTTCTACACCGACGAGGGCAATTACGACCTCGTGGGTAACAACACCCCGGTTTTCTTCGTGCGTGACCCGATGAAGTTTCCGCACTTTATCCGCAGTCAGAAGCGCCTGCCGGACTCCGGCCTGCGCGATAACCACATGCAGTGGGACTTCTGGACCGGCAACCCCGAGACGGCGCATCAGGTCACCTATCTGATGGGCGAGCGCGGGCTGCCACGCTCGTGGCGTCACATGAACGGCTACGGCTCGCACACCTACCTGTGGGTCAATGCGGCGGGCGAGAAATTCTGGGTCAAGTACCACTTTCACACCCAGCAGGGCATGGCCTTCTTCAGCAACGCCGAGGCCGCCGCCATGGCCGGCCAGGATGCCGATTTCCATCGTCGCGACCTGTTCGAGGCAATCGCCCGAGGCGAGCACCCGAGCTGGACGCTGTCGGTCCAGGTGATGCCTTATGCAGAGGCCAAGAACTACCGCTTCAACCCCTTCGACCTGACCAAGACTTGGTCGCACAAGGACTACCCGCTGATCAAGGTCGGCACGATGACGCTCGACCGCAACCCGGAAAACTTCTTCGCGCAGATCGAGCAGGCGGCGTTCTCTCCGGGCAACACGGTGCCGGGCATCGGCCTGTCGCCCGACAAGATGCTGCTCGGGCGCGCCTTCGCCTACGCCGACGCGCAACGCAACCGCATCGGCACCAACTTCCACCAGTTGCCGGTGAACCGGCCCAAGGTGCCGGTCAACTCGTACACGTTCGACGGTCAGATGGCCTACGAGCACAGCGGCAGCGCGCCGGTCTACGCACCCAACAGCGGCGGCCGCGCGTGGGCCGACGACAGCAGCTCCGTTGAAGATGGCTGGCAGGCTGACGGCGCGTTGGTGCGTAGCGCCTACACGCTGCACGAAGAGGACGACGACTTCGACCAGGCCGGCACGCTGGTGCGCGAAGTGTTCAACGACGCACAGCGCGACCAACTCGTCGAGACGGTTGCCGGCGCGCTGCGCGGCGGCGTGCGCAGCCCGGTGCTCGAACGCGCCTTCGCCTACTGGAAGAACGTCGACACCGAGATCGGCCGGCGCATCGAGGAGACCGTGCGCCGCTAGCTAGCGCCCGTCACCCAGCATCACAACAGGACAAGGCTGCAAACCATGACCAACGATCCACTCGACATCACCACGACCCTGGCAACCGCATCGGGAGCCGCCTCCTACGTGAGTCTCGCGAAGCTGGCCGCGAACACCGGTGCGGATGTGGCGAGCCTTCCGCATACCGTCAAGATCCTGCTGGAGAACATCGCCCGACGGGCCGGTAGTCGCGACGTGTCTGAAGCAGATGTCGTGGCG
>JAEUOX010000186.1 GCA_016790475.1 Rhodoferax sp. | reverse complement strand
AATCCATTCTGGCACAGGAGACAGCATGCAACGACAGACGGTTCTGGTCACGGGGGGCGCCGCCGGCATCGGCGAGGGCATCGCGCAGGTGCTGGCCACGCGCGGCTGGCAGGTGCTGGTCAACGATGTCGACGCCGAGGGCGCGCAGCGCGTCGCCCAGGCGGTGGGCGGCATCGCCTTGCCGGGCGATGTGCGCAACGACCCGCAGGGCCTGGTCGCGCAGGCCGTTGCGGCCGGCGGCGCGCTGCATGCGCTGGTCAACAACGCCGGCATCATCCGCCGTTCCCCGCTGGCCGACACGACCGAGGCGGAGCTCGATGTGGTCTACGGCATCAACCTGAAGGCGATGGTGCGCCTGTCGCAGGTCGCGCTGCCGCACCTGCAGGCCAGCGCGGGCGCGATCGTCAACATCTCGTCGATCGCCGCCGAGAGCCCGCAGCCGGCCGCCGGCTTCTATTCGATGTCCAAGGCCGGCGTGTCCGCCTTTACGCGCCAGGCGGCGCTGGAATGGGGCCCGCGCGGTGTGCGCGTGAATGCGGTGGCTCCCGGGCTGATCCGAACCGCGATGGCCGAAGCGGTGTACTCCGTGCCCGAGCTGCATGAGAAGCGGCGCATGATGATGCCGCTGCGCCGCATCGGCGTGCCGGCCGAGATCGGCAAGGTCGTGGCCTTCCTGCTGTCGGACGACGCGTCCTATGTGTCGGGCCAGGTGATCGCGGTGGACGGCGGCTTCACGCAGACGCTGATCGACCACCTGCCGCATCCGCCGACACCGGCCTTCTGAGGCCCCGGCACATCGGGTGACGGGTCACCGGCCGGGCGTCGCGGTCCAGCCGGCCACCGTGGGATGGTCGCGCAGTGCCGCACCGACGCTGCTGGCACCGGCCGGGCTGCCCAGCGCAGTGACCGCTGGCGAGAAGAACTCCCGGTTGATCGCGATGAACGCCCGCAGCGGCTCCGGCACATCCGCGTCCTCGTAGATCGCCTCCGGCGGGCAGACCGACACGCAGATGCCGCAGTTGATGCATTCGTCCGGGTGGATGTAATAGGTGCGGGGCCCCTCGTAGATGCAGTCCACCGGGCAGCAGGCGACGCAGCTGGCGTCCTTGCAGTCGATGCAGGTGTCGACGATCACGTAGGCCATGACGGGTACGCAATCCGGCGGCGCTCAGCGGCCTGCCCAGCGCGGCTTGCGCTTTTCCTGGAACGCGCGCACACCCTCGTTGCCGTCCTCGGAGTTCAGCGCGGCCACCAGCGCCGGCAGGCGGGCAGCCTGGGCCTGCGCCGGGCTCATCGTGCCGGTCGAGCGCACCACCTGCTTGATCGCCTTCAGCGACAGCGGCGCGCAGGCCAGGATGTCCTGCACCCAGCGGGCTACCGTCGTGTCCAGCGCGGCCCGCGGCACGACCTCGTTGACCAGACCCATCGAGAGCGCCTGCGCCGCGTTGACGCGCTTGCCGGTGAACAGCATGGCCATCGCCTGGCGGAACGGCACCTGGCGCTGCAGCAGCGTCATGCCACCGTCCAGCGGCATGCGCCCGACCAGCGGCTCCGGCAGGCCGAAGCTGGCCTCCTCGCAGGCGACGACGATGTCGCAGCCCAACACCATCTCGAAGCCACCGCCCAGCGCGAAGCCGTTGACGCGGGCGATCACCGGCACCAGCAGCGTCTCGCGCAGCGCGATGCCGCCAAAGCCGCCCGGGCGCGGTGCGGCCCAGTACTCCAGGCCGGTCACCGACGGGTTCTTCAGGTCGGCGCCGGCGCAGAAAGCGCGCTCGCCGGCTCCGGTGAGCACGACGACGCGCACCTCCGGGTCGTTCTCGATCTGCGTCCAGATGCGCTGCAGCGCGGCCTCGGTGGCCAGGTCGACCGCATTCAGGGCCTGCGGGCGGTTCAGCGTGACCGTGGCCACATGCTGGTCGATGACCAGCGTGACGCCGGCGGCCTCCGTCGTGCTCGCTGGGGTACCTTCGCGCTGCGCGCTGCGGTGCTGAGCACCTTGGGGCGGCCCGGCGGTGCTCATTGCGCGGCCCCGGCGCGTGCGAGCGCCAGGATGTCCTCGGTGTGCTGCCCCAGCCGCGGCGGCGCATGGCGGAGCGCGACCGGTGCGGCCGACATCTCGATCGGGCTGGCGACGAAGCGCACCGTCTGCCCCTCGCCGGGGCCTTCCATGATCATCCGGTTGTGCAGCGTCTGCGGGTCGACCAGCGCCTCGCGCAGGTCGCGCACCGGCGCGCACAGCAGGTCCTGCTCTTCCAGCCGGGCCAGCCAGTAGGCGCGGGTGTTGCTGGCAAAGCGCTCGCGGAAGAGGCGCTGCAGCTCGGGCTTGTGCTTGAACTGCTGCGTCAGGTTGCAGTAGCGCGCGTCGGCGGAGAGGTCCTCGATCTCCAGCGCGCGGCAGATGTCCTGCAGCGGGTTGGCCTTGAAGGCGCCCACCATCACCAGTGCTCCGTCCTGCGTGTCGAAGACGCCCGACAGCGGCATCGCGGCCCAGTTGACCTCGCTGTCCTGCATCATGATCATCGCGGCTTCCTGCATCTGCATCGCCAGCATCGAGTTGTACAGCGACACGCTGACCTTCTGGCCCACGCCGGTACGCACGCGGTGCAGCAGCGCCAGCAGGATGCCCTGCACCATGTGCATGCCGGCGGAGTAGTCGGCCAGCGCCGTCGGGTACACCGTGATCGGCACCGACGGGTCGGAGCGGCGCGCCATCACGCCGCTCATCGCCTGCGCCAGCACATCCTGGCCGCCCTTGTGGGCGTAGGGCCCGCTCTCGCCGTAGCCGGTGCCCACCGCATAGATGATGCGCGGGTTGATCGCGCGGCAGTCCTCGTAGCCCAGGCCCATGCGCTCCATGACGCCGGCCCGGAAGTTGTTGACGACGACATCGGCCTGGGCGATCAGCGCGCGCACTGCGTCCAGCATGGCCGGGTCGCGCAGGTCCAGCGCGGCGCTGCGCTTGTTGCGGTTCAGGCTGCAGAAAATCGGGTTGTCGGCGCCGTGCACCGGCTCGAAGGTGGAGCGGCTCAGGTCGCCCGCGCCCTTGCGCTCGATCTTCAGGATGTCGGCGCCGTAGTCGGCCAGCATCTGCGTGCAGACCGGGCCCATCATGACCTGCGTGAAGTCGACGACGCGCACGCCGCTCAGCGGCAGGTCCTGCGGGGAAGGGGGGGATGAGGTCATGCAATCGTCTCCAGGATGGCGTCGTGCGTGGCCAGCGGGGCCACGAAGGCGGGAATGTCGGCATTGCGGCCGGTCTGGTCACCCGGGTCGGCGCCCTGTGCGCGCAGCCGCTTCTGCAGCGCCGGCACATCGACCTGGCGCACCGTGACGCCGGCATCCAGCGCCATCGCGGCCGCGACGCCGGCGGCCTCGCCCATGGCCATGCAGGGCGGGATCTCGCGCGAGATCTTCTGGGCCTGCGAGGTCACCGAATAGTGGCGCCCAGCCACCAGCAGGTTGTCGATCCTCTGCGGCAGCAGCACGCGGTAGGGCATGTAGTAGTCGCGCCCGCGGGCCACGCTGTCGGCGAATCGGGTGCGCTGCGTCAGGTCTTCCTTGGTCAGGATGTACTCGCCCTCCAGCAGCCGGGTCTGGCGCACGCCGGTCTGCGGCGCCACGTCGACCACAAAGCAGTTCTCGAAGCCCGGCAGTTCCTGGCGCACCAGGTCGACCAGCGCATGGATGTGGCGGCGGCCCTGGATCTCGGCGCGCGTGAGGTCCTCGACCTTCTGGCCGTCCAGCCCTGCCATGTGCGGGCAGTTGCACCAGACGATGCCGGGCAGCGGCGTCTTGAGCCACCACAGGCCCCAGGAGCCGCCCAGCACCTTCTTGATCCGGCGGTCCAGCGCGGCGTAGGCCTCCGGCTCCTCGCGCTCGAAGCGCTCCGCGGTGTCGGTGTCGACGCCGCCGAGGCGGAACACCGTCGTCATGATGTAGTTGCCGCCGGTATGCGGAGCGCCGGCGGAGGCCGCGACGTCCAGATCCCCGGTGGTGTCGATGACGACCTGGCCCAGGATCGCCTGCGGGCCGCTCTTGCTCTCGCAGACGACGCCGGTCACGCGGCCGTCCTCGACCAGCGTGTGCGAGAACCAGGAATGCAGGCGCAGCTCGATGCCGGCCTCCTGCACCATGTCCAGCGCCAGCCGCTTCCAGCCGTCCGGGTCGAACGCCGCCGCGAAGCAGATCGGGTGCGGCGTGGAATGGGTGTGGAAGTCGAAGGTGCCCCAGCGGTACCAGCGGCGCAGCGAAGCGGGGTCCAGGCCCCATTCGTTGGAGCGCGGGTACATCGCCAGCTTCATCGCGGCCAGCCGCTCGATCATGGTCTGGCAGGTGCCGCGCACCGAGATCTCGTTCAGGTGGTTGTCCCACATGTCGTCGAGCACCAGCACCATGCCGCCGGAGGCCAGGCCGCCGAGGTGGTTGTAGCGCTCCAGCAGCGTGACGCGGGCGCCGTTGCGGGCCGCGGCCAGCGCAGCCGACAGGCCGGCCGGGCCGCCGCCCACAACGACCACATCGGCGCGTGACGCGATCTTGACGTCACGGGCGCTCTGGCGGATTGAAAGGGATGCCTGTTCCATGGGGGACCTCGGTTGTCAGGGCGGCGGACCGCCGGTCAATGGCTCTGCGGCGGCTGCCAGCGCACGACGACGCGCTCCAGCAGCGCAATCACCAGGAAGAACGATCCGGACAGGAAGGCGCTCATCGTGATCGCGGAGTACAGCAATGCGGAGTCGAAGTTGTAGGTGGCCTGCAGGATCAGCGCGCCGATGCCGCGCGTGGAGCCGATCCATTCGCCGACCACCGCACCGATCACCGACATCGACGCGGCGATGCGCAGTGCGGAGAACAGGTAGGGCAGCGAGCTGTACAGGCGCAGCTTGAAGAAGACCTCGGTCTTGCTGGCCGACAGCACCCGCATCAGCTCCATCGCCTGCGGGTTCGCGGCATCCAGCCCGCGCACCATGTTCACCAGCGTCGGGAAGAAGCACACCAGCGCGGCGATCGCGATCTTCGGCTCGACGCCGTTGCCCAGGATCAGCACCAGCACCGGCGCCTTGGCGACGATCGGGATCGCGTTGAGCATCAGCGCGACCGGGAAGAAGATGTCGTGCAGCGTGCGGTTGTGCACGAACACCGTGGCCAGAATGATCGCGACCAGGTTGCCCAGCAGGAAGCCGCCGGCGGCCTCCATCGCGGTGGGCAGCATGTTGTCCAGCAGCACCGCCCGCTTGGCGTACAGCGTCTCGAGGACCAGGATCGGCGACGGGGCGATGAAGGGCTTGACCTTGAAGCCCTCGACGATCGCCCACCACAAGAACAGCAGCACGCAGACGCCCAGCGCCGGCATCGCGCGGGTGCGCCACAGCTGGCGCCGCAGGTGCGCGCGGTGGGCTTCGAGGTCGGCGTCCGGGCCGGACTGGGCGGCCGGCGGATGGAGGGTGGCGGTGTTCATGGGGGTCCTCGGGCTCAGCAGACTTCCAGCACCCGCCGCAGCCGGGCGGTCAGCTGCACGAACTCCGGTGTCTCGCGCACGGCCAGCGTGCGGCCGGCCGGCAGCGTCACCGGGATGATCTCCTGCACACGGCCCGGGTTGGCCGCCAGCATCAGCACGCGTTGCGCCAGGAAGGCCGCCTCGTAGATGCTGTGCGTGACGAACAGCACCGTCATGCCGAGCTCGCGCCAGACCCGCAGCAACTCCTCGTTGAGGCGGTCGCGCGTGATCTCGTCCAGTGCGCCGAAGGGTTCGTCCATCAGCAGGATGCGCGGGTCGGTGACCAGCGCGCGGGCGATCGACACGCGCTGGCGCATGCCGCCCGACAGTTCATGCGGGTAGGCGTTCTCGCTGCCCTTCAGGCCGACGAGTTCCAGCAGTTCGGCCGGCGTCGCGCGGGGCGGCTTCGAGGATTGCGCGCGGCCCCGGGCCACTTCGAGTGGCAGTTCGACGTTCTGCAGCGCGGTGCGCCAGGGCAGCAGCGCGGCGTCCTGGAACACGAAGCCGATGTCGCGCCGCAGCCGGGCGACGTCCGGGCTGGCCCCCAGCACCTGCACGCTGCCAGACGTGGGCGCGATCAGGTCGGCCACGACGCGCAGGAAGGTGGACTTGCCGCAGCCCGACGGGCCCAGCAGGCTCAGGAACTCGCCCTCGGCCACGTCCAGGCTGAGATTCTTCAGCGCGGTGACGCTGCGCCGCTCGGTGAAGAAGCGCACCGACACGTCGCGGCAGCGCACGGCCAGTGCGCCCGGGGCGGGCGACCGGGCTGCAGATGTCCCTTGCGCGCTCGGCGCAATCGGCTCGGAGGCAAGCATGGCCAGGCGGGCGCGTGGGCGCTCAGGAGTTGCGCAGCCGGTATTCCCGGGTCGCGTTCAGGATGTCCATCGTCATGACCTCCTCGACCTTGGGCACGCGCTTCGTGAACTGGCCCAGATCGGCGTACTGCTGGATCTGCTCCTGCCAGACGGCGCGGTCCATCGCACCCCAGCCGTTGTTGAAGGTGTTGCTGTTGTAGGCGAAGCTCATCAGCGCGTCCAGCGCCTCGCGCTCGTCGGCGCGGTCGAGGTTCGGGTATTCCTTGATCAGCAGGTCGGTGGCCGCGTCGCGGTTCTTGTTGGCATAGGCCCAGCCGCGCGCGGTGGCGCGCAGGAAGCGCACCAGCACCTCCGGGCGGCGCAGGATCATCTCGTTGGTCGCGTAGTAGGGCAGCGCATACAGGCGCACGCCGGTGTCCCACAGGCGCAGGTCCACGCGCTCGGCGCCGAGTGGCTTGAGCGCCGTCGTGTTCGTCAGCCAGCCGGTGACGGTGTCGACCTGGCCGGTCAGCAGCGGCGTCATGTCGGCGCCGATCGGGATGATCGTCATCGACTTCTCGTCGATCTTGTTCTTGGCCAGCAGCGCGCGCAGCAGCACCAGGCCGGTGGACTGGATGCCGATCTTCTTGCCGACCATGTCCTTCGGCGTGCGGATCGGGTTCTTCTTCAGCGAGAAGAAGGAGTAGGGATGCTGCTGCAGCCCGGTCGCGAAGACCTTGATCGGCAGGTCCTGCGACACCGCCAGCATGTTGGACGGGCTGCTCGACACCTGGCCGACTTCAAAGCGGCCGGACGCGACGATCGCCACGCCGTCGATGCTGGGGCCGCCGGGCTGGATCGCGAAATCGATGCCCTCGGTGGCGTAGTAGCCCAGCCGCTTGGCGCAGACCTCGCCGATCTGGTTGCCGCCGGCAATCCAGCCCAGCTGCATGTTCACCTTGACCTTGTCCTGCGCCATCGCGTCGATGGACAGGAAGGCGCCGGTGCCGGCAAGACCCGTGGCGGCGGCACTGGCACCGAGCAGCTTGCGACGCGTCAGATTCGGGGAATCAGTCATGGAACATCTCCTGGGGGTTGGTGGGCGTGGTCGCATTCTGGGCACAGGGCTCGGTGCTGGCAAGAACAGATTTGCTCCATGTGTGATGCCGAAATTAGAGCGCCCGCGGCATGCACGCGATGGGTGCGCACGGCTGCTTTCTGCTGGTGCGGCGGCGGCCCGGATTGCGCCAGGACGGGGCATGTTGGACGCCAGCGGGCACAATGCCTCTCATGCAGAATGACGCCCCCTGGACCCGCTCGAACCGTCCGCTGACTGCGGTCGAGGCCCGCGTGCTCGGCACGCTGATGGAGAAGGCCCGAACCGTGCCGGACAGCTACCCGCTGACGCTGAACAGCCTGCTGGCCGGATGCAACCAGAAGAGCTCGCGCGATCCGCTGATGGAGCTGGACGAGGCGCAGATCGCCGAGGCGCTGGACGCGCTGCAGTCCGCCGGGCTGGTCCATGCGGCCAGCGGCGGGCGCACCGCGCGCTTCACGCACAACTTCCAGCGCGGCATCGGCGTGTTCGAGCAGGCCGCGGTGCTGCTGGGCGTGCTGATGCTGCGTGGGCCGCAGACTGCCGGCGAGCTGCGGCTGAACACCGAGCGCTGGTACCGCTTCGCCGACATCTCGTCGGTCGAGGGCTTCCTGGAGGAACTGCAGGCGCGCGGCGCCGACAAGGGCGGGCCGCTGGTGGTCCGGCTGCCGCGCAGCAGCGGCGCGCGGGAGCAGCGCTGGGCGCACCTGCTGTGCGGGCCGGTCGCGCTCGACGAGCCGCCAGGTGAGGGCGCCGCGACGGCGGCCGCAGGCGGACCCTGGAGCGCGCGCGTGGAGCGGCTGGAGGCGGAGGTGGCGCAGTTGCGCGCGACGGTGCAGCGCCTGTGCGAGGAGCTTGGGCTGCCGCCCGCGCCGCCTACGGACGAACCACCCGCCCCGGGTTCAGCAGGCCCGTCGGATCCAGCGCGCGCTTGATCGCGCGCATCAGGTCCAGCGCCACCGCGGACTTGTGCCGCGTGAGTTTGTCGATCTTCAGGCTGCCCACGCCATGCTCGGCCGAGATCGAGCCGGCAAAGCGGTCCACCGCGTCGAACACGAGCGTGTTGATGGCTTCCTCGTGCTGCGCCAGGAAGGCCCGCGCATCGCAGCCCTCGGGGGCCTGCACGTTGTAGTGCAGGTTGCCGTCGCCCAGGTGGCCGAAGTTCACCAGGCGCACGCCGGGCAGGGCCTGCTGCAGCAGCGCGTCGGCATGGCGCACGAATTCCGGGATGCGCGAGATCGGTACCGAGATGTCGTGCTTGACGTTGAGGCCCTCCTGGGCCTGCGCCAGCGGGATGTTCTCGCGGATCTGCCACAGCTGGCGCGCCTGCGTCAGGCTCTCGGCGACCACCGCATCCGTCACGCAGCCTTGTTCCAGCGCCGCCTCCAGCAGGCTTTCGAACTGCGCGCGCGCATGGGCCTCGGATTCATGGTCGGAGTTCTCCAGCAGAACGCACCAGGGTGTGCCCTGGTACAGCGGCACGGCCAGCTGCGGAAAGTGGCGCGCCACCAGCGACAGCGCGAACTGCCCCATCACCTCGAAGCCGGTCAGGCCGGAGGCCAGCCGCTGCTGCGCCAGGGCCAGCAGCGCCACGGCGGCGTCCAGCGAGGGCACGGCGGCCCAGGCCGTCAGCTGAGCCGCCGGCAGCGGCACCAGCTTCATCGTCGCCGCGGTGATGATGCCCAGCGTGCCCTCGGAGCCGATCATCAGGTGGCGCAGGTCGTAGCCGGTGTTGTCCTTGCGCAGGCCGCTCAGGCCATGCCAGATGGTGCCCTGCGCCGTCACGACCTCCAGGCCGAGGCACAGGTCGCGGGTGTTGCCGTAGCGCACGACCTGGGTGCCACCGGCATTGGTGCCCAGGTTGCCGCCGATCGTGCAGCTGCCCTCGGCCGCCAGGCTCAGCGGAAACAGGAAGCCGGCCTCCTGCGCGGCGGCCTGCAGGGTCTGCAGCACGCAGCCGGCTTCCACGGTGATCGTCAGGTTGGCACGGTCGATCGCCCGCACCGCCTGCGTGCGCCGCAGGCTCAGCACGATCTGCTGACCCGAAGCGTCCGGCGTGGAGCCGACGACCAGCCCGGTGTTGCCGCCCTGCGGCACGATGCTGACGCCGGTGGCGGCCTGCGCGTCGGCGCACAGCCGCACCACCGCAGCAACCTCCTCGGTGCTGCCGGGCAGCACGACCGCCAGCGCCTGGCCCTGGCTGCGCCGGCGCCAGTCGTTCTCCCAGGCGGCCAGCGCGGTGTCCTGCGGCGCGGCCCGCAGATGCAGGTGCGACGGCCCGACGATGCGGGTCAGCCCGTCGAGCAGCGCCTGCACCGCGGGTTCCGTCATGGCGCCTCCGCCAGACGCGCCGGACTGCGCAGCCGCAACCGCACATGCAGCGCGCAGGCGGTGAACAGCAGCACGCACAGCAGCACCTCGATCAGCGCCAGCCAGGAGGAGGGGGCCGGGTCGCCCCAGGCGCGCACGACGCCCTCGGTGAAATAGAGCCAGACCAGCAGGCTGACCCAGCGGTAGGTGTACATGCGGTTCTTCAGCAGGCCGGCCAGCGGCAGGCACAGCGGCAAGACCTTGAGTGCGATCCAGGAGCC
>JAEUOX010000172.1 GCA_016790475.1 Rhodoferax sp. | reverse complement strand
TTCGTGACGGTGCCGCCGGACGCGACCGCCATCCATGTGTTCGTCGGCGAGGAGGACCGGGAACGGGCGCTGGCCCTCTATCCGGACGTCGTCGAGCGGCTGGTCTGGGGCAGCAAGGTGCTGGGCTTGCGCGTCCGGCTGAACGCTGCCGAACCGGCCTTCGTGCGCGGGCTGGTGACCCAGGCCTACGAGACCCGCGTGCGCAAGGACGCCGGGCCGCCGTCGTTGCGGACGCGGGCCCGGGCGGTGAAACCCTGAGCGACGATGCCTGACGCAATCCTCCCGATCGTGGGCTACCTGCCCGGCGTGGACCGCACGCCGCTGGCCCCCTGGAGCCAGTGCAGCCCCTGGGTGTTGACGAGCCAGGCGGACACCATCGTCCGCAAGCTGCTGGACGGGCTGTCGGCGACCGAGTACCGGATCAGCGACGGGGTGGCGGTGCATCGCAACGCGGTCGTGGAGTCGGGCGCGTTGCTCAAGGCGCCGCTGATCCTTGGACCAGACAGCTTCGTGGCCGCGGGCGCCTACCTGCGTGGCGGCAACTGGCTCGGCGCCGGCTGCAGCCTCGGGCCGGGCAGCGAACTGAAGTCCTCCTTCCTGCTTGCCGGAACCAGGCTGGCCCACTTCAACTTCGTAGGGGACTCCGTGCTTGGCGAGGATGTGAACCTGGAGGCCGGCAGCATCGTGTGCAACTACCGCAACGAGCGGCAGGACAAGGCGATCCGGGTGCGGGTGCAGGGTCATTGGCAGGCCACCGGTTGCAGCAAGTTCGGTGCGCTGATCGGCAGCCATGCGCGCATCGGCGCGAACGCGGTGCTCGCGCCCGGCAGCGTGCTGCCGGCGGGCGCCATCGTCCGGCGGGCCAGCCTGCATGACGACGATCCGGATCCGGTGTCGGCCGGAATTGCTTGCTGAAAAGACTGTATGCATGTACAGTTTTGACGTGCCATCCCGGCACGCCAACCGACCACGCAGGAGCCCCCGATGCTGGACCACATGACATTTCGCGTGCGCGACATCGCCCGCGCCAAGGCCTTCTACACCCCGACCCTGGCCCCGCTGGGCTACACCGTTGCCTTCGAAGGGCAGTACGGCGCCAACATCCTGGGCTTCGCCCACCCGGACGCCGCCGAGCCGGACGGCCGCCGGACCGATGTCTGGTTCATCGACGGTCCCTCGCCGTATGGCGGCCCGGCCGCCACGTCCGGCTGCCACCTTGCCTGGCGGGCCGCCACGCGGGCGCAGGTGGACGCGTTCCACCGTGCGGCGCTGGCTGCCGGCGGGCGTGACAACGGCCCGCCGGGCCTGCGTCCCGACTACCACCCGCACTACTACGGCGCCTTCGTCATCGACCCGGAAGGCAACAACATCGAAGCCGTCTGCCACCAGCCCGGCTGATGGCGTGCAAGCGACCGCTGCCTGGCCGATGCCCGCCCCCGACGCAAGGAGACCGTGATGCCTGAACTGTTCGTCGGTCCCGATGGCCGGCCGCGCTGCCACTGGTGCGGTGGCGCGCCGGAGTTCCTGCCCTACCACGACACCGAGTGGGGTTTCCCGCAGTCGGGGGACCGGCCGCTGTTCGAGAAACTCTGCCTGGAAGGATTCCAGTCCGGGCTGAGCTGGCGCACGATCCTGGCCAAGCGGGAGAACTTCCGGCGCGCCTTCCACGAGTTCGACATCGATCGCGTCGCAAGCTTCACGCCAGCCGATATCGAGCGGCTGCTGCAGGACAGCGGCATCGTGCGGCACCGCGGCAAGATCCAGGCGGTGGTCCACAACGCCCGCTGCGCGCAGCAGATGGTGCGCACCGAGGGCTCGCTGGCCGCGTTCTTCAGGCGCTTTGTTCCCCAGACCCGGGCCGATGCGGCACACGGAGCCTCCACGTCACCGGAGTCCGTGGCGTTGTCCCGCGAGCTCAAGAAGCGCGGCTGGAAGTTCGTCGGCCCCACGACGGTCTATGCGTTCATGCAGGCCATGGGCATGGTCAACGACCATGCCAGCGGGTGCTACGTGCGCGCCCTGGCCGATGCCGCGCAGCGCGGCAAGGCGGTACGGCCATGACGGTCTCCGCAGACGCTGACCTGCAGGGCGGCTGCGACTGCCGGGCGGTCCGTTACCGGCTGCTGTCGGCGCCGCTGTTCGTGCACGGCTGCCATTGCCGCTGGTGCCAGCGGGAGACCGGCTCGGCCTTCGCGCTCAACGCGATGATCGAGGCAGACCAGGTCCGTTCCGAGGGTGTTGCACCCGAGATCGTGCACACGCCTTCGGCCAGTGGCCGCGGCCAGCGGATCGCACGCTGCCCGCATTGCCGCATCGCGCTGTGGAGCCACTACAGCGGTGCCGGCCCCCTGGTCAGCTTTGTGCGGGTCGGCACGCTGGACGACCCGGACCGGCTGCCGCC
Source organism: Rhodoferax sp. (assembly GCA_016790475.1). Taxonomy (GTDB): domain Bacteria; phylum Pseudomonadota; class Gammaproteobacteria; order Burkholderiales; family Burkholderiaceae_C; genus CAISIP01. The sequence goes on along the minus strand of JAEUOX010000172.1, from coordinate 104,424 downwards.
GGACATCCACATCTTCACCGCGTCCCGCCAGCCCTGGGTGGTGCTGCCGCCAGGCACGCCAGCGGTCCCGGAGTACTATGCCAGGGAGGCGCACTGGCCCGCGCGGAGCTTGCAGCGATGGCAGGAGCTCGCGCCGGCGCTTGCGGCGTACCGTGCGACGCTGCCAGCCGCCTGACAATCCGGATGCCATGACCGACACACCACCGTCCTATCCCACCTCGCGCAACCCCTTCGCCGACCACGTCGGCTTCACGATGGATCCGCCGGTACCCGGCGAGAGCACCTCCCGGCTGCAGATTGCGCCGCAGCACCTGAACCCGAACGGCGTGCTGCATGGCGCCGTGCTCTATGCGATGGCCGATACCGGCATGGGCGCGGCGGTGTTCCCGACGCTGGCCGAGGGCGAACTCTGCGCCACGATCGAGATCAAGATGAGCTACTTCAAGGCCCTGGTGCGGGGCGAGGTGGTGTGTCGTACGGTGCTGGTCAACCGCGGCAAGCGCGTGGCCTACCTGGAGTCCAGCGCACTGGCCGGCGACGTGCTGCTGGCCCGGGCGTCCGGCACCTACGCGATCTTCACGCCCTCGCGCAGCGCTGGCGGCTGAGCAGGCCGATGGGGACCCCGGCTTTGCGGCTGCAGCTGGCGCGCCTGCTGTCGGTGGCGGGGCACCCGGCCCTGCTGATGCCGCTGGCGGTGGTCGGTTCCGGGTGGGTGCACGGCGCGCCGGCGGCCGTGTTGCAGGCAGGCGCGGCCGCTTCTGGCGCGGTCGCGATCGGTGTCGGGCTGTACAGCCTGCGGAAGGTTCGCCAGGGGCACTGGACGCACATGGATGCGTCGGTGCCGCAGGAGCGCGGGGAGCTCCACCGGTTCCTGGTGCCGCTGCTGCTGGGCGCCGCGGCACTCCTGGCCGCGACCGGCCAGCCGCTGGTGCTGGCGACCGGGCTGGCGCTGGGCGCGGCGATGGTCGGCGCGGCCCATGGGCTGCGCCGCTGGCTCAAGGTCTCGTTGCATACCGGCTTTGGCGTCTTTGCAGCCGCGCTGCTGTGGCCCAGTGTGGCGGGCGTACTGGCGCTGGCGGCACTGGCGCTGGGTGTGGCCTGGTCGCGCCTGGTGCTCGGCCGCCACGCACCGGCCGAGGTGCTGGTCGGTGGCGGGCTAGGCCTGCTGGGCGGTGCCGCCTTTCAGGTGCTGGCGCTGTAGGCAGCACCGGTTATGCTCCGGGCAGCGGCAAACGAAGCCAACGATGACCGAACCTTCCACCCATGTCCGCCGCACGGGCGAACCGATCGACCCGGCCGCCGTGCGCATCGTGCGGGACGACCTGCGCGGCCCCGAGATCCGCGCGCTGCTGGAGGAACACCTGCGTCACATGCACACGCTGTCGCCGCCCGAGAGCGTGCACGCGCTGGACCTGGAGGCACTGCGCCGCCCAGAGATCAGCTTCTGGACGGCCTGGCTGGACGGCATGCTGCTGGGCTGCGGCGCGCTGAAACAGCTGGGCCCGCAGGAAGGCGAGATCAAGTCCATGCGGACCGCGCAGGTCGCGCGCGGGCGCGGTGTCGGCCGCCGGCTGCTGGACCATGTGCTGGCCGAGGCCCGCCGGCGCGGTTACGTCCGCCTGTGGCTGGAGACCGGTGTCGGCCCGGGCTTCGCGCCGGCACGCACGCTCTACGCCAGCGCCGGATTCACCGAGTGCGGCCCGTTCGCCGACTACCGGGAGGATCCCTACAGCGTGTTCATGGTGCGCGACCTGACCCCGGGAGCAGCGACACCATGATCGACGCACACACCGCACTCGCATTCTTCGGTCTGGCGCTGGTTCTGTGCGCCGCGCCGGGGCCGGACAACCTGTTCGTGCTGATGCAGTCTGCGACGCATGGGCGGCGGGCCGGCTTCCTGGTCGTGCTGGGCTTGTGCACCGGGCTGCTGGTGCACACCGCGGCGGTCGTGCTCGGGCTGGCCGCGGTGTTTGCCGCGTCGGCGACGGCTTTCACGGTGCTCAAGGTGCTGGGTGCGAGCTACCTGGCTTATCTGGCCTGGCAGGCCTGGCACGCCCGTGGCAGCGGCCTGGGTGAGGGGGCCGGCACCGGCGCTCCGGTCGCGCTGTGGCCGCTGTTCCTGCGCGGCATCGTGATGAACCTGACCAACCCGAAAGTGGTGCTGTTCTTCCTGGCGCTGCTGCCGCAGTTTGTCGACCCGCAGCGCGGGGGCATGGCGTTTCAGCTGGCGTCGCTGGGCATCCTGTTCGTGCTGGCGGCCCTGCTGACCTTCGGCCTGCTGACGGTGCTGGCCGGGCAGGCCGGGCGTTGGCTGCGTCGCTCCCTGACGGCGCAGCGGCGGCTGAACCAGGGGGCGGCGCTGGTCTTCGCCGCGCTGGCGGCGCGCCTGGCCCTGGCGCAGCGCTGAGGTCCCGCGATGGATGACAAACTGGTTCCGCTGATGGTCCTGCTCTCCGTCGTGCTGGTGGCGGGCGTCGTGGTGTCACTGGTCTCGGCCTGGCGCCGGCGGCGCAATGTCGCCCGCAACGTCGTGCATGCCGCGCTGACGCGGCGCACGCTGGACGCCGCGCGCTGCGCCGAGGTGGACCGCGCCGCCACCGGGCTGCTGATCGGCCTGCGGGTGCGGCCCGAGGCCTTCGCCAGCCAGCCGCCGGTCGTGCAGTTCGCGCTGCAGGCGAAGGCGATGCGTTCGCTGGGCATTGCGCCGGTGGGGCTGCAGGGCGGCTTCCCCCGGCTGGACAGTCCCTACCTGGCGCGCTCGGTGCGCCAGCAGATCCGGGTGGTGCGCTTCCATGCCGAGAACGCCCACGGCGTGCAGCTGACCGAACTGGACCCGCCAGCCACCCCCCGCTGATCCGTCTGGCACCGAAGGAACGCACGATGGCCGACAACACCGCCTGGACCTTGCGCACCGGCCCGATCCCCGGCGCGATCGGGCGCATCGTGGACCTCCATGCGCGCTACTACCACCGGCTGGCCGGCTTCGGCCTGGCCTTCGAAACCAAGGTGGCGCGCGAACTCTGCGATTTCTGCGAGCGCTTTGACGCGCAGCGCGACGGCATGTGGCTGGCGATGGACGGGGAGGTGATCGAGGCGGCCATCACGATCGACGGCCTGCACGGGCGCGACGGTGGCGCCCACCTGCGCTGGTTCATCGCGTCCGACCGGGCGCGCGGCAGCGGCGTGGGGGGCGCGCTGATGCGCCAGGCGATGCAGTTCTGCGAGGCGCAGGACTACCGCCATGTCTACCTGTGGACCTTCGAGGGGCTGGACGCCGCGCGCAGCCTGTACGAGCGCTACGGCTTCCAGCTGGTGCACCAGTCGCGGGGTACGCAATGGGGCACCGAGGTCAACGAACAGCGCTTTGATCGCGTTCGCTGACGGTTGGCCGGCGCATCAGAAGCGCCAGCCGATCCCCACGCCGACCAGCAGCGGGTCGACCTTCAGCGTGCCGGCCTTGGCGCCGAACGAGTTCACCGTGGTCTTGATCTGGACCTTCTTGATGTCGAAGTTCAGCACCATGTTCTTGCCGATCGGCACGTCAACGCCGGCCTGCAGTGCAAAGCCGACGCTGTCGTTGCTGAGCGTCGGGCTCAGTGCCGCGACGACAGCCGGCGTGAACTGCACGCTGGTGAACTTGGTGTAGTTGATGCCGGCGCCGACATAGGGCTTGATCGTTCCCAGATCGGTGAAGTGGTACTGCAGCGTCAGCGTTGGCGGCAGGTGCCGCAGCGAGCCGATGGCGACGCCGTTGGAGCTGACGGTCTGCTTCTGCGGCACGGTCAGCACCAGCTCGGCGGCGATGTTCGGCGTGAAGAAGTAGGAGATGTCGACTTCCGGGATCGTCTTGTTGTTGATGCCCAGACCCAGACCGGTGGAGTCGGAATTGCGCGGGTCCAGATTGACGGCGCGCACGCGCACGAGCCAAGGGCCTTCCTGGGCCTGCACGGCCAGCGGGGCGGCCAATGCGCCGGCCACGAGCAGGGCGACCGAACTGGCGCGGAGCAGATTTGTAGTTTTCATGGAGCGGTTCCTTCGATGTGTGCGGGATGCAATTCCCCCGTCGACAGCGATTGCACCGCGGACCGGCGCGGCACATGTTGCGGTGCGTCAAACGGCGTGCCGTTGTTGCCCGGACACTACATCGACGCACCGGCGGCCAGCACGCCGGCCAGCACCAGCACCAGGCCCGCAATTTCCCGTGGGCTCATGCGCTCCTGGAAGAACTGCCGCGACACCAGGTAGCTGAAGAACACCTCGACCAAGCCGAGCGTGCGCACGTCCGCGGCGGGCCGCAGCGCCGTGGCCGTCAGCCAGCCGATCGATGCCAGCGCGCCCATCATGCCGGCCAGCAGCGACGGTCGCCAGGCCTGCGCGATGGCCTGCAGCGTGCCCGGCTGGCGCCAGGCGATCCAGCCGCCCAGCAGCAGGCTCTGCAGGCCCTGCGCCAGCGCGACGTTCCAGGCGCCGACCAGCCAGGGCAGCGTCGGTGCCAGCTCCAGTGCCGCGCCACGGTAACCCACGGCCGACAGCGCGAAGCAGGCGCCCGAGGCCAGGCCGAAGCCGGCGGCGCTGCCGTTCCAGGCCAGCGCGCCCGGCCCGGCCTTCTTCGGCAGCGACAGCAGCACGACGCCGATGGTCGCGACCACCATCGCCACGCCGGACACCAGCGTGGGCAGCTCCTGCAGCATCACCGTGCCGAAGATCCCGACCTGCAGCACCTCGGTCTTGGAGAAGGTCACGCCGATGATGAAGTTGCGCTGCTTCATGGCCGTCAGCAGCAGCGCGGTGGCCACCAGCTGCGCGCAGGCTCCGAGCAGCAGCCAGCCGAGGTAGGCCGCATCGATGGGTGGCAGGCGCCAGGGGGACGCGGTGATCAGATGCACCAGCACCAGCCAGGCCAGCGCGAAGGGCAGGCCGTACAGGAAGCGCACCAGCGTCGCGGCCAGCGTGCCCACGCGGGCCACCAGCGTGCGCTGCGTCGCATTGCGGATCGTCTGCGCGAACGCCGCCCACAGGACGATCGGGATCCAGGCCCAGGGGGCGATGTCGTGGCCGGGCATCCGCGGTGTGTGCGCCGGCAGCTCAGAAGCTGCCGGGCAGCAGGATTCCGCGATCCACCTGGCGGATGTCGGTGTGGCCGCAGAAGGCCATCGTGACATCCAGTTCCTTGTGGATGATCTGCAGCGCGCGGGTCACGCCGGCTTCACCCATCGCGCCAAGGCCGTAGACCATCGCGCGGCCGATCATCGTGCCGCGGGCCCCCAGCGCCCAGGCCTTCAGCACGTCCTGCCCGGAGCGGATGCCGCCATCCATCCAGACTTCGGTTTGGCTGCCGACCGCCGCGACGATGGCCGGCAGCGCGCTGATGCTCGACGGTGCGCCATCCAGCTGGCGCCCGCCATGGTTGCTGACGACGATCGCATCCGCACCGGCAGCGACCGCCAGCCGGGCGTCCTCCGCGTCCAGGATGCCCTTCAGGATCAGCTTGCCGCCCCAGCGCTCCTTGACCCAGGCGACATCCGCCCAGGACAGGCGCGGGTCGAACTGCTCGTTGGTCCAGGCGGACAGCGAGCGCATGTCGCTGACGCCCTGCACATGGCCCACCAGGTTGCGGAAGGTGTGGCGCCGGGTTCCCAGCATGCCCAGGCACCAGCGCGGCTTGGTGGCCAGGTTCACCAGGTTGCGCAGCGTGGGGCGGGGCGGTGCGGTCAGGCCGTTCTTGAGGTCCTTGTGGCGCTGGCCGATCACCTGCAGGTCGAGTGTCAGCACCAGTGCGCTGCACCGTGCGGCCCGCGCGCGCTCGATCATGCGGGCCATGGCCTCGCGGTCGCGCATCATGTAGAGCTGGAACCAGAAGGGCGCGCTGGTGTGCTCCGCGATGTCCTCGATCGAGCAGATGCTCATCGTGGACAGCGTGAACGGGATGCCGAACTTCTCGGCAGCCCGGGCCGCATGGATCTCGCCGTCGGCATGCTGCATGCCGGTCAGCCCGACCGGCGCAATCGCGACCGGCATCTTGACCGCACAGCCGACCATCGTCGTCGCGGTGCTGCGGTTCTCCATGTTGACCGCGACGCGCTGACGCAGCTTGATGCGCTGGAAGTCCTCGGAATTGGCCCGGTAGGTGCCCTCCGTCCAGGAGCCGGAGTCGGCATAGTCGTAGAACATGCGCGGCACGCGCTGTTGCGCGAGCACGCGCAGGTCTTCGATGTTGGTGATTACGGCCACGATGCGCTCCTGCTGTCGGGGCCATGATGGTAGCCGCTTCAGCCCAGCCGGACCGGCACGAAGATCTTCTCGTCGCCGCGCTGGATCAGCAGCGCCACCGACTTCCCGGCCCGGGCCAGCACCTGGCTGATCTGCTGCGCGGAGCTGGCCGGCGTGCCGTTCACCGCGAGCAGCACATCCCCGGCCTCGACCCCGGCGAGCGCGGCCGGGCCCGTGGCGTTCTGAATCAGCATGCCGGCCTCGATGCCGGACTCGCGTCGCTCGTCCGGCCGCAGCGGCCGCAGCGCCAGGCCCAGGCGCCCGCGGGGTGCACTGGCCTGGGCCGTCGTGACCGTCGCCGCCTTGTCGGCGGTGCCCGCCAGCGCCGCCTGCAGCTGCACCGGGTGCCCGTTGCGCCAGACATCCAGCTGCAGCCGGTCCCCGGGTGCCGCCAGCGTCAACGCGGCCGGCAGGTCCCCGGAGGACACGATGGCGCGCCCGTTGGCGCTGCGGATCACGTCGCCCGGCTGCAGACCGGCCTTGTCGGCCGGGCCGCCCTTCTCGACGGCGGAGACCAGCGCGCCCTGGGGCTTGTCGAGTCCGAAGGAGTCCGCCAGCGCCTGGTTGACCTCCTGCACGATGACGCCCAGCCGCGCATGCTCGACCTTGCCATGCGCGACCAGCTTGTCCTTGATGCCCAGCGCCAGGTCGATCGGGATCGCGAACGACAGGCCCTGGTAGCCGCCGGTGCGGCTGTAGATCTGCGAGTTGATGCCGATGACCTCGCCGCGCGCGTTGAACAGCGGCCCGCCGGAGTTGCCCGGGTTCACCGCCACGTCCGTCTGGATGAAGGGCACGGCGCTGTCGTCCGGCAGCGAGCGTCCCTTGGCGCTGACGACGCCGGCGGTCACGGTGTTCTCGAAGCCGAAGGGCGAACCGATGGCCAGCACCCATTCGCCGACGCGCAGGTCGCTGGTGCGGCCCAGCGCGACGACCGGCAGGTCGCGTGCGTCGATCTTCAGCACGGCGACATCGGTCTTCGGATCGGCGCCGAGCACCTTGGCGATGAACTCGCGCCGGTCGGTCAGCTTCACGCTGACCTCGGTCGCATCGCGCACGACGTGGGCATTGGTCAGGATGATGCCGTCGGCGCTGACGATGAAGCCCGAGCCCTGACCGCGCACCGGCGTGTCGCGCGGCACGGCGCCGCCCTGGCCCTGCTGGAAGCGGCGGAAGAACTCGAAGAACGGGTCGTTGCCGAACGGATCCTCGCGCTGGCCGCGCCCGGCCACCGGGCTGTCCTCGTCGGCGCGGGCCTTGCCGGTGACGCTGATGTTGACGACTGCGGGCCCGTACTGCGCCGTGATCTGGGAGAAGTCCGGCAGCGCGATGCCGGCAGCCGCCGGCGCGCGCGCGGTGCCGACCGCCGGGGCCGAGACGGCCGGCGCGGCGTGCGCCGCGCGCAGGTTCTGCAACGCGCTGACACTGCCGCCGCCGATCGCGCCGGCGGCCAGCAGCGCGATGACGAGACGTGTGCTCTTGAGGGAGGGGATCTGCTGCACCATGGTGACTCCTTGAAGAAGGGAAGTGGACACGTCCCTACTATGCGGCGCAGGTCTTAGGCGAGTCTTAAATCAGCTGGGTGCGTCGTCGTGGTTGCGCTCGGCCTGGCGCAGATGTTCCAGCAGCACCTGCGACACCATGTTGATGCCGATGCCGGCCGAGGCCAGCGGCAGCAGGTGCAGCGCCGACAGCAGCAGCAGGAACAGGCCGAAGCCCAGCACGGCCGCGCGCGAGACCTGGCGCAGGCGCATCAGGTGCACGAACACAGCCACCGGCGCCACCACGGAGCACAGCACCAGCAGCCAGAACTGCAGCTCCAGAAAGATGCTGTTCAGGAGACCCCCTGCTGCGCCACCGGGAAACGCACCGTCGCCTGCAACCCGCCCAGGCGCTCCGACCGGCCCAGCGCCACCGTGGCCTGGTGCCGCCGCGCAATCGCATGCACGATGGCCAGCCCCAGACCGCTGCCGTCGCCACCGCCGCCGGCGAGCGCCTGCGCGCCGCGGAAGAAGCGTTCGAACGCATGCGGCAGCTCGTCCGGCGGCATGCCGGGGCCGGCGTCCTCGACGCGCAGCAACGGCTGCCCGTCGTGCTGGCCGACCCAGAGGTCGACCCGGCCCGGCGCCGGCGTGTACTTGAGCGCGTTCTCCAGCAGGTTGCGCAGCAGGATCGCCAGGGCATCCGCATCGCCGGCCACCGGGGCCGGGCTGGCGGCCTGCAGACCGAGATCGATCGCGCGTGCATGCGCCAGCGGCTGCAGGTCGGCCAGCACCTGCCGGGCGACATCCTGCAGGTCGACCGGCCGCATGCGGGTTCCTTCGAGTGGCGCGGACTCCTGGCGGGCCAGCAGCAAAAGCTGCTGCATCAGCCGGATCGCCCGGTCGATGCCCTGGTGCAGGCGCTCGGCGCCCTGGCGGCGCGCCTCGGGATCCTGCTGGCGCTCCAGCGCCTGGGCCTGCAGCTTGAGCGCGGTCAGCGGCGAGCGCAGCTCGTGCGCGGCGTGGGCCACAAAGGACTTCTGCGCGTCGACCGCCACGCCCAGCCGGCCGAACAGCAGGTTGATTTCCTGCACCAGCGGCAGCACCTCGTCGGGCAGTCCGGCCTCGGGCAGTGGCGAGAGGTCGTCCAGCGCGCGGGCCGCCACCTGCTGGCGGGTGCGCTCCAGCGGATCGAGCGAACGCCGGATCACCAGCCACAGCGCCAGCATCAGCAGCGGTGCGATCACGGCCATCGGCACGACGGCGCGGGCCGCCAGCGCACGCGCGCGGGCCTTGCGGTCGTCCATGTCCTGCGCGATCTGGATCGTCTGCTCCGGCGTCTGCAGCGAATAGACGCGGTAGCGCACCCCGTCATGCGTCACATCCGAGAAGCCGAGCACCGCGCGGGCCGGCAGCGCAAAGCGCCGGGACTGGAACAGCTGGGTGCCGTCCGGTCCCCAGATCTGGATCGTGGTGTCCACACCGCGGTGCCCGTCGGCCTCCAGCAGCGGCACGGCCAGCGGCGGGCCGCCACGCAGCACGAAGGCCATCTGCTGCAGGTGGTAGTCGAAGATCGCGTCCGCCTGGCGCAGCGCCTCCCGGTAGGCCGAGACCGCCTGGAACACCGCCGCCAGCACGATGGCCACCATCACCGATCCCAGCAGCCGGCGGCGCAGCGAATGGGTGACCGGTGCGGCTGCCATCGTCTCAGTCGCGCGGCATCACATAGCCCAGGCCGCGCACGGTCTGGATCACCGCATTGCCCAGCTTCTTGCGCAGGCCGTGGATGTAGACCTCGACCGCATTGCTGCTGACGTCGTCCTTCCAGGCATAGAGCTTTTCCTCGATCTGCGCACGCGAGAACACGACGCCGGGGCGCGCCATCAGCACCTCCAGTACCGCCCATTCGCGGGCCGACAGCGGCACGGCTTCGTCCGCCGCCGCGCCTTCGCGCCGGCGCGTGACCTCCCGGGTGACCGGGTTCAGACGCAGGCCGTGGATCTCCAGCACCGGGTCGGCGCGGCCCTGGGCGCGCCGCACCAGCGCCCGGATGCGGGCCAGCAGTTCCTGCAGGTCGTAGGGCTTGAGCACATAGTCGTCGGCGCCGGCGTCCAGCCCGGTGATGCGTTCCTGCACCGCGTCGCGGGCGGTGACGATCAGCACCGGCGTGCCGTCCTTGCGCGCGCGCAGGGCGCGCAATACATCGAGCCCGTCGCGCCGCGGCAGACCCAGGTCGAGCAGCACCAGGTCGTAGCGCTGGCTGCGCAGCGCGGTGTCAGCCATCTCGCCGTCGCGCACCCAGTCCACGGCGAAGTGCTCCGACCGCAGCAGCTCCAGCACGACTTCACCGATCATGGTGTCATCCTCGACCAACAGCAGACGCACGGGCAGGGCTCCTGAAACTGCGGCCGATTCTGCGCCGGGCGGCTTAGACGAGTCTTAAGGTCGCCATCCGCCGCTGCCGCGTCAGGGTGCGTCGACGCCGATCAGTTCGGCCAGCGTGGCGGTGTCCATCGACCCGCTGCGGCTGACCGTCATGCCGCTGCGGGCATTGCGCGTGATCGTGAAGGGCACGGACTCCAGGCCCAGGTTGTTGAACAGCCGGGTGTTGCTCTTGAGCGCCTCCTGCAGCTCGGCCGGCAGGCTGGACGGCGCCGAGATGCCGCCCTGGCCGGCCAGCATCGACTTCTCATGCTCGGCCATCGCCTGGGCCGGGTCTGCCGCGGCGAGCAACGCCGCGCCCTGCGCCGAGCTGGCCGCATTCAGCAGGCCCACCGGGATCCAGATGAACTTGGCCTTCTTCTGCAGCGGCACCGAGGCCTCCCACAGCCGCGCGCAGTGGGGGCACTGGGTGTCGAACAGCACGTACACCGCCTGGGTGCTCATCATCGCGCCGACCGTGAGGCCCCGGCCCTCGGCCGCGACGATCTCGACCGACGGGCTGCGCTTCGGAGCCGCCGGCGCGGCCGATTCCTTCGGCGAGCAGGCCGCCAGGCCCAGACTGAGGCCCACCAGGCCGGCCACTGTCAAGCGTCTGCGGTTCATGCCTGCAGCCTCCCGCGATGCCGCGCCACCTGGGCCCGCACCTGCGCCGGTGCGGTGCCGCCCAGGATGTTGCGGGCGTTCAGCGAGCCGCGCAGGCTCAGCACGCCAAAGACGTCGGGGCCGATCGCCGGGTTGAACTTCTGCAGCGCTTCCAGCGGCAGCTCGGACAGATCGACGCCCTGCGCGATCGCGGCCTTGACCGCATGGGCGACCGTCTCGTGCGCGTCGCGGAAGGGCAGGCCCTTCTTGGTCAGGTAGTCGGCCAGGTCGGTGGCGGTGGCATAGCCCTTCAGCGCAGCGCGTTCCATGGCCTGCGGCCGGATCGTGATGCCGCCCACCATCTCGGCAAAGATGCGCAGCGTGTCCTTCAGCGTGTCCACGGTGTCGAACAGCGGCTCCTTGTCTTCCTGGTTGTCCTTGTTGTAGGCCAGTGGCTGGCCCTTCATCAGCGTCAGCAGGCCCATCAGGTGGCCGATCACGCGGCCGGACTTGCCCCGTGCGAGCTCCGGTACGTCCGGGTTCTTCTTCTGCGGCATGATCGAGCTGCCAGTGCAGAAGCGGTCAGCGATGTCGATGAAGCCGAAGCTCTGGCTCATCCACAGCACCAGCTCCTCGCTGAGCCGGCTGATGTGCACCATGGCCAGGCTGGCCGCGGCGCTGAACTCGATCGCGAAGTCGCGGTCGCTGACGGCGTCCAGGCTGTTCTGGCACACACCTTCCATGCCCAGCGTGGCGGCGACGCGCTCGCGGTCCAGCGGGTAGCTGGTGCCGGCCAGCGCGGCGGCGCCCAGCGGCAGCCGGTTGACGCGGCGGCGTACGTCCTGCAGGCGCTCGGCGTCGCGTGCGAACATCTCCACATAGGCCAGCATGTGGTGCCCGAAGCTGACCGGCTGGGCCACCTGCAGGTGCGTGAAGCCCGGCAGGATCGCGTCGGCATGCTGCTCGGCCAGCGCCAGCAGCGCCGTCTGCAGTTGCGCCAGCAGGCCGTCGATCAGGTCGATCTCGTCGCGCAGCCACAGGCGCACGTCGGTGGCGACCTGGTCGTTGCGCGAGCGCCCGGTGTGCAGGCGCTTGCCGGCGTCGCCGACGAGCTGCGTCAGCCGGGCCTCGATGTTCAGGTGCACGTCCTCCAGGTCGAGCTTCCAGGTGAAGCTTCCGTTCTCGATCTCCTGCGTGATCGTGGCCATGCCGCGCTGGATGGCGGCCAGGTCGTCGGCGCCGAGGATGCCCTGGTGGCACAGCATCTCCGCATGGGCCAGCGAGCCGCGGATGTCCTGCTTCCACAGGCGCTGGTCGAAGAACACGCTGGAGGTGTAGCGCTTGACCAGGTCGCTCATCGGCTCGGAGAACAGGGCCGACCAGGCTTCGGATTTCTTGTCGAGTTGGTTCTGGGACATCGGGAGAGGCAGGTTGGGCCCGGGGTGCGGGCGAGAGGCTCGGAGGATCACCAATAATCGGGCAGATGCCGACGCAGCGATGAAAGACACCGAAATTTTATCGACCTTCCAGGAACTGGACCCCGGTGCGCCCGCGCCGGAGGGGTGCCGGGCGCTGGTGTTCGATGCCTGCCAGCTCGGTGTCGTGCTGCGTGCGGTGCTGTTCGTCGAGGTCGTCGGAGCGATCGGTGCGATGTTCGGCGCGGCCACACCGCTGGACTGGCTGCTGCGTCTGGCCGTGCTGACGGCGGCCACGCTGCCGGCCACGCTGGCCTGGCTGATCGTGGCCTGCAGCCTGAAGCGCTGGCTCGGGCGCTGGCCGGAGCCGGCGCAGGTGGCCGCCGGCATGGGGCTGGGCGCGCTGGCGGGGGTCTATGGCTGCGCGATGCTGTATCTGGCCGGGCTCAGCGAGCAGGCACCCTGGGTCTCCAGTGCCAGCGCCGGCGCCGGCCTGGCCGCGGCACTGGTGGCAGCGCTGGTGCTGCGGGCCCGCGGCCGGCAGCCGGCGGCCACGGCGGCGCGGCTGACCGAGCTGCAGTCGCGCATCCGGCCGCATTTCCTGTTCAACACGCTCAACAGCGCGATCGCGCTGGTGCGCGCCGAGCCCGCGAAGGCCGAGGCGCTGCTGGAGGATCTCAGCGACCTGTTCCGCCATGCGCTGATCGACCAGGGCGAGTCGGCCACGCTGGACGACGAGATCGCGCTGGCGCAGCGCTACCTGGCGATCGAGCAGGTGCGCTTCGGCGAGCGCTTGCAGATCGAATGGTCGCTGGATCCGCGCGCCGGCGCGGCGCGCCTGCCGCCCCTGCTGCTGCAGCCGCTGGTCGAGAACGCGGTGCGCCATGGGGTCGAGCCCAGCGAGGCGGGCGCCACGGTGCGCATCTCGACGCAGCGCCGCGGCTCGGTGGTGCTGATCAAGGTCACCAACACCGTGCCCGCCGGCACCGGCGCGCCGGGCCATGGCCTGGCACTGCAGAATGTGCAGGACCGGCTGCGGCTGCTGCATGATGTGCAGGGCCAGTTCCGCAGCGGGCTGGTGGACGGGGTGTACCAGGTGCGCATCGAGGTACCGGCATGACGCTCAGGGCATTGATCGTGGATGACGAACCGCTGGCGCGGGCGAGGCTGCGCACGCTGCTGGGCGAGTGCCCCGCGCCGCGGGTGCAGGTCGAGGGCGAGGCCGGCAATGCCGCGCAGGCGCTGGCGCTGCTGGCCCGGCAGACCTTCGACGTCGCGCTGCTGGATGTGCACATGCCGGGCGCCGACGGCATGGCGCTGGCGCGCTCGCTGCAGGCCCTGCCGCAGCCGCCGGCCATCGTGTTCGTGACTGCGCATGCGGAGCATGCGGTGCAGGCCTTCGAGATCGAGGCGGTCGACTACCTGACCAAGCCGGTGCGGCTTTCCAGGCTGACGCTGGCGCTGCAGAAGGTGGAGCGCGCGCTGCAGCGCCAGGTGCCGGAGGCCGCGGCGCAGGAGTTCCTGACGATCCAGGACCGCGGACGCACCGAGCGCGTGCCGCTGCAGGACGTGGCCTACCTGAAGGCAGAGCTGAAGTACGTGACGGTGCGCACCGCGGAGCGCAGCTACATCCTGGACGCCTCGCTGAGCGAGCTGGAGGAGAAGTTCGGTGCGCAGTTCCTGCGCATCCACCGCAATGCGCTGGTCACGCGGCGGCTGGTGCGTGCGCTCGAGAAGCACTACGACGACGAGGAAGGCGAGGGCTGGGCCGTGCGCCTGCAGGGCATCGGCGAGCCGCTGGCGGTATCGCGCCGGCAACTGGCCGCCGTGCGTGAGCTGCTCGGCGCGCCCCGCTGAGCGACACCCGGCCCGGCCGCCCGCCAGCATGGACCCCCAGACCCGGGACCGGATCCGCAGCCTGCCGTGCTGGCAGGGAACGCCCCGGCTGGCGCCGCTGGACGGCGGCATGACGAACCACAACTTCCTGGTGCAGGATGGCGCCGCCCGATATGTGCTGCGCCTCGGTGTGGATCTGCCCGAGCATGGCGTGCTGCGCACCCAGGAGCTGGCGGCCGCCCGGGCCGCCCAGGCCCTGGGTCTGTCGCCGCAGGTGGTGCATGCCGAACCGGGCCTGATGGTCAGCCGCTACATCGCCGGGCGCACGCTGACGCCGGTCGACCTGCGCAATCCCCGGCAACTGGAGCCGGCGCTGGCGCTGCTGCGGCGCTGCCACGCCGGCATGCCGGCGCTGCTGCCGGACGCCGCCGCCCGTTTCGACGTGTTCGCGGTGCTGCGCGGCTATCTGCAGCGCCTGCGCGCGCAGCCCGGCCCCTTGCCGGCCGACCGGCTCGATGTGCTGGAGGCGCTGGCACAGCGCCTGGAGCTCCGGGTGCCGCCGCTGGCGCCGGTGTTCGGGCACAACGACCTGCTGGCGGCCAACTTCATCGACGACGGACAGCGCCTGTGGCTGATCGACTGGGACTACGCCGGCTACGGGAACCCGCTGTTCGATCTGGCCAACCTGTCGACGAACAACGGCTTCGATGCCGCGCTGGACCGGGAACTGCTGCGGCTGTATGGCGACGTCGCGCCGGATCCCTGCTGGGTGGCCGGCCTGCAGGCGATGCAGACCGCGTCGCTGCTGCGCGAGGCGCTGTGGGCCGCGGTGTCGGCCCAGCACCGGCGGGTCGCGTTCGACTACGCCGGTTACCTGCGGGACTGCCTGGATCGGCTGGACCGGCACCTGGCCGGCACAGCCTGAGCACCGGTTCAGCCGGTGTTGCGCAAGCCGGCGGCAATGCCGTTGATCGAGATGTGGATGCCGCGGCGCACGCGCTCGTCGGCGTGTCCCGCGCGGTAGCGCCGGATCAGCTCGACCTGCAGGTGGTGCAGCGGGTCGATGTACGGAAAGCGGTGGCGGATCGAGCGCTGCAGCGCGGCATTGCCGGCCAGCCGCTGCCGGTGCCCGGTGATCTGCGCCAGCGCGTCGGCGGTGCGGTGCCACTCGGACTCGATCGCCGCGAGGATCTTGCGACGCAGCCGGGTGTTGCCGACCAGCTCCGCATACCGGGCGCCCAGCGCCAGATCGCTCTTGGCCATCACCATGTCCATGTTGGACAGCAGGGTGCCGAAGAAGGGCCACTGGCGTTCCATCTTCTGCAGCAGCGCCAGGCGCTCCTTGCGCTGCCGGCTGTCGGCCCCCTGCAGGAATTCGTGCACCGCGGTGCCGAAGCCGTACCAGCCCGGCAGCGTCAGCCGGCACTGGCCCCAGCTGAAGCCCCAGGGAATCGCGCGCAGGTCCTCGATCTTCTGCGTGGCTTTGCGGGATGCCGGGCGGGAGCCGATGTTGAGTTCGGCGATCTCGCGGATCGGCGTGGAGCCGAAGAAGTACTCGGTGAAGCCGGGCGTCTCGTAGACCAGCGCGCGGTAGGCCGCCATGCTGGCCTGCGAGAGCTGCGCGGCGGTGTCCAGGAACTCCTGCGTGGCCGGCTTGGTGGGCTGCAGCAGTGTGGCCTCCAGCGTGGCGGCCACCAGCGTCTCCAGGTTGCGGCGTCCGATCTCCGGATTGGCGTACTTCGAGCCGATCACCTCGCCCTGCTCGGTCAGCCGGATCTGGCCGCGCACCGTGCCCGGCGGTTGCGCCAGGATCGCCTGGTAGCTCGGGCCGCCGCCGCGGCCGACGGTGCCGCCGCGGCCATGGAACATGCGCAGCCGGATGCGGCTCGCGCCCGGGCCGCTGCGGGCCATCTCGTCGAACAGATCCACCAGCGCGATCTCGGCGCGGTAGAGCTCCCAGTTGCTGGTGAAGATGCCGCCATCCTTGTTGCTGTCGGAGTAGCCCAGCATGATGTCCTGCTCGGCCCCGCTGCGCTGCACCAGCGCCCGGATGCCGGGCAGCGCATAGAACGCACGCATGATCTCCGGCGCGTTGCGCAGGTCCTCGATGGTCTCGAACAGCGGCACGACGATCAGCTGCGCCTGCGCACCGGCGTCCAGCGTGCCCTGCAGCAGGCCGACTTCCTTCTGCAGCAGCAGCACCTCCAGCAGGTCGCTGACGGTCTCGGTGTGGCTGATGATGTAGTGCCGGATCGATTCGCGGCCGTAGCGCCGGACCATCGTCCGGGCCGTCTCGAAGATCTCGATCTCGGAGTGCGCCAGCGCGGAGTAGGCATGGTCGCGCACCCGCAGGGGGCGGGCGTCGTCCAGCAGGCGCAGCAGCAGCGTGCGGCGCGCGGCCTCGTCGAGCTGCGCATAGGCCGGCTCGATCCGGGCCACCGCCAGCAGCTCGGCCACGACCTCCTCATGCTTGTCGGAGCTCTGGCGCAGGTCCACGGTGGCCAGGTGAAAGCCGAACACCTCGACCGCACGGATCAGCGGCTGCAGCCGCTGTCCGACCAGGGCCGCGCCGTGGTGCGACAGCAGCGAAGCCTCGATCGTGCGCAGGTCGGCCGAGAACTCCTCGGCCAGCAGGTAGGGGTTCTGCGGTGCGACGGCGTGCCGGGCGGCGTCGCCGCCGGCCAGGTCCTTCAGCGTGGCGGCCAGCCGGGCATACATGCCGGTCAGCGCACGGCGGTAGGGTTCGTCCTGGCGGTGCTCGTTGGTGTCCGGCGAGCGTTCGGCCAGCGCGCGCATCTCCGGGGAGCAGTCCACCAGCATCCCCGAGACCGACAGCTCGCCGCCGAGGTAGTGCACCTCGGTCAGGTAGTGGCGCAGCGCGACCTCGGACTGGCGGCGCAGCGCGTAGGTCAGGGTCTGGGCGCTGACGTTCGGGTTGCCGTCGCGGTCGCCACCGATCCACTGGCCCATGCGCAGGAAGCTGGCGATGCGGCCCTGGTCGAGCTCGCGCTCCAGCGTGGCATAGACCTTCGGGATCTCGCGCAGGAAGGTCGCTTCGTAGTAGCTCAGCGCGTTCTCGACCTCGTCGGCGACCGTCAGCTTCGTGAAGCGCAGCAGGCGGGTCTGCCACAGCTGCATCACCCGGGCCCGGATCTGCGCCTCGTTGGCCGCCAGCTCGCGCGGGCTCAGCGCGTCCTTGCGGCTGCCGGCGGCCAGCGCGCGCATCCGGATGTCGTCGCGTGCCACCAGCAGCTGCGCGATGCCGCGCTCGGCGTCCAGGATGCTCTTGCGCTGCACCTCGGTCGGGTGCGCGGTGAGCACCGGGGAGACATAACTCTCGGCCAGCGTCTGGGCCACCGTGGCCGGCGCGATGCCCGCCCAGCGCAGCCGCGACAGCGCGACGTCGATGCTGCCCTCCTGGGTGTCGCCGGCACGCTCGTGCACGGCGCGCCGGCGGATGTGGTGCCGGTCCTCGGCCAGGTTGGCCAGGTGGCTGAAATAGGTGAAGGCCCGGATCACGCTGACGGTCTGGTCGCCGCTGAGGCTGCTGAGCAGCTTCTTCAGCGACTGGTCGGCGTCCTGGTCGGCATGGCGGCGGAACGCGACCGACAGCTTGCGGATCTGCTCGATCAGTTCGAAGGCCTCGGTGCCGTCCTGGTCGCGGATCACGTCGCCGAGGATGCGGCCCAGAAGCCGGATGTCCTCGACGAGCGGGCGTTCGTTCTCACGGGCCCGCTGGGCCGACTCGGTGCTGGTACGGGTGGTCATGGGAGGGGGCCCCTGGCAAGGCCCTGCTGGGGAGATGGGCCATGCTAGCATCAGACGCAAGCAGACCGATTACGAACAGGTTACCAACGTGCCCCACGCCGCAGCCACCGCTTCCTCCCTCGTGATTGCCACGCGCGAAAGCCCGCTGGCCCTCTGGCAGGCCGAACATGTCAAGGCGCTTCTGGAGCAGCGCGGACACCGGGTGCAGCTGCTCGGCATGACCACCAAGGGCGACCAGATCCTGGACCGCTCGCTGAGCAAGGTCGGTGGCAAGGGCCTGTTCGTCAAGGAGCTGGAGCTGGCGCTGGAAGATGGCCGGGCGGACCTGGCGGTGCATTCGCTGAAGGACGTGCCGATGGAGCTCCCCGAGGGCTTCGCGCTGGCCTGCGTGATGGAGCGCGAGGATCCGCGCGACGCCTGGGTGTCCGGCCAGCATGCCGGGCTGGCGGAGCTGCCGCAGGGCGCGGTTGTCGGCACCTCGAGCCTGCGCCGTGTGGTGCTGCTGCGCGATGCGTTCGCGCGCCTGGGCCGCACCGACATCCGGATTGAACCCCTGCGGGGCAACGTGAACACCCGGCTGCGCCGGCTGGACGAGGGCGCCTACCAGGCGATCGTGCTGGCCGCGGCCGGCCTGAAGCGGCTGGGCTTCGGCGACCGGATCCGCACCGCGTTCGCACCGTCCGAGATGCTGCCGGCCGCAGGGCAGGGCGCGCTGGGCATCGAGATCCGGGCGGACCGCCCCGACGTGCAGCAGGCGCTGCAGCCGCTGGCGCACACGCCCACCTGGCTGGCGGTGGCGGCCGAGCGTGCGGTGAGCCTGGAGATGGGCGGCAGCTGCTCGATGCCGCTGGCTGCCCACGCCGTCTGGCAGGGGGACAGCCTGCAGATCGAGGCCGCCTGGGGCGTCGTCGACGACGGCCCGGCCCGGCCGCTGGTGCGTGCCTCCGACGCGGCCCCGGTCCGCACGATGGAGCAGGCGCGCGCGCTGGGGCGCGGTGTCGCGCTGCGGCTGTGCGCGGGCGGCGCCGTGCGCGCGGTCGCCTGAGCGGGCGGCGTGGCGCATGCCATGCGAGTGCTCGTCACCCGCCCTGAACCGGAATGCGCGGCCTGGGTGCAGGGCCTGCGCGCGCGTGGTGTTGCGGCGGCGGCCTGGCCGCTGATCCGGATCGGTCCGGTCCGCGATCCCGCCGCGGTGCACCGCTGCTGGCGGCAGCTGGCCGGCTTTGAGGCGGTGATGGCCGTCAGCGGGGCGGCCGTCGAACACTTCTTCGCATTGCGTCCGCCGGACACCCCGCTGCCGTCCGGGCTGCGCTTCTGGGCGCCGGGGCCTGGCACCCGGGCCGCGCTGGAGCGGTTGCAGGTGCCCGCTTCCCGCATCGATGCGCCGGCGGCTGCCAGCGGGCAGTTCGATTCCGAGGCGCTGTGGCGCGTGGTGGGCCCGACCGTGAAGCCGGGCTGGCGGGTGCTGATCGTGCGGGGCGGGGACGCGTCACCGGAGGAGGACGCGCCGGCCCCGTCCGCCGGCCAGGGCCGCGAGTGGCTGGCGCAGACCCTGGGGCAGGCAGGTGCCCGCGTGGAGCTGGTCATGGCGTACGAGCGCGGTGCCGTACCCTGGACTGCCAGCCAGCGCGCGGAGGCCGCAGCCGCCTGTTCCGACGGGTCGCTGTGGCTGTTCACGAGCTCGCAGGCGATCGCCCATCTGGCGGCGGCGCTGGCCGGTCAGACCCTGGCGCAGGCCCGCGCTCTGGCGACGCATCCACGCATTGCCGCGGGGGCACGCGCGGCCGGTTTCGGCCGGGTCTGGGAAACGCGGCCCCGCCTGGACGACGTGGTCGCGTCGATAGAATCGATCGCATGAGCGACCCCTTGCCTGAACCGAGCGGCCCCGCGACCGTCACCGCGCCGGCGCCAGCCGGGGCGACCGGTCTGCCGCGGCCGTCGGTCGTGTCCTGGGTCGGTCTGGTGCTGGCACTGCTGGCACTGGTGCTCAGCGTGTTGCAATGGCAGCGGCTGGCGGTCACCCGTGAGCAGGTCGCACGGCAGATGGCGGAATCGGCGGTCCAGGCCACGGAGGCCCGCAGCACGGCGCGCCAGGCGCAGGAGCTGGCCCGCGATCTGGCCGCACGGCTGGCGGTGACCGAGGCCAAGCTGGGCGAGGTCGCCCTGCAGCGCAACCAGGTCGAGGACCTGATCCAGAGCCTGTCGCGCTCCCGCGACGAGAATCTGGTGGTGGACATCGAGTCCGCGCTGCGGCTAGCGCAGCAGCAGGCCCAGCTCACCGGCAGCGTCGAGCCGCTCGTCGCCGCACTCAAGAGCGCGGAGCAGCGCGTCAACCGGGCCGCGCAGCCGCGTCTGGCCCAGGTGCAGCGGGCCATTGCGCGGGACCTCAACCGCATCGGCAATGCGACGGTGTCCGACACGCCGGCGCTGCTGGCGCGCATCGACGAACTGCTGCGCCTGTCCGACGAGTTGCCACTGGTGAATGCGGTGGCGGCCGTCAGCGCCGGCGGTTCGCTGCAGCGGGCCGACACCGAGACACCGCCGACCTGGTGGGAGCGTGGCCTGCGCGTGCTGGGCGAGGAGGCGCGCAAGCTGCTGCGGGTCAGCCGCATCGAGCATCCGGAGGCGGTCTTGCTGTCGCCGGAGCAGTCCTTCTTCGTGCGCGAGAATTTCAAGCTCAAGCTGCTGAACGCGCGGCTGGGGCTGCTGGCCCGGCAGCTGGAATCCGCCCGCGCCGACGTGGCGGCCTCGTCGGCCAGCCTGAACAAGTATTTCGATCCGTCCTCCCGCAAGACGCAGTCGGCGGCCAACCTGCTGCAGCAGGTACAGGGCCAGTTGCGCAGCATGGAGCTCCCGCGGGTCGACGAGACGCTCGCCGCGCTGACCACCGCGGCGGCAGGGCGCTGACATGCGTCTGGCACTGTGGCTGCTCGGCCTGTTCGCGGTGGCGGTGGCCGCCGCGCTGTTCGCCGGCAACAACCCGGGCTCGATCACGGTGTTCTGGCCGCCCTACCGGGTGGACCTCTCGCTGAACCTGGTGCTGGTGCTGCTGCTGGGCGCGTTCCTGACGCTGCACCTGGCCTGGCGCGCCCTGGCGGCGCTGTTCGCGATCCCCCGGGAGGCCCGGCAGTGGCGCCTGCGCCAGCGGGAGCGCAACATGCAACAGGCGCTGCTCGACGCCCTGTCCAACCTGGTGGCGGGGCGCTTCGTGCGCGCCCGCAAGGCCGCGGAGTCGGTGCTGGTGCAGGTGCGGGCGATCGAGGCCCACGGGGATCATCTTGGTTATGCGGGGCACCTGCAGGCGGTTTCGCACCTGCTGGCGGCCGAGGCGGCCCATGCCTTGCAGGACCACAAGGCCCGCGAGACGCACCGGCAAGCTGCCCTGGAGCAGGCCGGTGCCGGTGCCGCGCCGGAGACCCGGGAAGGCGTGCAACTGCGCGCGGCGCGCTGGGCGCTGGACGATCGCGATGCGGCCACCACGCTGCAGGTGCTCGATGGCCTCGGCCAGGGGGCGGCCCGGCGGACGCTGGCCTTGCGCATGCGGCTGAAGGCCGCGCGGATGGCGCAGCGCACGGCGGTGGCGCTGGAGACCGCACGTCTGCTGGCCAAGCACCGGGCGCTGTCGCCGGTGGCGGCCGAGGGCGTGCTGCGCGGCTTGGCGATCGAACGTCTGCTGGGGGCGCATGACCCGGCCCAGCTCCAGAAGGCCTGGGGCGAACTCGACCCGGCGGAACGGGCGATGCCGGATGTCGCCATCCAGGCGGCCGAGCGCCTGCATGATCTCGGCGGCGATGCACAACTTGCGCGGCAGTGGCTGCTGCCAGTGTGGGAGCGTCTGGTGGCCCAGCCCTCGGGGCTGGATGCTCCGCGGGCGGTTCAGCTGGTGCGGGTGCTGGAGCGTGGGTTCGCCGGCGCAGCCGGTGCACCGGACAGTGCCTGGCTGGCGCGCATCGAGACCGCCCAGATGCACAACCCGGGGGACCCGGTGCTGCAGTACCTGGCCGGCGTCACCTGCATGCGGCTGCAGCTGTGGGGCAAGGCGAGCCAGCTTCTGACGCAGTCTTTGGCACGCCTTCAGGATGACGGTCTGCGACGCGATGCCTGGCGCCAGCTGGCCGAGCTGGCAGACCGCAATGGCGACCAGGCCGCCGCCACGCAGGCCTGGCGCAACGCGGCCCAGCGCTGAGACGCCGGGCCGTCGGCTACTTACGACGCCGCCTGCTCGAACGGCAGGGTCATGGTCCGCAGGTCGCGGCGGGTTTCCACCAGCACCAGCGGGCCTTCATCCAGCACCACCGGGGCAGGGCGCTCGCGCGGCACGTGCACCGGCTTGGGTTGCGCGGCGATGGCCTCCTGGGCCACACGGATCTTCTCGGCGTCGGAGTTGACCCACTCCAGCCCGCTGCTTTGGGCGAGCTGGATCAGGTCCTGCATGGGCAGGTCGTAGGCTTGCACCTTGGGCAGGCCGGCCGGACGCGGGGCTGCAGCCGTGGAAGCGGCCGGGCGGGCCACCTCCGGCTGTGCTTCCGGCATCGCGCCCACTGCCACGGGGCCGTCGTTGCGCGGCTCGCCATCCTGCATGCGCGGGCCGCGTTCGCCACGGGGACGGCGCTCGCGACGCTCGCGCGGGGGGCGCCCCTCGCGAACCTCGCCAGCCTCTGCGGAAGCCGGTGCGGCCGACTCCCCATCCTGGGACGGCGCTGTCGGGACTTCGGCGAGCGCACCGTGTGCCAGCGGCATCGGCTGCGCATCGACCGGCTCCGCGCGCGGGCGGCGGTCTGGTCGGCGTTCGCCGCGTCCTTCGCGGGGCTCGCGGCCCTCGCGCGGTTCGCGGCCTTCGCGGCCTTCGCGGGGCTCGCGGGGCTCGCGGCCTTCGCCCTGACGGTCGGCACGGCCTTCGGCCGGCGCATCGGCACGCGCCTCGCCGGGCTGCTCACCGCGGGGTGCGCGCTCGCTGCCGTCGGTGCGTTCGCCGCGGTCGGCACCGCCCCGGCCGCGGCCGCCGCGTTCACCGCGTTCGCCACGCTCCCCCCGCTCGCCGTTGCGCGGCGGGCGCTCAGTGCGCGGAGCGGCGTCGGCCGACGGCGCAGATGCGGGATCGAGGTTCACCGCTTCCGCGTCGAGCGGCAGTGCGGCTGTGTCGGCACGCTCGCGCGCGCCCTGGCCTGCGCGGTCACCGCGCTCGCCCCGGCCACCGCGGCCACCGCGACCGCCGCGGCCACCGCGACCTTCCCCCCGACCCTCACCGCGCGACCCGTCCCCGCGGGGACCGTCCCCGTTGCGGCCTTCCGGCCGGCGGCCGTCCCGCGGTGCGCGGGCCTCGGTCTTCTTGGCGGCATCGACCGGAGCGGCCGGTGCCGGTGTCGCCACCGGGGCCGGCGCCGGCGTGGCGCTGGGCGTCGGCGCAGGCGCGCCGAACAGGTTGCGGATCCAGCCGAAGAAGCCCTTTTCTGCCGGCGGTGCGGCAGGCGGGGCGACCGGTGCGGCGGCTGGCTGCACGGCCACCGGCGGCGGTGGCGCAACCGGGGCGGCCTCCGGTTCCGGCCGCGGCGGCGCTACGGGTGCCGGGGCGTCGGGCAGCACGCCCTTGATCACCGGCACCTGGCGGTTGGTCGGCTCCTGCGAGCGGCGGGTGACGGAGGTGGCGTCTTCCATCTCCTCGGCCATCTTGTAGCTGGCCTGGATGTTGTCCAGCCGCGGATCGTCGTGCTTGAGGCGCTCGAGCTTGTAGTTCGGTGTCTCCAGCGTCTTGTTCGGCACCATCAGCACGTTGATGCGCTGCTTGAGTTCGATCTTGGCGATCTCGGTACGCTTTTCGTTGAGCAGGAACGAGGCGACCTCCACCGGCACCTGGCACAGCACCGAAGCGGTGTTGTCCTTCAGCGACTCCTCCTGGATCACGCGCAGGATCTGCAGCGCGGAGCTTTCGGTGTCGCGGATGTGGCCGGAGCCGCCGCAACGCGGGCAGGGGATCGAGGCGCCCTCGCTGAGTGCCGGGCGCAGGCGCTGGCGGCTCATCTCCATCAGGCCAAACTTGCTGATGGAGCCGAACTGCACCCGGGCGCGGTCCTGGCGCAGCGCGTCGCGCAGCCGGTTCTCGACTTCGCGGCGGTTGCGGCTTTCCTCCATGTCGATGAAGTCGATGACGATCAGGCCGCCGAGGTCGCGCAGGCGCATCTGGCGGGCGACTTCATCGGCCGCCTCCAGGTTGGTGCGGGTCGCGGTTTCCTCGATGTCGCCGCCGCGGATCGCGCGGGCGGAGTTCACGTCCACCGACACCAGGGCCTCGGTGTGGTCGATCACGATCGCGCCACCGCTCGGCAGTTGCACCGTACGGGCGTAGGCGGATTCGATCTGGTGCTCGATCTGGAAGCGCGAGAACAGCGGGGCGTCGTCGCGGTAGCGCTTGACGCGCGCCGCGTGCTCCGGCATCACGTGGGCCATGAACTGCTGCGCCTGGTCATACACGTCGTCGGTGTCGATCAGGATGTCGCCGATGTCATGGTTGAAGTAGTCGCGGATCGCGCGGATCACCAGCGAGGACTCCTGGTAGATCAGGAAGGCGCCCTTGCCCTTGGAGGCGCCGTCGATGGCGTTCCACAGCTTCAGCAGGTAGTTCAGGTCCCACTGCAGTTCGGGCGCCGAGCGCCCGATGCCGGCGGTGCGGGCGATGATGCTCATGCCGTTGGGGTATTCGAGCTGGTCCAGCGCTTCCTTGAGCTCAGCCCGGTCGTCGCCCTCGATGCGGCGGGATACGCCGCCGCCGCGCGGGTTGTTGGGCATCAGCACCACATAGCGGCCGGCCAGCGACACGAAGGTCGTCAGTGCGGCGCCCTTGTTGCCGCGCTCTTCCTTTTCAACCTGCACCAGCAGTTCCTGGCCTTCGCGGATCGCGTCCTGGATGCGGGCCTGGCTGGCCTGCACACCGGGCTGGAAGTAGCTGCGGGAGATTTCCTTGAACGGCAGGAAGCCGTGGCGGTCTTCGCCGTAGTCGACGAAGCAGGCCTCCAGCGACGGCTCGACGCGCGTCACGACGGCCTTGTAGATGTTGCCCTTGCGCTGCTCGCGCCCTTCGATCTCGATTTCGTAGTCGAGCAGTTTCTGCCCGTCGACAATCGCCAGCCGGCGTTCTTCTGCCTGCGTGGCGTTGATCAGCATCCGCTTCATGGATCGCGTTCCTCTTCCTCGGCGAGGATTCCTCCGGTGGCGCTGGGGCCGGCGCGGCGGATTCCTCCGGTCTTTCGACCACTTACATGCTCATGACGAGCAAACGATGCCGTGGCGGACGTCTTGAACCGATGGGAATTGCCGATGGCCCGATGCTCAAATGGTGAGCCTGGGCGGTGGCGCGTGGACAGGGGCGAGGGGGTGGGGTTGTGTCAGCCGGGTGTGTGCGGGGGCCGGGACAGCCCGTCGCAGAGGCGCCGCAGTCATCCGGAGCCCGGCAAGCCACGCGTAAAGGCGTGGCAGCTGGATCAGCAGGAGACTGGTCAACACAAACATGTCGCTCAAATCCGCCCGCGAGCTGTTGACTCGCGGACTGGGTATTCCATATCGATGATTCAATTCGCCGGCGAATCCGTTCGACCCGACCACCACCACCAGCGCGGGCCAGTGGTTGGCATTTTGGTTGACCGGAGGCATCGACCTGCCAGCGACACTGTGGGTGGCGTGTGGACTAAACTCCAGACAAATCAACCACTTGCAGCACGTCGCTAGTGAAACCCATTATAGGGGCCAATCCGCCGGATGCGCTCGGCGGGCCCAAAACACTTCGGGTCGAGGACGACGACGCGGGCCAGCGTCTGGACAACTTCCTGATGCGCCACCTCAAGGGGGTGCCCAAGACGCATGTGTACCGGATCATCCGCAGCGGCGAGGTGCGCATCAACAAGGGCCGGGCGGCCGCGGATCGCCGGATCGTGGCCGGCGACCTGGTTCGGCTGCCGCCGGTCCGTACCTCCCAGCGCGCGGCGTCCCGAGCCGCGGACGAGGCCGGTGCGGCGTCGTCCGAGCGGGCGGCGCCGGCCCGGGAGTTTCCGGTGCTGTTTGAAGACGACTGGCTGCTGGCCATCGACAAGCCGGCCGGGGTGGCGGTGCATGGCGGCTCCGGCGTCAGCTCTGGCGTGATTGAGCAGCTGCGCCGGGCGCGCCCGACGGCGCGCTTCCTGGAACTGGTGCACCGCCTGGACCGGGAGACCAGCGGCATTCTGCTGCTTGCCAAGAAGCGCAGCGCGCTGACCGCGCTGCAGGACCAGTTCCGCGCGCGGGAAACCGCGAAGACCTATCTGGCCCTGGTGGCCGGCGACTGGCCGGCCCGGCGCAAGGTGCTGGACAAGTCGCTGCGCAAGTTCCTGCTGCCGGATGGTGAGCGGCGGGTGCAGGTGGTCCCCGCGGACCACCCGGATGCGATGCCGAGCCTGACGCTGGTCCGCGTGGCGCGCCGGGACAACGGCTTCAGCCTGCTGGAGGTCGGATTGCGCACCGGGCGCACGCACCAGATCCGGGTGCATCTGGCGTCCGAGGGCCAGCCGATCGTCGGTGACGACAAGTACGGCAACTTCGAGCTGAACAAGTCGCTGCAGGCGGCGAACCCGGTACCCCTGCGGCGGATGTTCCTGCATGCCTGGCGGTTACAGTTCGACCATCCCCACAGCGGTGAGCGCCTGGAGCTGACCGCCCCACTGCCAGACGAACTGCAACAGTTTCTCGACCATGTCCACCCGCCCGCCTCCTGATCCAGCGGCTGCGCCGCGCGCCGCTGGCCGTCGACGAGCCTTCGATCTGATCGCCTTCGACTGGGACGGGACGCTGTTCGACTCCACGGCCATCATCACGCGCTGCATCCAGGCGGCGGTGCGGGATGTCGGGGGAACGGTTCCGAGCGACGAGCGGGCATCCCATGTGATCGGGCTGGGCCTGATGGAGGCGCTGGCCCATGCCGCGCCGGACGTGCCGGTCGATCGCTACCCGGAACTGGGGGCGCGCTACCGACACCACTATCTGGCGCAGCAGGACAGCATCAGCCTGTTCGACGGTGTGCTGCCGATGCTGGCCGAACTCAAGCAGCGCCAGCACTGGCTGGCCGTGGCGACCGGCAAGAGCCGCCGCGGACTGGACGCCTGTCTGCAGGCGGTGGAACTGCGGGACCTGTTCGACGCCTCCCGGACGGCGGATGAGACCGCCGGCAAGCCGCATCCCCGCATGCTGCAGGAACTGATGGCCGAATTCGGCGTGGAGCCGGCACGGGTTCTGATGATCGGCGACACCACCCATGACCTCCAGATGGCGCTCAATGCCGGCTGCGCCAGTGTGGCGGTCAGTTATGGCGCCCATGCGCCGGACGCGTTCGGCGCGCTGCGCCCGCACCATGTGGCGCACTCCGTGGCCGAGTTGCATGCCTGGCTGCGTGACAACGGCTGAGGTACCATGTCCCCACCGATCGCCCTGTGCATGTCGCAGGAACTGCTGGACAGCGGGCGGGCCGTCGGCTTCGACGTCCGGTACCAGGGGCAGACCTGCCGCGCTTTCGCGATCCGCTACCGTGGGCAGGTGCATGCCTACCTGAACCGCTGCACCCATGTCGCGATGGAGATGGACTACCAGCCGGAGCGTTTCTTCGACTCCACCGGCCACTGGCTGATCTGCGCCACGCATGGCGCGACCTACCGGCCCGACAGTGGCCAGTGCAGCGGAGGCCCCTGCCGGGGCGGGCTGGTGAAAATCGCTGTGGAAGAACGCGACGGCGTCGTGCACTGGCATACTGCCCCCCACCTGCAACCGATCGAGTTCTGACATGACCGACCCGCTTCCCCCCGACCAGGCGTCTCCGCCGTCGGTGCCCTCCACGCCCCGTGGCGCCGAGCCGCCCGGATGGGAGCGTGCCGCGCTGGAGAAGCTGGCCTTTGCAGCGCTGGAAGAGCAGCGTACGGCGCGCCGCTGGCGCACGTTCGTCCGGCTGGCCTGGCTGGCCTTTTTCGTCGCCATCGCCTGGATCGCATTGCACCGGGGTACCGCGTCTTCGGACGTTTCCACCCCCCACACTGCGCTGGTGGAGATCCGCGGCGAGATCGCGGCCGGCGGTGAGGCGAGCGCGGAGGTGGTGCTTGGGGCGGTGCGTGCCGCGTTCGAGGACGAAGGGGCGCAGGCGGTGGTCCTGCTGATCAATTCGCCGGGCGGCAGCCCGGTGCAGGCCGGCATCATCAACGACGAGTTGCGGCGGCTGAAGGCCCAGCACAAGAAGCCGGTGTACGCCGTGGTCGAGGAAACCTGCGCCTCGGCGGCCTATTACATCGCGGTGTCGGCTGACCGGATCTTCGTCGACAAGGCCAGCGTGGTCGGAAGCATCGGCGTGCTGATGGACGGATTCGGCTTCACCGGGCTGATGGAGAAGCTCGGCGTCGAGCGCCGGCTGATGACGGCCGGCGAGAACAAGGGCTTCCTGGATCCGTTCAGCCCGCAGACCGAGCGCCAGCGCACCTTCGCGCAGGCCATGCTGGACCAGATCCACCGCCAGTTCATCGATGCCGTGAAGGCCGGGCGCGGCAAGCGGCTGAAGGAGGATGCCGACACCTTCAGCGGGCTGTTCTGGACCGGCCAGCAGGCGATCGAGCTCGGGCTGGCCGATCAGCTTGGCAATCTGGACTTTGTTGCGCGCGAGGTCGTCAAGGCCGAGGACATCGTGGACTACACCCGTCGGGAGAACGTGGCCGAGCGGCTGGTCAAGCGCTTCGGCGCGGCCGTCGGAGACGGCGCCATCAAGGCGCTGCGCGCATCCTCGGTGATCCGCTGAGCGCGACTTCAGCTGCCGATGGCGTACACGGCGGGCGTGGCGTTGTCCGGCCCGGCAGGTGCGCGGCTGCGCCATTGCGCAATCGTGGCACTGGTGGTGCGGGCTGACGGCGTAAGCAACCCGCTGCTGACCGCCAGGCGCGTGGATGGCGCCAGCATGGCGAGCAAGGCTTGCAGCAGCGCGGCGTTCCGGTAGGGTGTCTCGATGAACAGCTGGGTCTGGCCGGTGCGCTGCACCAGGCCTTCGAGCTCGCGCAGCCGCCGTGCGCGGGCGGCCGGGTCGGTCGGCAGATAGCCCACAAAGGCGAAGTTCTGGCCATTGAGCCCGCTGGAGGCCAGTGCCAGCATCAGGGACACCGGCCCGGACAGGGCCACCACCTCCAACCCGAGTGTGTGGGCTGCGCGGACTACCGAGGCGCCCGGATCGGCGATCGCCGGCATGCCGGCCTCGCTGACCAGCCCGATGTCCTGGCCCTGGCGGGCGGCGGCCAGCCAGGGCGTGGCATCCACGCCCCCCTGGTGGTCGCCCTTCTTGTGCACGTTGCGCGGCAGTTCCTGGATGTGCAGGGTCTGCAGCGGCACTGCCAGAGGATGCACCGCATCGACCCGCCCCAGATAGTGCCGCAGCGACTTGGCGTTTTCACAGATCCAGTGCCGGAGCCGTGCAGCCACTTGCAGCGTGCCGTCGGGCAGCTGATCCTGCAGCGGCGCAAGCACCGCAGCGCCGAAGTCCAGGGGCGCCGGAACCAGATAAAGCCGCCCGGGCGCGCCCGGCGGCGCCGCGTTCACCACAGGTCCACGCCGGCCGTACGCAGCATCCGGCTGGTACGGATCAGCGGCAGGCCGACCAGTGCGGTCGGGTCATCATTGACGATGGCGTCCAGCAGCACGATGCCCAGCCCCTCGCTGCGCGCGCTGCCGGCACAGTCATAGGGTTTCTCGGCCTGCAGGTAGGCCTCGATCTCGGCATCCGTCAGCATGCGGAACTGCACCTCCACCGGGGCGAGGTCCTGCTCACAGAACCCGGCCTCGGCGCAGACCACGGCCACCGCCGTCTGGAACACCACCTTGCGTCCCCGCATGGCCTGCAGTTGCGCGACGGCCCGGGCGTGGGTGAGGGGTTTGCCGAGCGGTTCGCCGTCCAGATCGGCCACCTGGTCGGATCCGATCACGACGGCCTGCGGGTACAGCCGGGCGACCGCCCGGGCCTTGGCCAGTGCCAGGCGGCAGGCCAGGTCCCGGGGAGATTCGCCGTCGATCGGCGTCTCGTCAACCTCCGGGGCCACAACCTGGAACGCGATGCGCAGGCGCTCCAGCAGCGCGCGGCGGTAGGGGGACGTGGACCCCAGGATCAGGGGGCGGCGGGGGGAAGGGGGCATAGCGGCATTCTCTTACACTCGGTCCATGACCACCCGCCCCGCGCCCCGGCGTCTCGATGTACAGGCCTTCGCGCTGGCGCAGGGGCACCTGGAAGGCGACGATCCGCTGGAACGCTACGAGCGACTCGTTGATGCTGCGGCCGACCACGCGGTCGATGGCCTGGTGACCTGGGATGCGCGGGGGGCATCGACCCGCGACGCCCTGGGTGGGACGCAGTGCTGGCTGCACCTGAAGGTGCAGACCCGGCTCGCGCTGACCTGCCAGCGCTGCCTCGGCCGCCTGTTGTGGCCGGTGGACGTGGAGCGGGCCTTCCGGTTTGTCGCCGATGAAGCCACCGCGGAGGAGCAGGACGAGACCAGCGAGGAGGATGTGCTGGTGCTGACGGCGGATCTGGACCTGCAGTCGCTGATCGAGGACGAGGTCCTGCTGTCTCTGCCCTATATCCCCCGGCATGCCGACTGCCCGGAACAGCCCACCCTGTCGGCGACGGACGAGGATTTCGACCGTCCCGCGCCGAAACCCCATCCCTTTGCGGCCCTGGCCAGCCTGAAGCTGCCGCGGGACAAGTCGTCAGGGTAGTTGGGTTATACTCGCGGGCTTCGCACAGCTACGGCTGATTGCGCAACCATCAACCCGTCGTGGCGCAGCGCGCCGCGCCAAAGCCTCAAGGAGCGGATCATGGCCGTCCAGCAAAACAAGAAGTCGCCGTCCAAGCGCGGCATGCATCGTTCGCACAACGCGCTGACGGTGCCCGGCATCGCGGTGGAACCCACCACCGGCGAAACCCACCTGCGTCACCACATCAGCCCGACCGGCTTCTACCGTGGCCGCAAGGTGCTCAAGACCAAGACGGAAGCCTGATCCCGCGGCATGCGTATCGGCCCGACGCTATCGAGATGGTAGCGCCGGGCTTTTTGCATTGATGGGCCGCATCCGTAGGGCGCGTTCGCGCGCCGGCGCTGATCAACGATGACAAGCATTGCTGTCGATTGCATGGGCGGGGACCACGGCGTCTCCGTGACGTTGCCGGCATGCCGCAACTTTCTCCGGAGCCACCCGGATGCGCGCCTGGTGCTGGTCGGGATGCCGGAGCGCATCGGCATCCCCGGTGACGACCGCATGACGGTGGTCGCCGCCACCGAGGTGGTGGGCATGGATGACCCGGTCGAGGTGGCCTTGCGCAAGAAGAAGGACTCCTCGATGCGCGTCGCGGTGCAGCAGGTCAAGGACGGCGCTGCCCAGGTGGCGGTGTCGGCCGGCAACACCGGCGCACTGATGGCGATATCGCGCTATCTGCTCAAGACGATGGATGGCATTGACCGACCGGCCATCGCGACCCAGTTGCCCAATGCCCGGGGCGGTGCAACCACCGTGCTGGATCTGGGCGCCAATGTGGATTGCACCGCCGAGCATCTGCTGCAGTTCGCCTTCATGGGGTCTGCGCTGGTGTCTGTGCTTCGCGATACCGGCAACCCGACGATCGGCCTGCTCAATATTGGCGAAGAGGTCATCAAGGGCAATGACACGATCAAGCGGGCCGGCGAACTGCTGCGAGCGGCGGACGCCGCCGGGGCGCTGCGATTCCACGGCAACGTCGAGGGCAACGACATCTTCAAGGGCACGGTGGACATCGTTGTCTGCGACGGTTTCGTCGGCAACGTGGCGCTGAAGGCCACCGAGGGCGTGGCCTCGATGATCGGGGATTTCCTGCGCTCGGAGTTCTCCCGTTCGATCTGGACGCGGGCTGCCGCCGTGGTGGCCTACCCGGTGCTGTCGGCCTTCAAGCGCCGGGTGGACCACCGACGCTACAACGGCGCGGCACTGCTCGGCCTGCGCGGTCTGGTATTCAAGAGCCACGGGTCGGCGGATTCGCTGGCCTTCGAGCAGGCGCTCGCGCGCGCGTATGATGCGGCACGCAACCAACTGCTGGACCGGGTGCAGACCCGCATCGCGCTGGCCCGGCCACTGTTGGCGCCCGGCGCGGGGTCTGCTCCGTCAGGCTCGTCTACCCAAGAAAACGCATGAGACGCTATTCCAGAATCACCGGTACGGGAAGCTACCTGCCGCCACGGCGCCTGAGCAATGCGGACCTGGTCCGGGAACTGGCTGCCAAGGGGGTGGAGACCAGCGACGAGTGGATCGTCGAGCGCACCGGGATCCGGGCCCGGCATTTTGCCGAGCCCGATGTCGGCAGCAGCGACCTGGCGTTGAAGGCCTCGCAGCAGGCCCTGCAGGCCGCCGGGCTGGCGCCGACCGACATCGACCTGATCATCGTGGCCACCTCCACGCCGGACATGGTGTTCCCGTCCACGGCCTGCATCCTGCAACACAAGCTGGGATCTGCGGGCGGTGCCGCGTTCGACGTCCAGGCGGTCTGCAGCGGCTTCGTCTACGCGATGACGGTGGCGGACGCGATGATCCAGTCGGGTGCAGCCAACCGGGCGCTGGTCGTTGGTGCCGAGGTGTTCTCGCGCATCCTGGATTTCAAGGACCGCACGACCTGCGTGCTGTTTGGCGACGGCGCCGGCGCCGTGGTGCTGGAAGCCTCCGACAAGCCCGGCATCCTGGCGACCGACCTCCACGCCGACGGCAAGCATGTCGACATTCTGTGTGTGCCGGGGCACGTGACCGGCGGGCAGGTGCTCGGTGATCCGCTGCTCAAGATGGATGGACAAGCGGTCTTCAAGCTGGCGGTCGGCGTGCTGGAGGAATCGGCGCGCGCCGTGCTGGCCAAGGCCGGCAAGGAGCCTGCGCAGCTGGACTGGCTGATTCCGCACCAGGCGAACATCCGCATCATGCAAAGCACCGCCAAGCGCCTCAAGCTGTCGATGGACCATGTGATGGTGACCGTCGATCAGCACGGCAACACCTCGGCGGCGTCCGTGCCGCTGGCGCTGGACGCCGGCGTCCGTGGCGGGCGCATTCTCCCCGGCCAGCTGGTGATGCTCGAAGGTGTCGGTGGCGGTTTCACCTGGGGCGCGGTCCTGTTGAACCTATGAAGACGATGAAACCATTTGCCTTTGTGTTCCCGGGCCAGGGCTCCCAGTCGGTGGGCATGCTCGACGCCTGGGGCGATGACCCGGTGGTGGCGCAGACGCTGCAGGAGGCGTCGGATGCGCTGCACGAGGATGTCGGCGCGCTGATCCGGCAAGGTCCCAAGGAGGCGCTCGCGCTCACCACCAACACCCAGCCGGTCATGCTGGTGGCAGGGGTTGCCGCCTACCGCGTCTGGATGGGCCGGACCGGCCGGGCGCCGGATGCCGTCGCCGGGCATTCGCTGGGTGAGTATTCCGCCTTGGTCGCCGCCGGCGCGCTGACGCTCGCACAGGCGGCGCCGCTGGTGCGCCTGCGTGCGCAGGCCATGCAGGAGGCCGTGCCGGTGGGCACCGGGGCGATGGCCGCGGTGCTGGGGCTGGATGCGCAGAAAGTGCAGGCCCTGTGCGAGGAGGTGACGCAGGGTTTCGGTGCCGGCAGCGCAGAATTGGTGCAGGCTGCCAACTTCAATGAGCCGGCGCAGACCGTCATTGCCGGCAGCAAGGCGGCGGTGGAGCGCGCCTGCGAAGTGCTCAAGGCGAACGGAGCCCGGCGGGCGCTGCTGCTGCCGGTCTCCGCGCCGTTCCATTCCCGCCTGATGCGGCCTGCGGCGGACAAGCTCCGGGACGCGTTGGTCCATGTCGACCTGAAATCCCCCCGGATTCCGCTCGTCAACAACGTTGACGTGGCCGTCGAGCAGGACGTCCAGCGCATCCGCGATGCGCTGTTCCGCCAGGCTTTCGGCGCGGTGCGCTGGGTCGAATGCATCCAGGCGCTGCGCGGGCGCGGTCTGTCGCATGTCGTCGAGTGCGGTCCTGGCAAGGTGCTCGCGGGCATGGTCGCGCGCATCGACCCCGGCATGACCGGGCTCTCCCTGCTGGATCCTGCGAGCTGCGAAGCCGTGGCCCAGGCACTGCAGGAGGCGGGCGCATGAGCGACAACGCATCCACGCCCCAGGTCGCGCTGGTCACCGGCGCATCGCGGGGCATCGGGCGCGCCATCGCGCTGGAACTGGCCCGGCAGGGCTACCTGGTGGCCGGCACGGCAACCACGGCCGCTGGCGCCCAATCCATCGATGCCGCGCTGGCGGCTTTCCCGGGCTGCCATGGCGTCCTGCTGGACGTCACGGATGCCGCCGCGTGCGATGCAGCGGTCGAGCAGGTCACGCGCCGTGGCGGCGGATTGCATGTGCTGGTCAACAATGCCGGCATCACGCGCGACATGCTGGCGATGCGCCTGAAGGACGAGGACTGGGATGCCGTGCTCGACACCAACCTGAAGGCGGTGTTCCGGATGAGCCGCGCGGTGATGCGCACGATGATGAAGCAGCGGTATGGGCGCATCATCAACATCACCTCGGTCGTTGGTGCGTCCGGCAATCCCGGCCAGAGCAACTACGCGGCGGCCAAGGCCGGCGTGGCAGGGATGACCCGCGCGCTGGCCCGTGAGCTGGCCTCGCGCAACATCACGGTGAACTGTGTCGCGCCGGGCTTCATCGAGACGGACATGACCGCGTCGCTGCCGGCAGAGCAACAGAAGGCCCTGCTCGGGCAGATACCCGCAGGCCGTCTCGGGCAGCCGGCCGAGATCGCGCATGCCGTGGCCTACCTCGCATCGGCCCAGGCCGCCTACGTGACGGGTCAGGAACTGCACGTGAATGGCGGGATGTACATGTAGCCGGCTGCCGTCGCCGGGACCGCGGGAGGTGCCGACCCCATGCCCCCACGCTGCCGCCCTGCGGGACGGCTAAAATCCGAAATTCTTCCACAACCCTTTGAGGGACCCCATGAGTGATATCGAAGCGCGCGTCAAGAAAATCATTGCAGAGCAACTCGGAGTCGAGGAGTCGCAGGTCACCAATTCCAAGGCCTTTGTCGCCGACCTGGGCGCAGACTCGCTGGACACCGTGGAACTGGTGATGGCTCTGGAAGATGAGTTCGGGATCGAGATTCCGGACGAGGACGCCGAGAAGATCACGACCGTGCAAAACGCCATCGATTACGCCAATACGCACCAAAAGGCCTGAGGCGGCCGGGGTCCGGCACGCGGGCCCGGCCCATGGCTTGAGTCTGCGCCGGCCGCATCGCGGCGCAGTGGATCACTGATTACCTGGAACAGCCTTCATGTCCCGTCGTCGTGTCGTCGTCACCGGTTTGGGTTGTGTCAGTCCTGTCGGAAACACCGTGGCACAGGCCTGGGACAGTCTTCTGGCTGGCCAGTCCGGTATCGATCTGATCACCAGGTTTGACGCATCCAGCTTCGCCTGCAAGTTTGCCGGTGAAGTCAAGGGTTTCGATCTGGAGTCCTACATCCGGGCCAAGGAAGCCCGCACGATGGACACCTTCATCCACTTCGGCATTGCCGCCTCGGTGCAGGCAGTGGCCGATGCGGGTCTTCCGACCGGCGATGCGCTCGGCGAGGAGTTGGCGACGCGTATTGCCTGCGTCATCGGCTCGGGCATCGGTGGTCTGCCGATGATCGAGGCAACGCATGAGGAACTGACCAGCCGCGGCCCGCGCCGCATATCCCCGTTCTTTGTTCCCGCGTCCATCATCAACATGATCGCCGGCCATGTGTCGATGCGCTTCGGTTTCAAGGGGCCGAACCTGGCGGTGGTGACGGCCTGCACGACCGGTCTGCACTGCATCGGCGAGGCCGGCCGGATGATCGAGTACGGTGACGCGGATGTCGTGGTGGCCGGTGGCTCGGAGGCCACGGTGTCGCCGCTGGGCATCGGCGGTTTTGCCGCAATGCGCGCGCTGTCCACCCGCAACGACGACCCGAAGACCGCATCGCGGCCCTGGGACCGGGATCGTGACGGTTTCGTGCTGGGGGAGGGCGCCGGCGTGCTGGTGCTCGAAGAACTGGAGCATGCGAAGGCCCGCGGCGCGCGCATCTATGCCGAGCTGGCTGGTTTCGGCATGAGCGCGGACGCCGGCCACATGACGGCGCCCAACATGGACGGCCCCCGGCGCGCGATGGTCCAGGCGCTGCGCAATGCCGGCGTGAATCCGCAGGACGTCGACTACCTGAACGCCCACGGCACCTCCACGCCACTGGGCGACCTGAACGAGAGCAACGCGATCAAGGCGGCGCTCGGCGAGCATGCCCGCAACATCGTCGTCAATTCGACCAAGTCGATGACGGGCCATCTGCTGGGTGGCGCCGGCGGGATCGAGTCGGTGTTCACGGTGCTGGCCGTGCACCACCAGAAGAGTCCGCCGACGATCAACATCTTCAACCAGGATCCGGAATGCGATCTGGACTACTGCGCCAATACCGCGCGGGACCTGAAGATCAACGTCGCCGTCAAGAACAACTTCGGATTCGGCGGCACCAATGGGACGCTGGTCTTCAAGCGCTACTGAGCGCGCGCTGACCCGACCGGGCCGGGTCTGAGCCGGCCGCACCGGACATCCCATGCACCAGGCTCCGTCGGTTCTCTGGCAGGTTTCCCGAACGCGCGTGCATGCGGCGGTGCTGCTGTCCCTGAGCGCGCTGGCCGTCGCGAGCCAGGGTGTCTGGTGGTGGGAGCGTCCCGAGTGGGACCCTGTCCAGCGCCTGTGCCTGATCGCCACGCTGCTGCTGCTGGTTGGTGCCTGGCGATCCTGGGCGCGGACGGAGCCGGGCCAGTTGCACTGGGATGGCGTGCAATGGACCTGGGCAGGGCGTTCCGGCACGCCGGTGTCCGGCGTCCCGATCGTGGCCATCGATGGTCAGAGGCTGATGCTGGTGGTGTTCCGTGCCGCCCGGCACGGGGTTCCGCAGTGGCTCTGGTTGGTACCCGCTGGCGATCCCGCCCGCTGGAGGGCCTTGCGTCGCGCATTGTTTGCGTTCCAGGCCACGGGTCCGGCGGCTGTCGGGGCGCTTGTCCCCGCAGGCCCGGTCCCCCCGGGTTCCGCGGCATGACCGGCCCGGCCCGGTTTCCTCCGGTGGCGAGCGGGGGGAATGACAGTGACCTGCTGCTGGTCGAGCGGACCCTGGCGGGTGACCAGCGCGCCTTCGAACTGCTGGTGGTGAAGTACCAGTCCCGTATCCAGCGTCTGATCGGGCGCATGGTCCGGGATGTGGATCTTGTCGAGGACATTGCGCAGGAGACTTTCATCCGGGCCTACCGCGCCTTGCACCAGTTTCGCGGGGATGCGCAGTTCTACACCTGGCTGTACCGCATCGCGGTCAACACGGCGAAAAAATCCTTGATGGAGCTCAAGCACGCGCCTACAGTGCTGGAGGGGGGATTTCCGGGTTCTGACGACGAAGATGAAACTTCCCAGCCCAGAAACGAACCAATGATGGACGAGACACCCGAGTCGGTGTTGG
Source organism: Rhodoferax sp. (assembly GCA_016790475.1). GTDB lineage: Bacteria > Pseudomonadota > Gammaproteobacteria > Burkholderiales > Burkholderiaceae_C > CAISIP01. The sequence continues at coordinate 67,106 of JAEUOX010000172.1, read as the reverse complement.
CGGCCAAGGAAATTGCCGGTGTGGTCAATGCGGCCATGGAGGCTTTGCCTGAAGACCTTCGCCAGGCCGTGACGCTGCGGGAAATCGAGGGACTCACCTACGACGAGATTGCCGTGATCATGAATTGTCCGATCGGAACGGTTCGTTCGCGCATTTTCCGGGCCCGGGAGGCGATCTCCAGTCGCATCCGCCCGATGCTGGAAAACCAGACCGGCAAGCGTTGGTAATGGCAGACGAGGTACGACAAGATGCATCCAAAGAGCACTGAGACCCATGAACTGATTTCCGCCCTGGTCGACGGGGAAGTGGCGGCTGCCGATTTGCCGGATGCGGTGGCTGCGGCCAGCCGGACCACGGAGGCTTTGCGGATTTGGCAGACCTACCAGGTTGTCGGGCAGACGCTGCGCGGCCAGGCGCCCGCCGCCCTGGCGTGCGGCGATGCCTTCCTGGCGCATTTCCGGGAGCGGATGGCCACGGAGGTGGTGGTTCGCCCCGTCCCGGTCGACGTCCTGCCACCGCGCGCGGCCGAAGCCGCATTGCCGGTGCCTGCACCGAGCGCCAACGATGCACTGATCCGCTGGAAGCTGTTTGCCGCAGCGGCCTCCCTGACCGCCGTGGCCGTGTTCGGTTGGCATGTCGCGAGCCTGACGGAGCCTTCCGGAACGCTGGCGGCGGCGCCCGCGTCGGGCGCGAACCCGTCGCAGGTTCCGGTCGCGTCAACGGCTGCCGCGGCACCCGTGATGCTCCGTGATGCCCGCCTGGACGCGCTGATGGAAGCCCACAAGCAGTATGGGGGCACCTCTGCATTGCAGATGCCGGCCGGTTTCCTGCGCAATGCCACCTTCGACGGCTCCGGCCGTTGATGCCCGTGATGCGGCTTGTCCGGTCCTTGCGCGCGACGACACGATCCTTCTGGGTCGCTGCCGCTATGGGTCTGTCGCTTGGCGGTTCTGCGCTGGCTAGTCCGCCGGCAGCCCCCGGTGCGGCTGCCCCGGAGACCCGGCCGGCTGATCTGAGCATCGGCGAATGGCTGACCCGGATGCACGAGGCTTCGCGCAAGCGCGCCTACATCGGCACCTTCGTCGTCTCCACGGCCGCCAGCATGTCCAGTGCCCGGATCTGGCACATCTGCGACGGCGTGCAGCAGATGGAACGCGTCGAGCCGCTGAGCGGTCCGCCCCGGTCGACATTGCGCCGCAATGACCAGGTGATCACCTTTCTGCCGGAGAGTCGTACCGCCGTCGTCGAGCGCCGCGAGACCCTGGGCCTGTTCCCGCAGTTGCTGGCGGCGCCCGACTCTGCGATTGCCCAGTACTACGGGGTGCGCGTGCTGGCGACCGAGCGCGTCGCCGGCCATGATGCCGAGGTCGTGCTGCTGCAACCGAAAGACCCCCTGCGATTCGGCTATCGCATCTGGAACGAGAAGAAGAGCGGGCTGGTCGTCAAGCTGCAGACGCTGGACACCGATGGCAAGGTTGTCGAGCAGGTCGCTTTCTCCGAACTGCAGCTGAATGCGCCCGTGAGCATGGCCAAGCTGACGCAGATGATGAACAACACCGAGGGGTATCGCATCGAAAGGCTGGAGGTCGAGAAGACGACCGCCACCGCCGAGGGCTGGGCGATGAAGAACCCCGTCGCTGGTTTCAAGTCGATGAGTTGCCACAAGCGCCCCGGCAGTCCGCATGACCCCCAGGCGACGGACCGCATTCTGCAGTGGGTCTTTTCCGATGGCCTGGCGTCGGTGTCGCTGTTCGTGGAACCCTTTGACCGCAAGCGCCACGGGACCGAGGGCGTCGCTTCGGTCGGTGCCACCAACACACTGACACGACGCATTGCCGACAAGGCGGGCGACTGGTGGCTGACCGTCGTCGGCGAGGCTCCGTTGTCGACATTGCAGGCGTTCGCGCAGGGTCTTGAGCGCAGCAAATAGGGCCCCATCTACCGGCCGTGTGGCCGGATCGGGCGCAGGTACTGCAGTGCGTCCAGCGGGTTCACTGCAGTCCGAATGCTTGCGCACCAGTTTCAATCAGGAGAGGTTCACGATGTTGCATTTGAATTGGAAGGGCTTGCGGCGATGCCTGGCGGCTGTCGCGTTCGGAGCCACGGTGGCTTTCGTGCCGGCATCGCCGGCGTTCTCCCAGGTTCGTGGGCTGCCCGACTTCACCGAACTGGTGGAGCAGGTCGGTCCCTCGGTGGTGAATATCCGCACGCTGGAACGTGTGTCGTCCCGGGCCCGCCCGGGTGGCGGCAGCGAGGAGGAGATGCTGGAGTTCTTCCGCCGCTTCGGGGTGCCGATTCCGAATGTCCCGCGGCAGGCACCGCGGCAGAACCGCCCGCAGCCCCAGGAAGAGGAACAGCCGCGCGGCGTGGGTTCCGGCTTCATCCTGACCTCCGACGGGTACATCATGACCAACGCCCATGTGGTCGATGGTGCGGACGAGGTCCTGGTCACGCTGACGGACGATCGCGAATTCAAGGCCCGCATCGTCGGCGCCGACAAGCGCACCGATGTCGCGGTCGTGAAGATCGAGGCCAGCGGGCTGCCGGCCGTCAAGGTCGGGGATGTCAACCGGCTCAAGGTCGGGGAATGGGTCATGGCGATCGGGTCGCCCTTCGGACTCAAGAACACCGTGACCGCCGGCATCGTCAGCGCGAAGCAGCGCGACACCGGCGACTACCTGCCGTTCATCCAGACCGATGTCGCCATCAACCCGGGCAATTCCGGCGGGCCGCTGATCAACATGCGGGGCGAGGTCATCGGCATCAACAGCCAGATCTACTCCCGGTCGGGCGGATTCATGGGCATCTCCTTCGCGATCCCGATGGACGAGGCGATCCGGGTCAGTGACCAGCTGCGCACGTCCGGGCGGGTTTCCCGCGGGCGCATCGGTGTGCAGATCGACCAGGTCACCAAGGACGTCGCAGAGTCGATCGGGCTGGGCAAGCCGGCCGGTGCGCTCATCCGGGGAGTGGAGGCCGGATCACCGGCGGACAAGGCCGGCATCGAGGCGGGGGACATCATCGTCAAGTTCGATGGCAAGGCGATCGAGAAGCACAGCGATCTGCCGCGGCTCGTCGGCAGCATCAAGCCGGGTACCAAGAGCACGGTCACGGTCTTCCGGCGTGGCGGCACGAAGGATCTCGTCGTCACGATCGCCGAACTCGAGCCGGACAAGGTTGCCCAGAAGCCGGCAGAGCGGGAAGAGAAGCCCCGGGCTTCGGCTGCCGGTCAGATGCTCGGTCTGACCGTCAGCGAGCTGACTGACGCGCAGAAGAAGGAACTCAAGCTCAAGGGTGGCGTGCGCGTTGACGCATCGACCGAGGCGGCCGCACGTGCCGGTGTGCGCGAAGGTGATGTGATCGTGGCGATCGCCAATGTCGAGGTCACCAGCGTCAAGGAGTTCGATGCCGCGGTGGCCCGGATCGACCGCTCCAAGCCGGTCAACGTGCTGTTCCGTCGCGGGGAGTGGGCGCAGTATGCGGTGATCCGGCTCGCCCGACCCTGATTGCGATGCCGGCAAAGGCCCTCATATCCCGACTCGGGTGAGGGCCTTTTCGGCTCCCTGCGGCACTTCGCCACGGGTTGTGGCGGTCTCGGTGTCGCAGCAAAGGAACACCTGATTTGTTTGTGGTTGCTAACATGAAGACGTGGGCGCAGCCGCTTTGGTTAGAATGGCGGGCGCTCTACACGGCCTACCGGCATATTGCGGTTCCAATAGTCCACGATGTGAGATCGCCCCCAGGGGGTGCGCAGGCATCCACAGTTCGCCCACATGTTGTCCCAAGGACGGGCGCCAAAATTGTTGATAACCTGTGAATAAAATTCTTGTTGCTAGACCGCAACGCCTTGAAATTCGCGAGTCGGGACTGGCCTTGAAGGCCTTTTTGCCTACAATGAAGTCCCAACTATCGCAGTTGCCAATGATTGTTGGTTCAGGGCGCGTCCGATCAAGACGCGCCCTTTTTTCTTTGTGCGTACCTTTTAATTCAATTACTTAAGCGTTCTCGTTGATGGATCACATCAGAAATTTTTCAATCATTGCGCACATCGACCATGGTAAGTCAACGCTTGCAGATCGACTGATCCAGCGCTGCGGTGGACTCGAAGCCCGCGAGATGGAAGCCCAGGTGCTCGACTCGATGGACATCGAGAAGGAACGTGGGATAACCATCAAGGCGCAGACCGCAGCACTGCATTACAAGGCGCGCGATGGCAAGGTCTACAACCTCAACCTGATCGATACGCCCGGCCATGTGGACTTCTCCTACGAGGTGAGCCGCTCGCTGTCGGCCTGCGAGGGCGCGCTGCTGGTGGTGGATGCGAGCCAGGGCGTGGAGGCGCAGACCGTGGCCAACTGCTACACCGCGCTGGATCTCGGTGTCGAGGTGCTGCCGGTGCTCAACAAGATGGACCTTCCCAACGCGGATCCGGACAACGCGCGGCGCGAGGTGGAGGATGTAATCGGAATCGATGCGACCGACGCGATCGCCTGCTCGGCCAAGACCGGCATGGGCATCGACGAGATCCTGGAAGCCATCGTGGCGCGCATACCGCCGCCCCGCGGCAAATCCTCCGGCGCGCTGCGCGCGATGATCATCGACAGCTGGTTCGACAACTATGTCGGCGTCGTCATGCTGGTGCGGGTCGTGGACGGGCGGCTCGCCAAGGGCGAGCGCATCAAGCTGATGGCCACCGGTGCCATGTACAACGCCGATGGTCTGGGCGTGTTCACGCCGGCCAACCAGCCGCGCGAGGCGCTGGAAGCCGGCGAGGTGGGCTACATCATCGCCGGCATCCGGGAACTGCAGGCCGCCCGTGTCGGTGATACCGTGACGCTGGTGCGGCCAGGGACCGGTGGTGCAGCGTTCACCGCCACCGAGCCGCTGCCCGGCTTCAAGGAGATCCAGCCGCAGGTGTTCGCCGGCCTTTACCCGACGGAGGCCAACCAGTACGAGGGCCTGCGCGACAGCCTGGAGAAACTCAAGCTCAATGACTCCTCGCTGCACTACGAGCCGGAGGTGTCGCAGGCGCTGGGATTCGGTTTCCGTTGCGGCTTCCTCGGCTTGCTGCACATGGAGATCGTGCAGGAGCGCCTGGAACGTGAGTTCGACCAGGACCTCATCACCACGGCGCCCAGCGTGGTCTACCAGGTGGTCAAGGCGGACGGCGAGGTGCTGATGGTCGAGAACCCGTCCAAGATGCCGGACCAGAGCCGCACCGCCGAGATCCGCGAGCCGATCGTCACGGTGCGCCTGTACATGCCGCAGGAATATGTCGGCTCGGTGATGACGCTGGCCAACCAGAAGCGGGGTGTGCAGATCAACATGGCCTACCACGGTCGGCAGGTCATGCTGACCTACGACATGCCGCTCGGCGAGATCGTGCTGGACTTCTTCGACAAGCTCAAGTCGGTGAGCCGGGGCTATGCGTCGATGGACTACGAGTTCAAGGAGTACCGGGCGTCGGACGTCGTGAAGGTCGACATCCTGCTCAATGGCGACAAGGTCGATGCCCTGTCGATCATCGTTCACCGCTCGCAGTCGCAGTACCGGGCCCGCGCGGTCGTGTCCAAGATGCGCGAGATCATTGCCCGCCAGATGTACGACGTCGCGATCCAGGCTGCCATCGGGGCCAACATCATCGCGCGTGAGACAATCAAGGCGCTTCGCAAGAACGTGCTGGCCAAGTGTTATGGCGGCGACATCACGCGCAAGAAGAAGCTTCTCGAGAAGCAGAAAGCGGGCAAGAAGCGCATGAAACAGATCGGATCGGTCGAGGTGCCTCAGGAGGCCTTTCTGGCCATTTTGCAGGTGGACGAGTGATGCAGATCCTGACCTCCCTGATCCTGGCCGCATTCGCGGCCTACGCCGGTGGCTGGTACCTCGGCCGCATCGAGGGCAACTTCGCGCTGCTGCTGTTCATGGCCACCGTCGTCACCGGTCTGTACTGGCTGGCGGAACGCTTCTACTTCCTGCCCAAGCGCCGCCAGTCGGCGGATGCCCTGGCAGCGCGCGCGGCCGAGCGCCGTGCCGAACTCGCCAAGATGGGGCTGCGCCAGGACGAGGACGACACCGCCGGCGCCCGCCAACAACTCCTGATGCAGCCCTGGTGGCTCGACTGGACGGCCGGCCTGTTTCCGGTCATCGCCGCGGTGTTCCTGCTGCGCTCCTTCCTGTTCGAGCCGTTCAAGATCCCTTCCGGGTCGATGATCCCGACACTGCTCGTGGGCGACCTGATCCTGGTGAACAAGTTCCACTATGGCCTCCGGCTGCCGGTGCTGAACACCAAGCTGACGGAGGGCACGCCGGTGCAGCGCGGTGACGTGATGGTGTTCCGATATCCGCCGCAGCCCAGCCTGGACTACATCAAGCGGGTGGTCGGTGTGCCGGGCGACGAGGTCGCCTACCTGAACAAGCGCCTGACCGTCAACGGCAAGGCGATCGAGACGCAGGCTGTGCCGGAGTTCTTCGACGAGGAGAGCATGCGCTATATGCGGCAGTTCGAGGAGAAGCTCGGGAGCCAGCCGCACCGGCTGCTCAATGACGACGACCGACCTGCCTATGTCATGGGTGCCATCCAGTTTCCCTACCACGAGAATTGCCGATACAGTGTCGAGGGCGTCGTCTGCAAGGTGCCGGCCGGCCACTATTTCATGATGGGCGACAACCGGGACAACTCCCAGGACTCCCGTTACTGGGGCTTTGTGCCGGATGCCAACATCGTCGGCCGGGCAGTGTTCGTGTGGATGAACTTCGGCAATCTGAAGCGGATTGGTTCCTTCAACTGAGGCCGCGTCCGTCGGCAAGGGGAGTGTGATGGCAAGCAACTTGAAATCCAGGCAGCGGGGCATTTCCTTCATCGGCCTGCTTTTTGTGGGCGCCGTGCTCGCGGTGACGGGCGTCGTCGCGGCCCAGGTAGCGCCGACCTTCGTGGAGTTCCAGGCCGTCGGCCGGGCCGCAAACAAGGCGGCCGAAGGAACGACCGTGCCGGAAGTCCGCACGCTGTTCGACAAGGCGGCGACCATCGACAACATCACGTCCATCAAGGGGGCCGATCTGGAGGTCACCAAGGAGAACGACCGGACGGTCGTGATCTTTGCCTACCAGCGCGAGATCCATCTGGTCGGGCCCGCCTACCTGACGCTGAAGTATTCAGGGCGATCCAAGTAGCGTGAGCGAAGCTCTGTGGGCCCTGCAGCGCCGGCTGCAGCATGAATTCTCCGATCCGGCCTTGCTGACCAGGGCACTGACCCATCGCAGCTTCTCCGCGGATCACAACGAGCGTCTGGAGTTTCTCGGCGATGCCGTGTTGAATCTCTCCGTCGCGGATCTGCTGTTCGAGAAGCTGCAGCATCTTCCGGAGGGGGATCTCTCGCGCATCCGCGCCAACCTCGTCAAGCAGGACATGCTGCATCAGCTGGCCGTGGAGCTTGGCTTGCCGGCGGTCGTGCGGCTTGGCGACGGGGAGGTGCGTTCCGGCGGGAAGAAGCGCCCTTCGATCCTCGCCGATGCGCTGGAGGCGCTGATCGGTGCGGTGTACCTGGATGGCGGATACATCGCCGCACAGGCGCTGGTGCGCCGGTTGTTCAAGGCGGTCGACATCAACCCGACGATGTCCGCGATCGGCAAGGATCCCAAGACGGAACTCCAGGAGTGGCTGCAGGCGCGCAAGCTGCGCCTGCCCCTGTACCGCGTGGTGGGGACGATCGGTGCGGCGCACCAGCAGTCGTTTGACGTCGAGTGCGAGATCGCGGAGCTCAATCTGTCCGAACGTGGCATTGGCGGCTCGCGCCGTGCCGGCGAGCAATGTGCCGCCGCCGCCATGCTGCAGACCTTGCGCAAAGGGGGGCACCCATGAGTGAACCGGTGACGACGGACACGGTGGCCAGCGGTCCCACCCGTTGCGGCATGATCGCCATCGTCGGCAAGCCCAATGTCGGCAAGTCCACGCTGCTCAATGCGCTGGTGGGCCAGAAGATCAGCATCACGTCCCGCAAGGCGCAGACGACCCGCCATCGGATCACCGGCATACGGACCGAGGGCACGACCCAGTTCGTCTTTGTCGACACGCCCGGTTTCCAGACCCGCCATACCAATGCACTGAACCGCTCGCTGAACCGCTCGGTACGGGGTGCCGTCGGCGACGTGGACCTGGTGCTGTTCGTCGTCGAAGCCGGGGTGTTCAACCAGGCGGACGCGACGGTCCTGGATCTGCTCGGCAAGGGCGTGCCGACGCTGCTGGTCGCCAACAAGCTCGACCAGGTGGCGCAGCGCGCCGATCTGGCGCCCTGGCTGCAGGACATGCAGCGCCGGCATGCGTTCGCCGAGTTCGTTCCGATGTCGGCGAAAAACCCGCGCGACATCAACCGCCTGTTGACGATCTGCGAACCCTACCTGCCGCAGCAGGACTGGTTCCACGACGCCGACGAACTGACCGACCGCAACGAGCGCTTTCTCGCCAGCGAGCTGGTGCGGGAGAAGCTGTTCCGGCTGACCGGCGACGAGCTGCCCTACACCTCCACCGTCGTGATCGACAAGTTCGAGGAGGAGCCCCCGGCGCGCAAGGGCCACAAGCGCCTGGTGCGGGTCGCCGCGACGATCGTCGTCGAGCGTGACAGCCACAAGGCGATGGTCATCGGCGACAAGGGCGAGCGCATCAAGCGCATCGGCACGGAGACCCGGGTGGAGCTGGAATCCCTGCTGGACGCCAAGGTGTTCATCGAGCTGTGGGTCAAGGTGCGCTCGGGTTGGGCCGATGACGAGGCGCGCGTGCGCAGCTTCGGTTACGACTGAGGAGCAGGCGCACCGATGGCCGCCAGACGTTTCGCGGATGAGCCCGCCTACGTGCTGCACCGCCATGACTGGAGCGAGTCCAGCCTGATCCTGGAGGTCTTTACGCGCAACCATGGGCGCATGGCGCTGGTCGCCAAGGGCGCGAAGCGGCCCAGTTCCAATCTGCGCCCGATCCTGCTGCCGCTGCAGCCCCTGCACCTGGCCTTCGGCGGCGACGCCGAGATCCGGACCCTGCGCAGTGCGGAGTGGATGGGCGGCCATGTGATGCCTGGCGGCGATGCGCTGCTGTCGGGCTACTACCTGAATGAACTGGTGCTGTCGCTGCTGGCCCGCGATGACCCGCATCCCGGCCTGTTCGACATCTACGCGCAGGTCGTGGAACTCGTTGCCGGCCAGCATGCCGATGCCTTGCAGGTGGTGCTGCGCGCGTTCGAGCTGCTGCTGCTGCGCGAGACCGGGCACCTGCCGCTGCTGGACGCACAGACGATGACGCTGGAGCCGCTGGAGCCCGGGGCTCGGTATGTGCTGGTGACGGAGGGAGGCCTTCGGCTGGCCGGCGCGGAAGACCGCAACAGCCTGGGTGGCCACCAATGGCAGGCCTTGCAGCAGGCGCTGGACGATGCCGGCGGCCTGGCTCCGATGCTCGAAGCCTGCGCCCCGGTGGCGAACGAACTCAAGGGCCAGCTGCGCGCGCTGCTCAATTACCATTGCGGGGTGCGCATGCTGCGTACCCGGCAAATGATGGTGGAGCTCCAGTCGCTATGAACAAGACCGCCCTGTCCGTCAACCTGAACAAGGTTGCACTGGTGCGCAATACGCGCCACCTCGGGATTCCCTCGCTGACCCGCGCAGCGGATCTCTGTCTGAAGGCCGGTGCGGCAGGCATCACGGTGCATCCCCGGCCGGACCAGCGCCACATCCGCACGGACGACGTCCATGTCCTGTCCGAACTGCTCACCGCCTGGCCCGGCCGCGAATACAACATCGAGGGCAATCCGTTCCAGAACCTGATGGGCTTCGTGCGCGCGTTGCGGCCCGATCAATGCACGCTGGTGCCGGATGGGGAAGGGCAGTTCACCAGCGACCATGGCTGGAACCTGCACCAGGATGCTGCGCGCCTGCGTCCGCTGATCGACGAGGCGCACGCGCTGGGTGTGCGGGTCAGCCTGTTCATGGATCCGGAGCCCGAGGCCATGGCCCTGGCGCGCGCGGTGGGGGCCGACCGTGTGGAGCTCTACACCGAGCCCTATGCCAAGGCCTGGGGCACGCCGGAGCTGGAATTCCAGACCCGGCGCTATGCGCTGGCCGCCCGCGCCGCGCTGGATGCCGGCCTCGGGGTCAATGCGGGCCACGACCTCAGCCGGGCCAACCTGACCTGGTTCCTGCAGTCCGTGCCGGAAGTGAGCGAGGTGTCGATCGGCCACGCGCTGATTTCCGATGCGCTGGAGCTGGGCTACGCCGCCACCATCGCCGACTACCTGCACTGCATCGATCAGGCCTACCGGCAGCCGGGCGGGCGATGATCTACGGCGTCGGCACCGACATCTGCGACATCCGGCGCATCCGTGCCAGCCTGGAGCGCCACGGCGAGCGCTTTGCGCTGAAGGTGCTGAGCGACGGAGAGATGGCCGTGTGGAAGTCACGCAGTGCCCGCTGGCCGGAGCGGGGTGTGCGCTACCTGGCCACCCGCTTCAGTGCCAAGGAATCCTTCAGCAAGGCGATCGGCATGGGCATGCGCATGCCGATGACCTGGCGCCTGTGCGAGATCGACAACCTGCCCTTTGGTGGTCCGCAGGCCGGCAAGCCGAAGATCGTGCTGCATGGCGGTCTGCGGGACTGGTTCGACGGCCAGCGCCTGCAGGCCCACATCAGCGTGACCGACGAGTCCGACTACGCCGCGAGCTTCTGCGTCGTTGAGACCCGCGACTGACCCCTTTCCTTCCTGTTCCCCGGTTGCACCATGCCCCTGCCCGACGCCTCCGACCCGCCCGTCTCCCCGCTGATCATCGACCTGGCCGGCACCACCCTCAGCGCCGTGGACAGGGACCGGCTGCGGCACCCGTTGGTCGGTGGGCTGATACTTTTCGGCCGCAACTGGCAGGACCGCGAGCAACTGTCGTCACTGTGCGCTGACATCAAGTCCTTGCGCCGGGATCTGCTGATCCTGGTGGACCACGAAGGCGGACGCGTGCAGCGCTTCCGCACGGACGGCTTCACGCACCTGCCGCCCATGGCCCGCCTGGGCGAATGGTGGTTTAACGCGGTGCCCGGCGATCCGCAGCGCAGTGCGATGCAGGCCTGCAACGCGGCCACCGCCTGCGGCTTCGTGCTGGGCGCCGAACTGCGGGCCTGTGGCGTCGACCTCAGTTTCGCGCCCGTGCTGGATCTGGACTACGGCACCAGCGGCGTCATCGGCGACCGGGCGCTTGCGGCGGATCCGGCGGTCGTCGGTGTGCTGGCCCGCAGCCTGGTGCACGGTCTGCTGCAGAGCGGAATGGCGAACTGCGGCAAGCATTTCCCCGGCCATGGATTCGTGAAAGCGGACTCGCATACCGACATTCCGCGGGACCGGCGCAGCCTGCGCGCGATCCTGGCCCGCGACGCAGTGCCCTACGACTGGCTCGGCAGCACGCTCGCCAGTGTCATGCCGGCGCATGTGGTCTATCCGGCGGTGGACGCGCGCCCGGCGGGCTTCTCGCGGCGCTGGCTGCAGGACATCCTGCGCGGGCGCCTCGGGTTCCAGGGCGCGATCTTCAGCGATGACCTCAGCATGGCAGGGGCCCGCCTGATCGACGGGCGTTCCGTCACCTACACCGAGGCGGCGATCGCCGCACTGCAGGCCGGCTGCGACATGGTGCTGTTGTGCAACCAGAGCCTGGAGGGTGGCGCCGCCGTCGACGGCCTGATCGATGGTCTGGACCGGGCCGCCCGCGAGGGCACCTGGAAGCCGGAGCCAGCCAGCGGAATCCGGCGCCTCGACCTGCTGCCCCGTACGCCCCCCTGGACCTGGGATGACCTGATGGTGCTGCCCCAGTACATGCAGGCGCTGGACAGGATTCCCTGAACCCCGCCCCGGGGATGCTCAGGTGATCGCGTGCTCGCGCCGCAGCGCGGGGAACAGGATCACGTCGCGGATGCTGGGGCTGTCCGTCAGCAGCATCATCAGCCGGTCGATGCCGATGCCGCAGCCGCCGGTCGGGGGCATGCCGTATTCCAGCGCCCGCAGGAAGTCGTGGTCGAAGAACATCGCCTCGTCGTCGCCACTGTCCTTGGCCTCCACCTGGGCATGGAAGCGCGCGGCCTGGTCTTCCGCGTCGTTGAGCTCACTGAAGCCGTTGCCGAACTCCCGGCCGGTGATGTAGAGCTCGAAGCGCTCTGTCACTTCCGGATGGCTGTCGCTGGCACGGGCCAGCGGGGAGATCTCGACCGGATGCTCGCAGATGAAGGTCGGCTGCCAGAGCTTCTCCTCCACCGTCTCCTCGAAGTACAGCACCTGCAGGCCCGCCAGCGAGCGGGAGGCCAGCTTGTGCCGCTCTTCGGTCTTGCCGAGCTTGCGCAGGGCCTCGATCAGCCAGTCGCGGTCCTGCACGCGGTCACCTGCGTCGGTGTACTTCGCGATGGCCTGCAGGATCGTCAGGCGCTCGAAGCGCGGTGCGAGGTCGACCGGGCGGCCGTCGTAGGTCAGCTGCAGGCTGCCGACGGCCTTGGTTGCGGCGTCCCGGACCAGCGCCTCGGTGAAGCTCATCAGATCCTGGTAGTTCCAGTAGGCCGCGTAGAACTCCATCATCGTGAACTCGGGGTTGTGCCGGACCGAGATGCCCTCGTTGCGGAAGTTGCGGTTGATCTCGAAGACGCGGTCGAAGCCGCCGACGATCAGGCGCTTCAGGTACAGCTCCGGCGCGATGCGCAGGTACATCTGCTGGTCCAGCGCGTTGTGGTGCGTGATGAAAGGCTTGGCGTTCGCACCGCCCGGGATCGGGTGCAGCATCGGGGTCTCGACCTCCAGGAAGCCATGGGCCACCATGAACTCGCGGATGCCGCTGACGGCCCGGCTGCGCGCAACGAAACGCTTGCGCGAAGCCTCATCGGTCATCAGGTCGACGTAGCGCTGCCGGTACTTCAGTTCCTGGTCATGCACACCGTGGAACTTGTCGGGCATCGGGCGCAGGCTCTTCGTCAGCAGGCGGATCCGGGTCGCATGGATCGACAGTTCCCCGGTGCGTGTCCGGAACATCACGCCCTCGACGCCGAAGATGTCGCCAAGGTCCCAGTGCTTGAAGCCCTCGTAGGCCGCGGCACCGACGTCCTCGCCCTTGATGTAGATCTGGATGCGTCCGCTGCTGTCCTGCAAGGACGCGAAACTGGCCTTGCCCATCACCCGCTTGAGCATCATGCGCCCGGCCACGCTGACTGCGAGGTGTGCAGCGGCGAGCTCCTCCGCGGTCTGGCTCTCATGCTGCTGCAGCAGATCCTGCGCATGGTGCGTCGGCTTGAAGTCGTTCGGAAAGGCCACGCCTTCGCCGGCCGCCTGGCGTGCGCGCAAGGCCTTGAGCTTTTCGCGCCGCTCCGCAATCAGCTGGTTGTCATCGGTGGCGGGGGCGGGCACGGGATGGTCGGACATGAGGCGTGGGGATTCGGGGGCCGGACAATGGCCCGTACGGGCCGCAACCCACTATTATCGCCAGTGGCGCCACCCTCACGACACCATGCTCCACCAAATCATCACGCTGCTGCTGCAGGTCATCATCGGCCTCGTGTCCGGCGCCTGCATGCTGCGCCTCTACCTGCAGCACCAGCGCATCGGATTCTCAGCGCGCTACGGAAACCCGCTGGGACCCTTCATCTTCGCTCTGACCGACTGGCTGGTGCTGCCGCTGCGGCGCGTCATCCCGGCGGTGGGGCGCTGGGATACCGCCAGCCTGCTGGGGGCCTTCCTGCTGCAACTGCTGCAGTCCGGCATCCTGTGGGTGCTCGCGGGCGCGCCCGGCCCGGTGGGCTGGCTGCTGTTGACGGCGGCGTTCGGGCTGGCCCAGCTGGCGATTTCAGGCGCCAGCGCGCTGGTGATCGTCGTGGCGGTGCTGTCCTGGGTGCAGACCCAGTCGCCGCTGGCGGACCTGCTGGGCCGCCTGGTCGCGCCCTGGCTCGCGCCGATCCGCCGCATCGTCCCGCTGGTGGGCGGCGTCGACCTGTCGCCGCTGGTCCTGCTGGTGCTGCTCCAGATCGCCGGGATCGTGCTGGACCAGACCCTGCGCAGCCTGCTGTCCTGACGCTGCTTCAGACCACGGCGTCGGCCGGCTGACGCAGCAGCATGGCCAGTGCATTGGCCACGACCTTGCGCAGTTCGCGCCGGTCACACACGAAGTCGACAGCACCCTTCTCCTGCAGGAACTCGGCCCGCTGGAAGCCGGCCGGCAGCGTCACGCGCAGCGTGGATTCGATCACGCGCGGGCCGGCAAAGCAGATCAGCGCCTTCGGCTCGGCGATCACGATGTCGCCCATGAACGCAAAGCTGGCGCTGACACCGCCGGTGGTCGGATCTGTCAGGATGCTGACGAACGGCAGCCCCTTCTTGGCCAGCCGGGTCAGCGCGGCATTGGTCTTGGCCATCTGCATCAGGCTGAGCAGACCTTCCTGCATCCGGGCGCCGCCGGTGGCCGTGAAGCAGATGAAGGGCACCTTCTGCTCGATCGCCGTTTCGACGCCGCGCACGAAGCGCTCGCCCACCACCGAACCCATGCTCCCGCCCATGAAGTCGAATTCAAAGCAGGCCACGACGACGCTGATGTTGTGGATCGCACCCCCCATGACGACCAGCGCATCGGTCTCGCCGGTGTTGTCCATCGCCTCCTTCAGGCGCTCGGGGTACTTGCGGCTGTCCTTGAACTTCAGCGCATCCACCGGCAGGACCTCCTGGGCGACTTCGAAGCGGCCTTCGTTGTCCAGGAAAACATTCAGCCGGGCGCGCGCGCTGATGCGGTGGTGGTGGCTGCAGCTCGGGCAGACATTCTGGTTCTGCTCCAGGTCGGTCTTGTAGAGGACGGTTTCACAGCTGGGGCATTTGATCCACAGGCCTTCCGGCACCGTGCGGCGTTCCGCTGGATCGGTGTGCTGGATCTTCGGGGGCAACAGCTTCTCTAGCCAACTCATGGGTTCTCCTGGTCAGGAAGGGGTGGACGCAGCGGATTGTCTGTCCAAAGCGCCGCGGATGCCAGCAAGGAACTCCGACGCGACCGCGACAACGCGGTCCGCCGGCTGTTCGTCGATCAACTGGATGATCCGGCTGCCGATGACTACCGCGTCGGCCACGCGCGCGATCGCGCAGGCGGACGCAGCATCGCGGATGCCGAACCCGACGCCGACCGGGATGTGCACATGCTGGCGGATGCGCGGCAGCATCGACTCCACGGCGGCGGTGTCCAGCGTGCCGGCCCCGGTGACACCCTTCAGCGACACGTAGTAGACATAACCGGATGCCACCTGCGCCACCTGCTGCATGCGCCGCTCGGTACTGGTTGGCGCCAGCAGAAAGATCAGGTCCAGGCCATGGCGGCGCAGGTCGGCCGCCAGCGCGGTGCATTCCTCCGGCGGGTAGTCCACGACCAGCAGGCCATCCACGCCCACCTGGGCCGCCGCCTGCACGAACGCGCTGCCCGGGCCGCTCGCTGCATGCCGCTGGTCATAGCGTTCGATCGGGTTGGCGTAGCCCATCAGCACGACCGGCGTGGTGGTGTCCCGCAGGCGGAACTGCCGCACCATCTCCAGCACCTGCACCAGGCCGATGCCGGCAGCCAGGGCCTTGTCGCCGGCCCGCTGGATCACGGCGCCGTCGGCGCTCGGGTCGGAGAACGGGACACCCAGCTCGATGATGTCCGCGCCGGCCGCGACCATGCCGTGCATCAGCGCGGGCGTGATGTCCGGGTACGGGAAGCCGGCCGTGACATAGGGGATCAGTGCGGTTCGGCGCTGCGCCTTCAGCGCTGCCAGCGTAGCGGTGATGCGGCTCATGCGCGCACCCCCGCGACCGGCAGGTTCACCGCGACGCCGCCCTTGACCGCCTGACCGCGGCAACTCGGGCGGCAGTAGAAGTCGGCCTGGCTCAGGTCGGCGACGGTGCCGATGTCCTTGTCGCCACGCCCGGACAGGCACACCAGGATGGACTGGTCCGGACGCATCGTGCGGGCCATGCGCATCGCCTGCGCCACCGCGTGGCTGGACTCGAGCGCCGGGATGATGCCTTCGGTCCGGCACAGGTAGTGGAAGGCCTCGAGCGCCTCAGCATCGGTGATGCCGACATACTCGGCCCGGCCGATGTCCTTCAGGTGCGCGTGCTCCGGACCGACGCCAGGATAGTCCAGCCCGGCGCTGATGCTGTGGGTTTCGGTGACCTGTCCGTCCTCGTTCTGCAGGATGTAGGTCCGGTTGCCATGCAGCACGCCGGGGCTGCCACGCTGCAGCGACGCGGAATGCTTGCCGCTGTCCAGGCCTTCGCCAGCTGCCTCCACGCCGATCAGCCGGGTTCCTTCGTGCGTGATGTACGGATGGAAGATGCCCATCGCATTGCTGCCACCTCCGACGCAGGCCATCACGACATCGGGCTGCGGCCCGCGGCAGCCCTGTGCGGCCAGCATCTCCGGCATCTGCACGATGCTCTCCTTGCCGATGACGCTCTGGAAATCACGCACCATCATCGGGTAGGGGTGGGGGCCCGCCACCGTGCCGATGATGTAGAAGGTGTTGTCGACATTGGCGACCCAGTCACGCATCGCTTCGTTCAGCGCGTCCTTCAGCGTGCGGCTTCCGCTCTCGACCGGTACGACCGTCGCACCGAGCAGCTTCATGCGGTAGACATTGGGGCTCTGGCGCTTGACGTCCTCGCTGCCCATGTAGACGACGCACTGCAGCCCGTACCGGGCGCAAATCGTGGCGGTTGCCACGCCATGCTGGCCTGCGCCGGTCTCGGCGATCACGCGGGGCTTGCCCATGCGCCGCGCCAGCATCGCCTGTCCGATCGTGTTGTTGACCTTGTGCGCGCCGGTGTGGTTGAGGTCCTCGCGCTTCAGGAAAATCTGTGCGCCACCTTGCTCGCGGCTCATCCGCGCGGCATGGTAGATCGGCGAGGGCCGTCCCACGAAGTGCGCGAGTTCGTGGTGGAACTCCGCCATGAAGGCCGGGTCGTTCTGGTAGCGGGTGTAGGCGTCCTGGAGTTCCTGGATCGCGTGGGTCAGCGTCTCGCTGATGAAACTGCCGCCGTAAGGGCCGAAATGGCCGGAGGCATCAGGCTGCTGGTAGGGAATCATGGTGCAATCTCGCAAGCTGTTCGTCGGCGGCACGCACGGCCGCGACAAATTGGTGGATCTTGGTGGCGTCCTTGATGCCCTTGGACATCTCGACGCCGCTGCTGACATCAACCGCGAGCGATCTGCAACGCGGTCGCACCTGCAAGATGCCATCGGTCACGTTTGCAGGCGTGAGCCCACCACCTAAGACGAGGTGACAATCGACGCTTGGAGGAAGCAGTGACCAATTGAAGCTGCGGCCCCCTCCGCCGTATCCCTCGACATGTGCGTCGAGCAGCAGGGCTTGGGCGCCTCTGAAAGTTTGTGCGAATTCTACGAGATCGAATTGCAGTGCCGCATCGCCCAGCGGGATGCGTGCGGCGCGCAGATAGGCGCGCGCACCGCCGCCGGTGGCTTCCTGGCACTGTTCCGGTGTTTCGTCCCCATGGAATTGCAGCAGCGCAGTCGGCAGCAGCCGACAGCAGGCTGCGATGTGCGAGGCAGTTTCGTTGACGAACAGCAGCACCGGTGTCACGAAGGGCGGCAGGCGGCGTGCGAGCTCGGCCGCGCGCTCCGGCGTGACATGGCGCGGGCTGGGCCGGTACATCACGAAGCCGACCGCATCCGCCCCGGCCGCGACGCTCGCGTCCACGTCGGCCTCCCGGGTCATGCCGCAGATCTTGATGCGCGTGCGGTGCGGCGGGTACAGGGGCAGGTTCATGGCAGTCCATCATACGGGTCGGTGCGATCCGGCAGTCCCCAATGGGAGGCGTAGCGCGGGCCCAGGAAGTACAGGCCTTCCGGAGAGAAGGTTGGCGCAGCCGCATCGCGCGAGCGCGCCTGCAGCACCTGAGCGGCCCAATCCGACGGCTGGCGGCCCTGGCCGATGGCGAGCAGGCAACCCATCAGATTGCGCACCATATGGTGCAGAAAGGCATTCGCCTCGAACTCGAATCGCCAATAGCTTCCCCTGCGGGTGATGCCGATGTGCATCAGGTTCTTGACCGGTGAAAGCGCCTGGCACGCCGAGGCACGAAACGACGTGAAATCATGCTCGCCGAGGAGGAGGGCGGCTGCCTGCTGCATCGCCTGCGCATCCAGACCCGGCAGGACCCAGCCGACGCGCCCGTGGTCGATCGAGGGCCGGACCGCGGACTCCAGCAGGATGTAGGCGTAGCGGCGCGACTGTGCCGCGGCCCGGCAATGGAACTCCGGCGGCACGACCTGCGCCCATTGGACGGCGATGTCGCGCGGCAGCAGGGCATTGGTACCCCGCACCCAGGAGAACGGGCGGCGGACGGCGTTGGTGTCGAAATGGACCACCTGCATCAGCGCGTGCACACCGGCATCGGTGCGGCCTGCGCAGAGGGTTCCGATGGGGGCGTCCGCCAGCCGGCTCAGTGCAAGCTCCAGCTGGTCCTGGACGGTCTGGCCGGAGGGTTGGCTCTGCCAACCCTGGTAGGCGGCGCCATGGTAGCTGACGCCCAGCGCAAGCCTCACGAGCCGCCCGCTGCCCAAGGCCTCAGGTTGCTTGTCAGCCCAGGCTGCTCAGCGCACGCTGCGCCTTGGCCTTGAGGTCGCCGGTGGCCTCGGCAATGACTTCCTCGATCAGTGCGCGGGCACCATCGTCGTCGCCGATCGATACGAACTCCTCCGCCAGGGCCAGCTTGGTTGCCAGCGGGTCTTCCGGCTCGGCTGCCGCGGCTTCTGGTGCGGCAGCAGGCGCTGCCGGTTCCAGTTCGAGCGACAGGGTTCCCAGGTCGAACTCCAGCATGCCGGAGTCCGGCGCATCCTTCTGGTTCAGGGGCGCCTGGGTGGCTGTCAGCGTGTCCGGCGTCGTGGCGCCGAAGTTCAGATCGGGCAGGGGGGCATCGACCGACGCGAACGGTGCCATCGCGGTCGTCTGGGCCTGCAGCGGCACCGGGCTCGTGGAGCCGAAGCTGACTTCCGCCTGCTGGCGGAATTCCTCGCTCTCGCTGGCGGACAGGGCCACGGTATCGTTGGCGCCCGGGGCGTCCGGCAGGTCGACCTCCACCGGCAGCGGGGCCGCGTCGGCGCCGGTGCGGGCCGGCAGGGCCTCGGTGCTGATGCCGAAGTCCATGTCCAGCGGCGCGGGGCCGGAGGGCACGGCCTGCAGCGCCACCGTCGAGGGTTCGCTGCGGGTCGGCTGGGCTTCCACGATCGCGCTGGGTGCCGGCTCATCGAGCGAAAAGTCCAGGTCGAGATCCAGATCCACGGTGGCCGGCGCCAGTGCCGCGGCGGCGGGCACCGAGATCTTCTGCGTGGCTGCGGCAGCCGACGCGAGGCTCGGGAAGTCGCGCGGCACCGCGGTGGGAACCAGGTTCTGCGGCGAGGGCTGGCCGCCGGGCTGGTACAGCGGATTGTTGGGATCGATCGACTGGCCCTGTTCGCAGATCTTGGCCCATTCGGGACTCTGGCCACCGACCACCTTGTAGGCCTCGTTGGCCATGTTCTCGAAGGCTGCGACGTCGCGCCGCTTTGCGTAGATGTCCAGCAGCTTCTGGTGGATCGCGATACGGCCGGCGTGGGTTCGCAAGGCCTCCTTGAGGATCTCTTCGGCCTGCAGATCGCGACCGTAGGCCAGGTAGACATCGGCCTCGGCCACCGGGTCGACGTCGTCGGCCGCATCCAGCTGGCTGGGCGAGTAGACCATCGACGAGCCGGTGGGAGCACCATCGTTCGTGTCGACCCGCTGTCCGCCGCTCGAACCGAAGAAAGAATCGGGCTGCAGGCGACTCTCCAGGAAGGCGCTGTCGACTTCGGCCGTCTTCTTGCGCTGCCGTGCCCGGTAGATGCCCAGGCCTGCCATCAGCGCGATCAACCCGCCAGCCGCTGCGGCAATCAGCGGATTCTCCAGCAGGCTGTCGAGGAAGCCGGGCTCCTCGGGCGGCGGCGGTGGCGCGGCTGGCGCCTTGGCCACGGGCCGCGGTGCAGGCGCGGCGCTGGCGACGGGGGCCGGTGCTGGCGCCGGTGCGGAAACTGCCACGGGCGGGGGAGGCGCGGCCGAAGCGACCGGGGCCGGTGCAGGAGCCGGTGCCGTGACCGCCACGGGAGCGGTGGCTGCCGCAGGCGCGGAGGCCGCCACCGATCCGGCGGCAATGTTGTTGAGGTCCTTGATGTTCTTGGCCAGCTCGGCCGCACGCTTCGCGGCGTCCTGGGCCATCTTGTCTTGCGCGACCTTGGCCTCGGTGGCCTTCGCGACTTCCAGACCGCCCTTGGACAACTGCAGCTTGTCCGCGGCCGGGGCGGTCGATTTCTTGTCGTCCACCTGGGCCTGCAGGGTCCCGCTGGCCTTGCGGTCGGCGGAGGCCACCGGCACGGTCGGTGCACTGGTCGCCAGCTTGCCCCGGAAATCGTTGAAGTCCCGGCTCTGGGCGATCACGGTCTGGGACGCCTCGGCCGGGGCCATCGCACGGGCCTGCTCCTCGGTGGGGATCGTCAGCACGGAGCCGGCCTTGAGCCGGTTCAGATTGCCGCCGACAAACGCATCCTCGTTATTGCGCAGCAGGGCCACCAGCATCTGGTCCAGCGAGATCTGGGCTGGCTTGTTGGCCGCCGCAATGCGGCTCGCGGTGTCGCCGGGTTTCACGACCACCCGGTTCTCGCCCTCGCTGCGGGCCTTGGCCGGGGCCGCTGCGGCTGTCGCTGGCTTGCGGGGCGCAGCAGCCTGTGCCGGTGCCGGTGCGGCCGGCCGGGGCGTGACGACCGCGGGAGCGGCCGCTGGCGCGGCGGGAGCCACCGGTGCGGCAGCGACCTGCGGCAGGACGGGCGCGGCGGCGACCTGGGGCCGCAGGCTGGGAGGATCCAGCAACATCGTGTAGTCACGCACCACACGCCCGCTAGACCAACTGGCCTCCAGGATCAGGTCGATGAAGGGTTCCGTGACGATGCGGTCACTGGTGATCCGGATATAGGCCCGCCCATCCGCACGGCGCTGCAACGAGATTTGCGCGGATGCGAGGGCCGCGTTGTAGTCAAGCCCGGCGGCCTTGAAGGCCTCGGGTTGCGCAACTGCCGCCTTGAGACTGGAGGCTTCCTCCGCGTTGATGTCCGGGATATCGATCTCTGCCCGGAGGGGTTCGCCAAGTGCCGACTGGACGGTGATCCGGCCCAAAGCCAGCGCATGGGCGGACGACCCGGACAAGCCGACCAGCGCCGCGGCCAGGGACGCGACCGCGGTCTTGCGCCAGCGATGTGACTTAGCAATCAATTTAGTAGCCTCCGACGTTCGGGCAGCCCCTCACCCATGCAAACGGGGGGGCAAAAAGCCGCGACACTCTTTTCCTGAAAAGTACCATAACATCAATGTCTTAGGCTGACAAGCTAAGAAGTCGCTCCAGTATCCCCCGCACGTGCGAGCACGCGCAGACACGCAAAAGGCTGTTGTCAAACGGCAACGCCACCGCGGTGGCGGGTTCAGGCCTCCAGCAGGATGCGCAGCATGCGGCGCAGGGGTTCGGCAGCCCCCCACAGCAATTGGTCGCCGATCGTGAAGGCCCCGACATACTCCGGGCCCATGGCCAGCTTGCGGATCCGGCCGACCGGGATCTCCAGCGTGCCCGTCACCGCGACCGGCGTCAGGCCGGCCAGCGTCGCCTCGCGGGTGTTGGGCACCACGCGGACCCAGGGGTTGTCGGCGGCGATCATCGCTTCGATGTCCGCCACCGGCACGTTCTTGCGGAGCTTGAAGGTCAGGGCCTGGCTATGGCAGCGCATGGCGCCGACACGGACGCAGAAGCCATCGACCGGAACCGCCGGCGTCCCGAAGCCCGCACCCTGGCCCAGGATCTTGTTGGTCTCGGCGCCGCCCTTCCACTCTTCGCGGCTGATGCCGTCGCCCAGATCCTTGTCGATCCAGGGAATCAGGCTGCCGCCCAGCGGGACGCCGAAATTGGCGGTCTCGGCACTGCCCATGGCCTGCTGCCGCGCCAGCACCTTCCGGTCGATCTCCAGGATCGCCGACTGCGGGTCGTCCAGCAGGTGGCGGACCTCGGCGTTCAGCGTGCCGAACTGCGTGAGCAGTTCGCGCATGTGCTGGGCGCCGCCGCCGGAGGCGGCCTGGTAGGTCATGCTGGACATCCATTCAACCAGACCGGCCTTGTACAGTGCGCCGACGCCCATCAGCATGCAGCTGACAGTGCAATTGCCGCCGATCCAGTTGCGCACGCCCTTGCCGAGCGCGGTGTGGATGACCGGCAGGTTGACCGGATCCAGCACGATGATCGCGTCGTCCTTCATCCGCAGCGTCGACGCTGCGTCAATCCAGTGGCCGTTCCAACCGGCCGCCCGCAGTTGCGGGAACACGGCGCTGGTGTAGTCGCCGCCCTGGGCGGTGATGATGATGTCGCAGCGGCGCAGCGCCTGGATGTCGGAGGCGTCCTGGAGGACTGCGCCCGGTCCGGCGACCGACGGTGCAGCGCCGCCGGCATTCGATGTCGAGAAGAAAACCGGCTCGATCAGCGCAAAGTCGCCCTCCGCGCGCATGCGGTCCATCAGGACCGAGCCCACCATGCCCCGCCAGCCTACCAACCCCACCACATTGCCCGTCTTCATCACATCACCCCTTTCAGATTTGAAACATACAGATTTCAGATCCCGGCTCGTCTGGCCGGTTGGGGCGCGACGAACCGGGCTGCTTCAGCCTTTGATGGTTGTCGCCTTGATGGTGCCCGCGACGCACCGGCGCGCATCCCCGCCGACCCGGTCGTTGTCCGGGCAAGGGGAGGCTGGCAGGTCGCTGCGCATGGGCCGATTCTAGTGGAGTGCCTGGCGCAGCGCGGCAGCCACGGCGTCGCCCATCGCCACCGTACCGACCGGGATCGTCCCGGGGCCGGCAATATCGGCGGTGCGCAGTCCCTGCGCCAGCACCGCGCGAACCGCCGTCTCGATGTGGTCGGCCGCCTCCGGCTGATTCAGGCTGAACCGCAGCATCATGGCGGCGCTGAGGATCGTCGCCAGCGGATTGGCGATGCCCTTGCCGGCAATGTCGGGGGCGCTGCCGTGGCTGGGCTCGTAGAGGCCCTGGTTGCGCGCATTCAGGCTGGCCGAAGGCAACATGCCGATCGATCCGGTCAGCATGGCGGCCTCATCGCTGAGGATGTCGCCAAACATGTTGCCGGTCACGATCACGTCGAACTTCTTGGGGGCGCGGACCAGCTGCATCGCAGCGTTGTCGACGTACATGTGGTCCAGTGCCACGTCGGGGTACTCCCGGGCGACATCGGTCACGACGTCCTTCCAGAACTGGAAGGTCTCCAGCACGTTCGCCTTGTCCACGCTCGTCACCCGCTTGTTGCGCTTGCGGGCGGCCTGGAAGGCCACGTGGGCGATGCGCTCCACCTCCGGGCGGCTGTAGCGCATCGTGTCGAAGGCCTCTTCGGAGCCCGGGAAATGGCCGTCCGTCGCGGTGCGGCGGCCCCGGGGCTGCCCAAAGTAGATGTCGCCGGTCAGTTCCCGGATGATCAGGATGTCCAGGCCCGCGATCAGCTCCGGCTTGAGGCTGGATGCATCGACCAGCTGCTCATGGCAGATCGCCGGACGGAAGTTCGCGAACAGGCCCAGGTGCTTGCGCAGGCCGAGGATCGCCTGCTCCGGCCGCAGCGGCCGGTCCAGCTTGTCGTACTTCCAGTCGCCGACGGCGCCGAACAGGATCGCATCCGCCTGGCGGGCCAGCTGCAGCGTGCTGTCCGGCAGCGGGTGTCCGTGGGCTTCGTAGGCGGCGCCACCGACGAGTGCGGTTTCGGTCTCGAGCTTCAGGTCCAGCACCTGCAGGACCTTGACGGCCTCGGCGACGATCTCGGTGCCGATGCCGTCACCCGGAAGGATTGCGATTTTCATGGGGATGGATGCAGGTAAACGGATCAGGATGCCGGGAAGGCCTTGGCCAGCCAGGGCTTCGTGGCCAGGCGCTCCGCCTCGAACGCGCGGATCTTGTCTGCCTGGCGCAGCGTCAGGCCGATGTCGTCAAAGCCGTTCAGCAGGCAATAGCGCCGGAAGGGCTGGACCTCGAACGGGATCTCCGCGCCCTGGGGCTGCAGGATCACCTGCCGCTCCAGGTCGATCGTCAGGCGGTAGCCGGGGAAGCCGTGCACCGCATCGAACAGTTGCGCCACCACATGCTCCGGCAGCGTGATGGGCAGCAGACCGTTCTTGAAGCTGTTGTTGAAGAAGATGTCCGCATAGCTCGGCGCGATGATCGCCCGGAAGCCGTATTGCTCCAGCGCCCAGGGAGCGTGCTCCCGCGAGGATCCGCAGCCGAAGTTCTTGCGGGCCAGCAGGATCGAGGCGCCCGCATAGCGCGGCTGGTTCAGCACGAAATCCGGATTCGGGCGCCGGGAGGCCGGGTCCTGACCGGGGTAGCCGGCGTCCAGGTAGCGCCATTCGTCGAACAGGTTCTGGCCGAAGCCGGTCTTGCGGATCGACTTCAGGAACTGCTTCGGGATGATCGCGTCGGTGTCGACATTCTCCCGGTCCATCGGAGCGACCAGGCCTTGGTGCACAGTGAATTTTTGCATGGCGGTTTCCGGTGTCGAGTCAGCTGAAGCGGCGGATATCGACGAAATGGCCGTGAATCGCAGCGGCGGCGGCCATCGCCGGGCTCACCAGATGGGTGCGCCCGCCGGCGCCCTGGCGCCCTTCGAAGTTCCGGTTGCTGGTGGATGCGCAGCGCTCGCCCGGCTCCAGGCGGTCCGCGTTCATCGCCAGGCACATCGAGCAGCCGGGCTCGCGCCATTCGAAGCCCGCCGCCTTGAAGATCTCGTGCAGCCCTTCGCGCTCCGCCTGCTGCTTGACCAGACCGGATCCGGGCACCACCATCGCCACGCGGATCGAGCCGGCGACCCGGCGGCCGAGCCGGCGCACGACCGCCGCCGCTTCCCGCATGTCCTCGATCCGGCTGTTCGTGCAGGAGCCGATGAACACCTTGTCCACATGCAGGTCGCTGAGCGCCTTGCCGGGCTCCAGGCCCATGTAGGTCAGGGCCCGTTCGATCGCGGCACGCTTGTTGGCGTCCTTCTCGCGGTCCGGGTCCGGGACCCGCCCGTCGATGCCGAGGACCATCTCCGGCGAGGTACCCCACGTGACCTGCGGCGTGATCTGCGACGCATCGATGTCCACCGTTGCGTCGAACCGGGCCTGCGGGTCGGAGTGCAGGGTCTTCCAGTAGGCGACCGCCTGCTCCCACTCGACGCCGGACGGGGCCAGCGGCCGGCCCTGGATGTAGTCGATCGTCTTCTGATCCACGGCCACCAGGCCGGCACGGGCGCCGGCTTCGATCGCCATGTTGCAGACCGTCATGCGGCCTTCCATGCTGAGCGCGCGGATCGCGGAGCCGGCGAACTCGATCGTGTAGCCGGTGCCCCCGGCCGTGCCGATGCGCCCGATGATGGCCAGCACGATGTCCTTGGCGCTGCAACCCCGCGGCAGGGTGCCTTCGACCCGGACAAGCATGTTGCGCGCCTTCTTGGCCAGCAGCGTCTGGGTCGCCAGCACATGCTCGACCTCGCTGGTGCCGATACCGTGCGCCAGCGCGCCGAAGGCGCCATGCGTGGAGGTGTGGGAGTCCCCGCACACGACGGTCATGCCCGGCAGCGTGGCGCCGTTTTCCGGGCCAATGACATGCACGATGCCCTGGCGCTTCGACAGGAAGGGAAAGTAGGCCGCCGCGCCGTACTGGCGCATGTTGTCGTCCAGCGTGGTGATCTGTTCGCGGCTGACCGGATCGGCAATGCCGTCGTAACCCAACTCCCAGCCGGTCGTCGGCGTGTTGTGGTCCGCCGTCGCGACGACCGAACTCACGCGCCAGACCTTGCGCCCGGCCTGGCGCAGCCCCTCGAAGGCCTGCGGGCTGGTCACCTCATGCACCAAATGCCGGTCGATATAGAGGATGGCGGTGCCGTCCTCCTCGGTGTGGACCACATGGTCGTCCCAGATCTTGTCGTACAGCGTGCGGCTCATGGTGCAGATTCCTTCGGACACGCGATTCTAGGCGTGCGGAAAACGGAGACCACCCGGGCGCCCGCGGCCCCGGGTGGACGGTCGGGTCGCGTTCCGCTCAGCGCTGGGCGAGCGGCTTGACTTCGCGCGGCGCGGAGCCGGTGTAGAGCTGGCGCGGACGCCCGATCTTGTACTCCGGGTCGCCGATCATCTCGTTGAGCTGGGCGATCCAGCCGACGGTGCGTGCCAGCGCGAAGATGGCAGTGAACAGCGAGGTCGGGATGCCGATGGCCCGCTGCACGATGCCGGAGTAGAAGTCGACGTTGGGATAGAGCTTGCGCTGGACGAAGTAGTCGTCCTCCAAGGCGATCTTCTCGAGCGCCATCGCCAGCTTGAACAGCGGATCGTTCTCCAGACCGAGTGCCGTCAGCACTTCGCGGCAGGTTTCCTGCATCAGCTTGGCGCGGGGGTCGTAGTTCTTGTAGACGCGGTGTCCGAAGCCCATCAGCTTGATGCCGGAGGTCTTGTCCTTGACCTGGTTGATGAACTCGCCCACCTTGCTGACACCACCCATCTTCTGGATGTCGGTCAGCATGTTCAGGCAGGCCTCGTTCGCGCCGCCGTGGGCCGGACCCCACAGGCAGGCCACGCCGGCCGCGATGGCGGCGAACGGGTTGGTGCCGGAACTGCCGCACAGCCGCACCGTCGATGTGGATGCATTCTGCTCGTGGTCCGCATGCAGGATGAAGATGCGGTCCAGCGCACGTTCAATGACCGGGTTGACCTCGTACGGTTCGCAGGGCGTCGCGAACATCATGTGCAGGAAGTTGCCCGCATAGCTGAGGCTGTTGCGCGGGTACATGTAGGGCTGACCGGCGCTGTACTTGTACGCCATGGCCACCAGGGTCGGCAGCTTGGCGATCAGACGGATCGCGGAGATCTCCCGGTGCTCCGGGTTGTTGATGTCGGTGCTGTCGTGGTAGAACGCCGACAGCGCGCCCACGAGGCCGGTCATGATCGCCATCGGGTGCGCATCGCGCCGGAACCCGCGCAGGAAGAACTGCATCTGCTCGTTGACCATCGTGTGGTTGGTCACGCGCCTCGTGAAGGAGGCCTTGCCCTCCGCATTGGGCAGGTCACCGTACAGCAGCAGATGGCAGGTTTCCAGGAAGTCGCAATGGGTTGCCAGCTGCTCGATCGGGTACCCGCGGTACAGCAGTTCCCCCTTGTCGCCGTCGATGTAGGTGATCGTGGACTGGCAGGACGCGGTGGACAGGAAGCCCGGGTCGTAGGTGAACATGCCGGTCTGGGCGTACAGCTTGCGGATGTCGATGACGTCCGGGCCGACGCTGCCGCTGTAGACGGGCAACTCGATGTTGGGGGTGCCGTTGCTGAATGACAGCGTGGCCTTGTTGTTCGCTAGTTTCATAGTCGCCCTTTCAGCGGATTTCTCTCAACATTCCAAGCACTTCGATCACGTTGTCACGCTCCAGGGCCGGATCGACTTGCCCCGGTGACCGCCGGCCCAGATGCAGATCCAGCAGGTCATTGTCACTCAGCTCCATCAGCGCGGTGAGGCCCTGCGCCTGCCGAACCGTCAATGTCGAAGCATGCCTTTGCAAGAAACGTTCCACGAACAGATCGTTCTCCAGCATGCCCCGGCGACAACGCCAACGCAGACGACTCAGATCCCGCTCACTCAGCAGGTGGTCGGGCGAAGTGTCGTCGGCCCCCATCACAGGCATCCGGTCACACGGTTCGCAACACCATCATTTCCTTGATCTTGCCGATCGCCCGTGTGGGATTCAAACCCTTCGGACAGACATCGACGCAATTCATGATCGTGTGGCAGCGGAACAGACGGTAGGGGTCTTCCAGGTTGTCCAGCCGCTCGCCGGTTGCCTCGTCGCGGCTGTCGGCAATGAACCGGTAGGCCTGCAGCAGGCCGGCGGGGCCGACGAACTTGTCCGGGTTCCACCAGAAGCTCGGGCAGCTGGTCGAGCAGCTGGCGCACAGGATGCACTCGTACAGGCCGTTGAGCTCCTCGCGCTCCTGCGGGCTCTGCAGTCGCTCCTTGTCCGGCGGGACGTTGTCGTTGATCAGGTAGGGCTTGATCGAGTTGTACTGCTTGAAGAACTGCGTCATGTCCACGATCAGGTCGCGGATGACCGGCAGGCCCGGCAGCGGGCGCAGCGTGATCGTGCCCGGCAGCGTGTTCATGTTGGTCAGGCAGGCCAACCCGTTCTTGCCGTTGATGTTCATCGCGTCCGACCCGCAGACGCCTTCGCGGCAGGAGCGGCGGAACGAAATGCTGGGATCCGCCGCCTTGAGCTTCATCAACGCGTCCAGCAGCATGCGCTCGTTCCCGTCGAGTTCGACGGTGATGGTCTGCATGTAGGGCTTGGCGTCCTTGTCGGGGTCGTAGCGGTAGATCTGGAAAGTGCGTTTCTGCATCATGGACTCCGGTCTGGGCGACCTTAAAAAGTGCGAACCTTCAGGGGCACCGACTCGACGGTCAGCGGCTTCATCTGCACCGGCTTGTAGCTCAGGCGGCTGCCCTCGCTGTACCACAGCGTGTGCTTGTGCCAGTCGGTATCGTTGCGGCCGTTCGGATGTTCCGGCGTGTCGCCGTAGTCGGCCACCGAGTGGGCGCCGCGGCTCTCGCGGCGTGCCGCGGCGGAGACGATGGTGGCCTGGGCCGCCTCGATCAGGTTCTCGACCTCCAGCGCCTCGATGCGCGCGGTGTTGAAGACCTTGGACTTGTCTTTCAGGTTGATGTGGCCGACGCGCTCCCGAATCGCGGCGATCGCGCTCACGCCCTGATCGAGCATGGCCTGCGTGCGGAACACGCTGGCGTGCTTCTGCATCGTGGCGCGGATGTCGTTGGCCACATCCTGCGCATATTCGCCGTCGGTTGCATTGTCCAGCCGGGCCAGGCGCGCCAGCGTGCGGTCGGCGGCGTCGGCCGGGAGGTCCTTGTGCGCCTTGTTCTTGTTGTTGAACTCGACGATGTGGTTGCCGGCGGCCCGGCCGAACACCAGCAGATCCAGCAGCGAATTGGTGCCCAGCCGGTTGGCGCCATGGACACTCACGCAGGAGCACTCGCCGACGGCATAGAGGCCCTGGACCTGGGCGTTGTGGTTGTCACCCTGCTGGGTCACGACCTGGCCATGGATGTTCGTCGGGATGCCGCCCATTTGGTAATGGATGGTCGGCACCACGGGAATCGCCTCGCGGGTCACGTCGACATTGGCGAAGTTCACGCCGATCTCGTGCACCGAGGGCAGGCGCTTCATGATGGTTTCCGCGCCCAGGTGATCGAGCTTGAGCAGCACGTAGTCCTTGTTCGGACCGCAACCCCGGCCTTCCTTGATCTCCTGGTCCATGCAGCGCGACACGAAGTCCCGCGGGGCCAGGTCCTTCAGCGTCGGGGCGTAGCGCTCCATGAAGCGCTCGCCGTTGCTGTTGACCAGGATGGCGCCTTCACCGCGGCAGCCTTCCGTCAGCAGCACGCCGGCGCCGGCCACGCCGGTCGGGTGGAACTGCCAGAACTCCATGTCCTCGAGTGCCAGCCCGGCACGGGCCGCCATGCCCAGCCCGTCGCCGGTGTTGATGAAGGCGTTGGTGGAGGCGGCGAAGATGCGCCCCGCGCCGCCGGTGGCCAGCATCGTCGTCTTGGCGTGCAGGATGTGCATTTCGCCGGTTTCCATCTCCAGCGCGGTCACGCCGACGACATCGCCATCGGCGTCGCGGATCAGGTCCAGTGCCATCCACTCGACGAAAAAGGCGGTGCGGGCCTTGACGTTCTGCTGGTACAGCGTGTGCAGCATCGCATGGCCGGTGCGGTCCGCGGCCGCACAGGCCCGCTCGACCGCCTTTTCGCCGTAGTTGGCGGTGTGTCCGCCGAACGGGCGCTGGTAGATCGTGCCGTCCGGATTGCGGTCGAAGGGCATGCCCATGTGCTCGAGGTCGTACACCACCTTCGGCGCTTCGCGGCACATGAACTCGATGGCGTCCTGGTCACCCAGCCAGTCCGAGCCCTTGACCGTGTCGTAGAAGTGGTAGTGCCAGTTGTCCTCGTTCATGTTGCCCAGCGAGGCTCCGATGCCACCCTGCGCCGCCACGGTATGGGAGCGGGTCGGAAACACCTTGGACAGCACGGCCACGTTCAGCCCGGCACGCGCCAGCTGCAGCGAGGCACGCATCCCGGAGCCACCGGCTCCGATGATGACGACGTCGAACTTGCGTTTCGAAATGGATTTGGTCATGGATTGCAATCAGGTAACGGAGGCATCAGACATGCAAGGGGGCGACCGGCATCACAGCCGCCACAGGACCTGGATGGCCCAGCCGGCACACCCCACCAGCCAGACGAGGGTGGCGATCTGCAGACACAGCCGCACGGCCGCGGACTTGACGTAATCCATCCAGATGTCGCGCACGCCGACCCACACATGGTAGAGCAGCGCCACGATGATCACGAAGGTGAAGACCTTCATCCACTGCGCCGCAAAGATGCCGGCCCACTGGTCGTAGCCGAGCGGGCCCTTGCGCAGCAGCAGCTGTGCCAGAAGGACCACCGTGAAGAGGGCCATCAGGCCGGCGGTCACGCGCTGGCTCAGCCAGTCCCGCAAGCCGTAGTGCGCACCGACGACGAGGCGCTTGGATCCGAAGTTCACTGCCATGAAATAACGTCCTTTCGAAGCATGCCCGCGACCGGCCGGTCAGGGGC
Source organism: Rhodoferax sp. (assembly GCA_016790475.1). Classification (GTDB taxonomy): domain Bacteria; phylum Pseudomonadota; class Gammaproteobacteria; order Burkholderiales; family Burkholderiaceae_C; genus CAISIP01. The sequence continues at coordinate 36,350 of JAEUOX010000172.1, read as the reverse complement.
GCATGGGTTCCTGCATCCGGTGCGTCCCGCGTGGCAGGGATCCGCCGGATGCCATTGCATCAGTACAGCCCGAAGAGCTTGGCCGCGCACAGCACGGTAATGCCCAGGCTCAGGACCAGGGTCACTGCGGCGGAACGCTTGCCGAACTCCTTGCTGACTGCATGGTTCACATCCATCCACAGGTGGCGCAGACCCGCGATCAGGTGGTGCAGGTAGGCCCAGATGATCGCGAGCACCACCAGTTTCATGAACCAGCCGGCAAACGGGCCCAATCCCTGCGGACCGAACGCAGCGCTGAAGCGCGCAAAAGAGATCTCCGAGGAGATGGAGTTGTCGAACATCCAGATGATGAAGGGCAGCAGCAGGAACATCAGTGCGCCGCTGATCCGGTGCAGGATCGACACGATGCCTGCGAGCGGCAGCCGGTAGGCGGGCAGATCCGTGAGTGCGTTGATGTTCCGGAACTCAGGGCGCGGGGGACGATTGGAAGTGGCCAGATCAGTCATGGGGTAGGTGCTGTGTTGGAGTGGGTGTCACCGGGTCCGTCGTCGTAACGTCCGCCAAAATTCTATTTCAACCCGGCGGACTGACACAGGACTTGCATCTTTGGCGAGAAGGGTGGCTGCGTCGCCGGACTGCGCGGCACGGCGACCGGGGTCAGTTGAGCTCATTGCGGTAGTGGTGCTTGTCCGTCCGGTACAGCCCGCGGCGCAACTCGATCGCCTTGTCATCGTAGGTGTAGGCGATCCGTTCGACGCTGAGGACCGGTGCGCTCTGCGGCAAGCGGAGCAGTTCCGCCTGGCCGGCGTCCGGAAGGACGGCGCGGATCTTCTCCTTCGCGCGCACCATGCGCACGCCGAATTCCGCCTCGAACATCGCATACATCGGTCCGGTGTTCGCCCGCAAGCGCTCGGCCGTCAGCCCGCGGAACGGGATCGCCGGCAGCCAGATGTCTTCCAGGATGGTCGGCTCGTCGGCGAACGACAGCACCCGGCGGACCTGCAGCACGGCTTCACCGGTGCGCAGGTTCAGCGCCCGCGCGACGTCCGCACTGGCGCGCTGCCTGCGGCATTCGACGATGGTGCGCTCTGCAGGGCCTTCGCTGCCGTTGTCGCTGTCGTCCGGCATCAGCTTGAGGAAGCGGTACTGCACCTGCCGTTCCGCGTGGGTGGCGACGAAGGTTCCCTTGCCCTGGCGGCGGATCAGCAGGTTTTCGGCAGCCAGTTCGTCGATGGCCTTGCGCACCGTGCCTTGGCTGACCCGGAAGCGCGCGGCGAACTCCATCTCGCTGGGGATGGCCTCGCTCGGCTTCCACTCGCCCGCCTGCAGGCTCTTGAGCATGAGACCCTTGATCTGGAGGTACAGCGGGCTGAACGAGGGCCCGCCGGCGGTCGCTGCGCCCAGGCCCGGGCCTGCGGCGTCTGACGCAATCGGAGAGAGGGCCGCGGGGGGCTGCTGCATGGGCTTGCGAGGGTCTTCAGAGCGTGCGAACGACCAAGCGTCCGGCGGTCGAATCATATCTTATATAAGACATAAGACAAATTGACCGACCCGTCTTTTCGCGGGTAAACTCCGCAGGATTGGGCCAGGCCGCCGGAGAACCGGTGTCGATGCCAGGGCCCATGCGCCCATCATCACTTCCTGGAGTCCTCTCATGAAAAAAGTGCCCGTTCGCGTCGCCGTCACCGGAGCCGCGGGTCAGATCGGTTACGCCCTGCTGTTCCGCATCGCCAGTGGCGCGATGCTCGGTGCAGACCAGCCGGTGATCCTGCAACTGCTCGAGATCCCCGACGAGAAGGCGCAGAACGCGCTGAAGGGCGTCATGATGGAACTGGAGGACTGCGCGTTCCCGCTGCTGGCCGGCATGGAGGCGCACAGCAATCCGATGACGGCCTTCAAGGACACCGACTACGCGCTGCTGGTCGGTGCACGTCCCCGCGGTCCCGGCATGGAGCGGGCGGATCTGCTGGCGGCCAACGCCCAGATCTTCACCGCCCAGGGCAAGGCGCTGAACGCGGTGGCCAGCCGCAACGTCAAGGTGCTGGTCGTCGGCAACCCGGCCAACACCAACGCCTACATCGCGATGAAGAGCGCGCCGGATCTGCCGCGCCGCAACTTCACCGCCATGCTGCGCCTGGACCACAACCGCGCGCTGAGCCAGCTCGCCGCCAAGACCGGCAAGCCGGTCGCGGAGATCGAGAAGCTGGCGGTCTGGGGCAACCATTCCCCGACGATGTACGCCGATTACCGGTTTGCCACGATCGGCGGCCAGAGCGTCAAGCAGATGATCAACGACCACGACTGGAACGTGAACACCTTCCTGCCGACCGTCGGCAAGCGGGGCGCGGCCATCATTGCCGCGCGCGGCGTCTCGTCGGCCGCGTCCGCTGCCAACGCGGCGATCGACCACATGCACGACTGGGCGCTGGGCACCCAGGGCAAGTGGGTCACGATGGGTGTTCCGTCCGATGGCCAGTACGGCATCCCGAAGGACACGATGTTCGGCTTTGCCGTCACCTGCGCCAATGGGGACTACCAGGTCGTCGAAGGGCTCGAGGTGGATGCGTTCAGCCAGGAGTGCATCAACAAGACGCTCAAGGAACTGCAGGACGAGCAGGCGGGTGTGGCCCATCTGCTGTAAGCGGTGAACGACCCGCGCCAGATTCTTCTGGGGGCGCAGGCCGCGGCAGGACTGCTGCCGGTCTGTGACCACTACAGCGGTGTCGAGGTCCGGATGCGCAAGAGCCTGGCGCTGCAGGCGGAGATGATCCAGGAGTTCGGTGCCTGCGTCTTTGACGTGACGCTGGACTGCGAGGATGGCGCCCGCGTCGGCGCGGAGCATGACCATGCGCAGTTGGTGGTGGCGCTGGCCCGCGCGGCCTGCGAGGCGCCCGGCGCGACATCCGGCGCGGCCCGGCCGAGGGTCGCTGTGCGGGTGCATCCGGTGCACCATCCTGTGTTCGGTGACGAGGTACGGACCATCGTTGCCGGTGCAGGGCGCCACCTGTGCCACATCATGGTGCCCAAGGTGGAGTCCGTCGCGGACGTCGATCGCGCTGCCGCCATCATCGATGCCGTTGATGATTCCGGACGGTCGTCCCTGATGCCGGTGCACGTGCTGCTGGAGTCACCGGCCGCGGTGCACCGGGCGTTCGACATCGCCGCCCATCCGCGGGTGGAGTCGATCAGTTTCGGCCTGATGGACTTCGTTTCCGCCCATGGGGGCGCGATACCTGCAACGGCGATGTCCCAGGCCGGGCAGTTTGCGCATCCCCTGGTGGTTCGGGCCAAGCTGGAGATCGCCTCCGCCTGCCATGCCCACGGCAAGGTGCCCTCCCACTGTGTGGTGACCGAGTTTCGCGACGAGGAAGTGCTCGCCCGCGCCGCCCGTGCCGCGGCCCAGGAACTCGGCTACACCCGGATGTGGAGCATCCACCCGGCGCAGATACGCACCATCCTGGCCGCCATGGCCCCGCCGCGACGCGATATCGACCAGGCGGCCGAGATCATTGTCGCGGCGCAGCAGGCCGACTGGGCCCCGATCGAATTCGCCGGGCAACTGCATGACCGTGCCAGCTACCGGTTCTTTTGGCAGATACTGGAGCGTGCGCACCAGACCGGACAGACACTGTCGCCGGAGGTGCGCCTGTACTTCGATGCTCCGGCGCCCTCTTCGGTCCCGCCGGCCAACCGGGAGACACGCCAATGAATTGGACGACATGGCTGCTGGTGCCCCTGTGCACCGTGGGTCTGGCCCAGGCACAGACACCCCCGCGCAAGCCGGGCGCCGCAGCGCAGAGCGCCCCCGCGCACCGGGAGATCCGCGTGCTGGCGCGCAATATCGCTGCGGAAGCCCGTGCTCCGCTGACAGCCGCCGAGCTCGAAGTGGCAACGCGGGTCCATGTCGGAACGCTGCCTTGTGAGCTCGGGCAGACGGTCGTCCTGACGCCGGACGGCAGTCAGGCCGGCTATTTCTCGTTGCGGCTGGGCGCACAGAGCTATCGCGTGGCCCCGGAGGAGACCACCACCGGCGCCATTCGTCTGGAAGACAAGGCCGCGGGCATTGTCTGGCTGCAGTTGGCCAACAAGTCGATGCTGATGAGCCAGAAGCTGGGCCGGCGACTGGCCGACGACTGCAAGAGCCCGCTGCAGGCCCAGGTGGCACAGGCCATGCTTGTGAATCCGCCACCCAGCGTGCTGGATGCGGTTTCCAAGGCGGACACCCCCAAAGGCGTGGTGGACTGAAGCCCGACCCGCCCGATCATTTTCATTGTCAGGAGAGAACCATGTTGCAAGCCTACCGAACCCATGTTGCCGAGCGCGCCGCCCTCGGCATTCCGCCGTTGCCGCTGTCTGCCAAGCAGACGGCTGAAGTCATCGAACTGCTCAAGAACCCGCCCGCTGGCGAGGAGTCGACATTGGTCGAACTGATCACCTACCGGGTTCCGGCTGGCGTCGATGATGCCGCCAAGGTCAAGGCCAGCTACCTCGCGGCCGTGGCCCACGGGACCGAGAAGTGCAGCCTGATCAGCCGCGCCAAGGCCACCGAGCTGCTGGGGACGATGCTCGGCGGCTACAACATCAGCCCGCTGGTGGACCTGCTGTCCGACGAGTCCGTGGCCGCCGTCGCCGCCGCCGGCCTGAAGAAGACGCTGCTGATGTTCGACCAGTTCCACGACGTCAAGGAGAAGGCCGACCAGGGCAACCTCCACGCGAAGGACGTGCTGCGCAGCTGGGCCGAGGGCGAGTGGTTCACCAGCCGCCCGGAGGTCCCGAAGGCGATCACGGTCAGCATCTTCAAGGTGGCCGGCGAGATCAACACCGACGACCTGTCGCCCGCGCCGGACGCCTGGAGCCGCCCGGACATCCCGTTGCACGCACTGGCCATGCACAAGAACGCCCGCCCGGGCCTGGTGCCGGAGCAGGACGGCAAGCGCGGTCCGGTCAAGTTCATCGAGGACCTGCGCGCGCGCGGGCACCTGGTGGCCTATGTCGGCGACGTGGTCGGTACCGGCTCCAGCCGCAAGTCGGCCACGAACTCCGTGCTGTGGTTCACCGGCGAGGACATCCCCTTTGTTCCGAACAAGCGCTTCGGGGGCGTCTGCCTCGGCGGCAAGATCGCGCCGATCTTCTACAACACGATGGAAGACTCCGGCGCGCTGCCGATCGAGCTCGACGTCAGCCAGATGAACATGGGCGATGTCGTGGAGCTGCGCCCTTACGAGGGTCGGGCGCTGAAGGATGGCAAGGTCATCGCGGAGTTCCAGCTCAAGAGCGAGGTGCTGCTTGACGAGGTGCGCGCCGGTGGCCGGATTCCGCTGATCATCGGCCGCGGCCTGACGGCGAAGGCCCGCGAGGCGCTGGGTCTGCCCCCCAGCACGCTGTTCCGGCTGCCGCAGAACCCGGCCGACACGAAGAAGGGCTTCACGCTGGCGCAGAAGATGGTGGGCCGCGCTGTCGGGCTGCCGGAAGGGCAGGGCGTGCGCCCCGGCACCTACTGCGAGCCCCGCATGACCTCGGTCGGTTCCCAGGATACGACCGGCCCGATGACGCGCGACGAACTCAAGGATCTCGCCTGCCTGGGCTTCAGCGCCGATCTGGTGATGCAGTCCTTCTGCCACACGGCCGCCTACCCGAAGCCGGTGGACGTCAAGATGCACCATGAGCTGCCCGACTTCATCGCCACGCGCGGCGGCATCAGCCTGCGCCCGGGCGACGGCATCATCCACAGCTGGCTCAACCGCATGCTGCTGCCCGATACGGTCGGCACGGGCGGTGACAGCCACACCCGTTTCCCGATTGGCATCAGCTTCCCGGCCGGCTCCGGGCTCGTCGCCTTCGGCGCCGCCACCGGGGTCATGCCGCTGGACATGCCGGAGAGCGTGCTGGTCCGCTTCAAGGGCAAGCTGCAGCCGGGCGTCACGCTGCGGGATCTCGTCAATGCCATTCCGCTGTATGCGATCAAGGCCGGTCTGCTGACGGTGGCCAAGCAGGGCAAGAAGAACATCTTCTCCGGTCGCATCCTGGAGATCGAGGGCTTGCCGGACCTGAAGGTCGAGCAGGCCTTCGAGCTCAGCGATGCGTCGGCCGAGCGCTCCGCTGCCGGCTGCACCGTGCACCTCGACAAGGCGCCGATCATCGAGTACATCAACAGCAACATCACGATGCTCAAGTGGATGATCTCCACCGGCTACCAGGATGTGCGCACGATCCAGCGCCGCATCAAGGCGATGGAGGCCTGGCTGGCGAACCCGGTCCTGATGAAGGCCGACGCCGATGCGGAGTATGCCGCCGTGATCGAGATCGATCTGGCTGACGTGCATGAGCCGATCGTCGCCTGCCCGAACGACCCGGACGATGTCAAGACGCTGTCGGAGGTGGCTGGTGCCAAGATCGACGAGGTCTTCATCGGCAGCTGCATGACCAACATCGGCCACTTCCGCGCCGCCTCGAAGCTGCTGGAGAACAAGCGCGACATCCCGGTCAAGCTGTGGATGGCCCCGCCGACCAAGATGGATGCCCGGCAGCTGAGCGAGGAAGGGCACTACGGCGTGCTGGGAACCGCCGGTGCGCGCATGGAGATGCCGGGCTGCAGCCTGTGCATGGGCAACCAGGCGCAGGTCAAGGAGGGCGCGACGGTGTTCAGCACCTCGACCCGCAACTTCCCGAACCGCCTGGGCAAGAACTCCAATGTCTACCTGGGCTCGGCGGAGCTCGGCGCGATCTGCTCGAAGCTGGGCCGCATCCCGACCAAGGCCGAGTACATGGCCGACATGGGCGTGCTGACGGCTGCGAGTTCCGAGGTCTACAAGTACCTCAACTTCGACCGGATCGAGGAGTACACGGCTGCTGCTTCCGCCGCAGCCGTCGCCGGCTGACGCCTGGCCACCGTGGGTCTGCCGGCCCCGGGTCCTGGGGGCGGGAGATCTGCGCGCGCCGCTGGCCGGCCGGCTGTCCGTACAGGCACTGAACCATGCAACTGCTTTCGTCGATTCCGCTATCGTGGCAGACGGTCCTGCTGCTCGTTGCGAGCAATGTGTTCATGACCTTTGCCTGGTACGGGCACCTGAAGAATCTGGCGACGGCCCCCTGGTACACGGCGGCCGTCGTCAGCTGGGGCATTGCCCTGTTCGAGTACCTGTTGCAGGTGCCCGCCAACCGGATCGGCTTCCAGCAGGCCGGCTTCACGCTGGGCCAGTTGAAGATCCTCCAGGAAGTCGTCACGCTGTCGGTGTTCGTGCCCTTCGCGGTGTTCTACATGGGCGAGTCCTTCAAGTGGGACTACGTCTGGGCCGCGGCCTGCATGGTGGGTGCCGTCTATTTCATTTTCCGCAGCGCTTGATGTAGCGCGCCGCCGCGTTCGGCGCCGGACGTTACACTGCACGCCGTTTGCGTCCGGACCGGTTTCCGACAAACCTCTCACTGCCCTGGAGCCCTCCATGCTGTTTGCCAAATTGTTGCCCAGGGAGGGCAACTTCTTCGAGATGTTCAACCAGCATGCCGACCATATCGTGGAGGCGGCGCGGGCCTTCTCCAACCTGGTGGCGAGCTACAACGACATCCACCTGCGCCAGAAGTACAACCAGGACGTGGACAACGCAGAGCGGGCCGCGGACCGCGTCACGCACGACGTCAACAAGGCGATCCACGTCACGTTCATCACGCCGATCGACCGGGAACAGATCCACTCGCTGATCAACACGATGGACGATGTCGCGGACCTGATTCAGGATTCCGCAGAGACGATGGCCCTGTACGACGTGCGCCACATGACGGAGGAGATCGTCCGCCTGACCGACGTCAGCGTGAAGTGCTGCGAACGGGTGCGGGATGCGGTCAAGCTGCTGGCCAAGATCGCCGACCCGTCCGGCGCCGAGGCCGCCCTGAAGACCTGCGAGGAGATCGATCAGCTCGAGTCCGACGCGGACCGGATCATGCGTGCGGCCATGAGCAAGCTGTTCCGGGAAGAGCCGGATGTGCGCGAGGTCATCAAGCTCAAGGCCATCTACGAGCTGCTGGAAACCATCACCGACAAGTGCGAAGACGTGGCCAATGTGATCGAGGGCATCGTCCTCGAGAACTCCTGAGCCCTCGCTCCCCATGGAAACGATGCAAGTCGCCCTGTGGGTGGTCGTGCTGCTGGTGGTGCTGGCACTGGCCTTCGACTTCATGAACGGCTTCCACGATGCCGCCAACTCGATCGCGACGGTCGTGTCGACAGGGGTGCTGCGACCGGGGCAGGCCGTCCTGTTTGCCGCCGTCTTCAATTTCATCGCGATCTTCGTGTTTCACCTGAGTGTGGCCGCCACGGTCGGCAAGGGGCTGGCCCAACCGGGTGTGGTCGACGTGCACGTCGTCTTCGGCGCGCTCGTCGGGGCGATCACCTGGAATTTCATCACCTGGTACTACGGCATCCCCAGCAGTTCGTCCCATGCGCTGATCGGCGGCATCGTCGGCGCGGTGATCGCCAAGGCAGGGGCGGCGGCCCTGGTGGCCTCGAGCGTGCTCAAGACGGTGGTCTTCATCTTCGTGTCGCCGCTGCTGGGTTTTGTGCTCGGTTCCCTGATGCTGGTGGCGGTGTCCTGGACACTCCGACGCAGCACGCCGAGCCGGGTGGACCGGTGGTTCCGGCGGCTGCAACTGGTCTCCGCCGGCGCGTACAGCCTCGGCCATGGCGGCAATGACGCCCAGAAGACCATCGGCATCGTCTGGATGCTGCTGATCGCGACCGGGTACACCGCGGCGGGTGCTGCCGCGCCACCGACCTGGGTCGTGCTGAGCTGCTACACGGCCATCGCGCTAGGAACCCTTTTCGGTGGCTGGCGCATCGTCAAGACGATGGGCCAGCGGCTGACCAAGCTCAAGCCGGTTCACGGCTTCTGCGCCGAGACCGGCGGGGCGATCACCCTGTTCATGGCCGCGCTGCTGGGCATCCCGGTGTCCACGACCCACACGATCACCGGTGCGATCGTCGGCGTCGGTGCCACGCAGCGCGCCAGTGCGGTGCGGTGGGGCGTGGCCGGCAACATCATCTGGGCCTGGATCCTGACGATCCCGGCCAGCGCGTTCGTGGCGGCCGTCGCGTACTGGGTCAGTCTGCAACTGTTCTGACCGGCGGCGCCATGCCGCAGCGTCACAGCGCCTGGAATTCGAAAAGGCGCTGGAAGCTGAAGGCCAGCGTGGCCATCAAGGCGATGGTTCCCCCGAACAAGGCCAGGACGACGCCACTCACCGTGAGCCAGGTGGTGGCCCCGGCACGGTCCGAGGCGCCCGCGTCCGGGTTGAAGCGCGCATTCCAGCGCTCCGCGCCGCTCAGGCCGTAGACGATCGCTGTCATTGCGCAACCCGACGCCGTGATCCCGAGCAGAGGCATCAAGGCCCAGCTCCAGGTGTCGTCCAGCCCCCAATGCCTGGCACGCCAGACCCCGTACAGCCCCAGGGCGCTGGGCAGCATCAGCAGCCAGCCGAGCGGGTCCCGCGTTCCGGCAAGGTAGAACCGATGCAGGCCGAACGGCCCGCCGAGCAGTGCCAGCCAGGTGGCGGCCGTCTTGTCCTTCATGCCTGCATTTCCCTGGGTGCGGCGGCATCCCCCAGGCCCAAGGCACGCTGCATCATCACCACGTCCAGCCAGCGGTCGAACTTCCATCCGCAGGACACCAGCGTTCCCGCCGGCTGGAATCCCGCCGACTGGTGAAGGCGGATGGACCCCTGGTTGCCGGAGTCGCCGATTACCGCGATGACCCGGCGCACGCCGGCGGCCTCGGCCCGACGCAGCAGTTCCGCCAGCAGCGCCCGACCGATGCCGGTGCCCTCCCGCCCGGCTTCCACATAGACGGAGTCCTCGGCGGAGAAGCGGTAGGCCGCACGGGGCTTGAACCAGTTGCAGTACGCATACCCGACGACCCGCCCATCGGACTCGGCGACCAGATAGGGCAATCCGCGCTCCAGCACCTCGGTGCGGCGGCGGGCCATTTCCTCCAGCTCTGGGGGACTCGTCTCGAAGGTGCCGGTGCCATGCAGCACATGGTGCCGGTAGATGGAGGTGATCGCGCTGATGTCGTCCGGGCGGCTGGATCGAAGGATGGACATGGGAGGTCTCGCTATAATCGCGGGCTTTTCAACGTGTTGCTGGCCAGGTGGCCATGTTACGTGTCTCAACGTTGAAATATCGGCGGGATGCTCTCCCGCTACCCCCAAAGGATAAATCATGGTCGTCATCCGACTCGCCCGTGGTGGTGCCAAGGCCCGCCCCTTCTTCAACATCGTCGTTGCGGACAAGCGCACCCGGCGCGACGGTCGCTTCATCGAGCGCATCGGCTTCTACAACCCGATCGCGACCGACAAGGAAGAGAGCATCCGCATCGCCCAGGACCGTCTGACCTACTGGAAGAGCGTGGGTGCCCAGGCCTCCCCGACGGTGGAGCGTCTGGTCGGTCAGGCCGCCAAGAAGGCCGCCTGAGGCCTTCACCCGGGGCGCTGCCCGCGCCCCCCGACGCCGTGTTGCCTGAGCTCGACGTGACCGACCTGCCGCCCGACGCCGTGGAGGTGGGGCGTGTCGGTGAGGCCTGGGGCATCAAGGGTTGGTTCAAGGTACTGGCGCACAGCAGTGCGCCGGAGGCGATCTTCTCTTCGAAGCGCTGGTACCTGGCCCCGGCCGAGCGCGGCACCCGGGGTTTTGAAGGGCATCGGCTGCTGCGCCTGGTCGAGGTCAAGGAGCACGCCGGAGGCATCGTGGCCCAGGCCCAGGCCATCCAGGACCGAACCGCTGCTGAAAAGCTTCGCGGTGCCCGCGTCTTCATCGCACGTGGCAGCTTTCCCAGCACCGGGCCGGACGAACACTACTGGGTGGACCTGATCGGCCTGCAGGTGATCAACCGCGAAGGCCTGCCCCTGGGCCAGGTCCGGGACCTTTTGTCCACTGCGGCACAGGCGGTGCTGGTGCTGGAGTTCCAGCAGGACGGACAGACCCACGAGCGCATGATTCCATTTGTATCCGCCTATGTGGACCAGGTGGATCAGGCGGGTGGCCGCATTCTGGTCGACTGGCAGCCGGACTATTGAGGCGCGGGATCTTCCCGCCGTCACGATGCGCTTCGACGTGATCACGCTGTTCCCGGAGATGTTTGCTCCGTTGCTGACTTCGGGGGTGACGCGGCGGGCGTTCGAGTCCGGGCTGGTCGACGTGCAGTTCAGCAACCCCCGGGATTTTGCAGAGGGCCGGTACCGCCGCATCGATGACCGCCCCTTTGGCGGCGGGCCGGGCATGGTCATGATGGCTGAACCGCTGTTCCGGTGCCTGGAGCACACCCGCACGGCCCGGGGTGAGCGGCCTCCTGTCATTCTCTTTTCGCCGCAGGGACAGCCGCTCGACCAGGCCATGGTCCAGCGCTGGTCCGGCAGCCGCGGCGCGGTACTGATCTGCGGGCGCTACGAGGGGCTGGATCAGCGCTTCGTGGATGCCGAGGTCGACCAGGAGATTAGCCTCGGTGATTTCGTGCTGTCCGGCGGAGAGATTGCCGCGATGGCCTTGCTCGACGCGGTGGCCCGGCTGCAACCCGGGGTGCTCGCGGACCCTGCGAGCCATGCACAGGACAGTTTCAGCCCCGATGTGGACGGTCTGCTGGACTGCCCGCATTACACCCGCCCGGAGGTCTGGCGCGGCGTGGCGGTGCCGGAGGTGCTGATGTCGGGCAACCACGCGCTGGTTGCGCGCTGGCGCCGGGACCAGAGCCTGGCCCAGACACAGCGGCTGCGCCCGCAGCTGATCGCCGCGGCCAGGGCGGCCGGCCGGCTGACGGAACACGACGAGCAGGTGCTGCGGGGGCAGGGCGGAAGGTGACCGGCAAGGGCCGATGCACCGGTGTCGATCGAGCTTGTTATACTCGCGGGCTGTCCGATCCTCTGCCCGGCCGTCTCCGAACCATTTTCAGAGACCCTTTCTTGTGCCATGTCGGCACTGGCGCGTGCATGATCCTATCGAGGAAACCATGAATCTGATCCAGACTCTTGAGCAAGAAGAGATTGCCCGCCTGGGCAAGTCCATCCCAGACTTCGCGCCCGGCGACACCGTGATCGTCAGCGTCAATGTGGTGGAAGGCAACCGCAAGCGCGTGCAGGCCTACGAGGGTGTCGTGATCGCCAAGCGCAATCGCGGTCTCAACAGCGGCTTCATCGTCCGCAAGATTTCCAGCGGGGAAGGTGTCGAGCGGACCTTCCAGACCTACAGCCCCCTGATCGCGGGTATCGAGGTCAAGCGTCGCGGTGACGTGCGCCGGGCCAAGTTGTACTACCTGCGTGACCGCAGCGGCAAGTCGGCCCGCATCAAGGAAAAGCTGTCTGCGAAGAAGGCCGTCGCCGCCTGACCGTCGCAGCGCCCATCAGGAATCGCCCCGCGCCTACCGCCGGGGCGTTTTTTTTGACCTCACCGCATGGCCCGTCCGCCACGACTGACACCCCTCTCGCAACTGCCGGACTTTGATCCGCGCAAGGTGCCGGTGCTGGCCGTGGACACGCACCTGCCCGCCGTGGACCGTGCGGTGTTGCAGCCCGAGGCACTGGAGCGCCGCTTCCGGACGCCGCCCGAGTGGCAGCCCGAGATCCGCCAGGAGCCCCTCTGGGTGGAGCGCCCGCCGGTCCCCGCGTCGGTGCTGATTCCGGTCGTGGTCCACGAGCGGCCGACCATTCTGCTGACGCAGCGGACGACGCATCTGTCGAGCCACTCCGGCCAGATCGCATTTCCCGGTGGCAAGCAGGACGCCGCGGATGCGGACCTGGTAGCGACCGCCTTGCGTGAGGCGCAGGAGGAGGTCGGTCTCGATCCCGCGCGGGTCCAGGTGATCGGCCGCCTGCCGGAGTACCGCACCGGGTCGGGCTTCATCATCACGCCGGTGGTCTCCCTGGTCCGCCCGGGGTTTGAACTGGTGCCCAACCCGTTCGAGGTGGAGGAGGCCTTCGAGGTCCCGCTGGATTTCCTGATGGATCCTGCCAACCATCGCCGCCATGCCTTCATGGCGAGCGGCATGCAGCGCGAGTGGCTGTCGATGCCGTACCGCGGCGAGGGGGCCAGCGAGCGCTTCATCTGGGGTGCCACCGCCGGCATTCTGCGCAACCTCTACCGATTCCTGCAGGCCACGACGACGCGCTGATTGTCTCGGCGAGGCGGCATCGGTCGGGGCCGTCGCCCCCACGATGCACGCCGTATCATGCGCCCATGGGTTTTGTGTCGATCCTTGTTGCCCTGCTGCTGGAACAGGCGCGTCCGCTGTCCCGCGGAAACACCGTACACCTGCTGTCCCGGATGTGGGTCCGGGCCGTCGGCCGCAGCCTGGACACCGGGCGGCATCACCATGCCGCGCTTGCCTGGACCGTGGGCGTGCTGGTACCGGGCCTGCTTGCCGCCGTGGTGTACTGGGCCGTGCTGTCGGCCTTTGGCTGGCCCTTTGCGGTGCTTTGGAACATCGCGGTCCTGTATGTGACGCTCGGCTTTCGCCAGTTCAGTTTCCATTTCACCGAGATCCGCAATGCCCTGGACGCCAGCGAGTCCGAGCAGGCGCGTCAACGGCTGGCGGCCTGGCGGCATGTCGATCTGGCGTCCTTGCCGCGCGACGAGGTGGTGCGGCAGGTCGTTGAGCATTCGGTGCTGGCCGCGCATCGGCATGTCTTTGGTGTTCTGGCCGCGTTCTCGATCGCGTCGGTGCTCGGGCTGGGCCCTGCCGGCGCAGTGGTCTATCGGCTTGGCGAGTTCGTTCCGCGGTACTGGAAGGTGCACTCCGAGCCGGCGCTGCAGCCCGTCAGCGAGCAGTTGCAGGCCTTGGCCGCCCGGTGCTGGCATGTCATCGACTGGCTGCCGGCGCGGATCACCGCCGTCGGGTTCGCGGTCGTCGGAAGTTTCGAGGAGGCCATCGAGAGCTGGCGTCGCCGCGCACGGGCCGGCACACCGGGGAACGACGCGATCATCCTGGCCGCAACCGCGGGTGCGGTCAACCTGCGTCTGCAGGACGAGACCCAGGAGGGCGGCGAGCAGCCCGGTGCGAAGCCGGAGGTCGGCCACCTGCGCACGGTGGTCGGTCTGGTCTGGCGCACGGTGCTGATGTGGATGATCCTGCTGGCCTTGCTCACGCTGGCGCGGCTGCTGGGCTGACGGGCCCGGGAGGCAGGTGCTTCATCAGGCGAAACGCGGGCGAGACAGCTCCTCGAAAAGTTCCTGGTAGATGCGGTAGCGGTCCGCGCTGATCGGCCCATCGGCCGCTTCGACCTGCAGGGCCTGGGTGACCGCGCAGCCCGGCTCATGCCGGTGGGTGCAGTTGTAGAAGCGGCACCGCTCGACATGCCTGGCCAGATCCGGCATCAGCCGCGCCAGGTGCATCGGGTCGACATGGTGCAGGCCGAACTCCTGGAAGCCCGGCGAGTCGATGAGCGCCGTGGTCCGGGCTGCATCGATCCAGTAGAAGTGGGTGCTGGTGGTGGTGTGCTTGCCGGTCCGCAGCGCCCGCGACAGCTCGCTGGTCAGTGCCTGTGCATCGGGTACCAGCAGGTTGATCAGCGTGCTCTTGCCGGCGCCGGACGGCCCCAGGACCAGTGTCGTCTTGCCCCGCAGTTCTTCGAGCAGCGCCGCGCGCTGTTCAGGTCCGGCCTCGGCAAGACTGGCTGACAGGACCCGGTAGCCCATGGCCCGGTAGGGGGCCAGCCAGTCCCAAGCACGCTGGTGGGGCGTGGTCAGGTCGCTCTTGTTCAGGATCACCAGGGGCGGGATCCCGGCCGCCTCCGCTGCAATCAACGCGCGCGACAACTGCTGGCTGGAGAAGGCCGGCTCGGCCGCGATCAGCACCAGCACCTGGTCCAGATTCGCGGCGAAGGACTTGGTGCGGAACGCGTCGCTGCGGAAGAACAGATTGCGTCGGGGTTCGATCGCCTCGATCGTGCCTTCATCCCGGGACGGCAGCCACTGCACCCGGTCGCCGACGACGCCTTGGCTCCTCTTGCCCCGCGAGTGGCACAACACCCTTTGCCGATCGCGGGTCTCGACCCAGAAATGCCTCCCGTGGTTGGCAACGATCAGGCCGGATTCAAGGCTGGCAGGCCCGCTCAATCCATCACCCTGCAGGCTTCAGCAAGGCGTCGATCGCCGCCGCGCATTCCATGTCCGTGACCGACAACCCGTGGACATCATGGGTGTTGAGGCTGACCGCGCAACGGTTGTAGGTCACTTCCAGCGTGGGGTGGTGATCCCGCACATGGGCAATGAAGGCCACCGCATTCACGAAGGCCATGGTCTCATGGTAGTTGGCAAAGGTGAACACCCGGTGGATGGCCAGATCCGGCCCCTCGCCCTGCAGACGCCAGCCCTCCAGCTGGGCCAGTGCGGTCACGATCTCGGTCGCGCTGAGTGCGCGGCGCCGCACCGTCGACCAGTCCACCTGGGGCATCATGCCGGGCATGGCGAGTCCTTTCCGTTGACGGGTTGCTGCATCCGGGCCAGTCGCTCCAGGGCCGGCGGATGCGAATAGTGAAACTGCGCGTACAGCGGGTCGGGTGTCAGCGTCGAGGCGTTGTCCTCGTAGAGCTTGAGCAGTGCCGTCGACAGGTCCCGGGCGCTGGTCTGGTGCACTGCGAACGCATCCGCCTCGAACTCATGCGCACGCGACAGCCGCGTGAACAACGGCCCGACCAGGAAGCTGAATGCGGGCACCACCAGCAGGAACAGCAGCAGGGCCAGCGCGTCGTTCGATGCTCCCGGCGCCATGGAAGGCATCACGCCGAGCGCCGTGTAGAACCAGGCCTGCCCCGACAGCCAGCCGAGCAGCGCAAACCCCGCCAGGCTCATGGCAAACAGCGAGACCATCCGCTTGATCACATGCCGGTGCCTGAAGTGGCCCAGCTCATGCGCCAGTACCGCATCGACTTCCTCGCCGGTCAGCCGGGCCAGCAGCGTGTCATAGAAGACAACCCGCTTGGCCGCGCCAAAGCCCGTGAAGTAGGCGTTGGCATGGGCGCTGCGCCGGCTGCCGTCCATCACGTAGAGGCCTTGGGCGGAAAACCCGCAGCGCTCCATCAGCGCATTCACGCGCGCGCGCAGGGCTTCGTCCTGGAGCGGCTGGAACTTGTTGAACAGTGGCGCGATGAAGCTGGGGTAGATCAACAGCAGCAGCAGGTTGAATCCCATCCATGTGGCCCAGGCCCAGAGCCACCAGAGCGTGCCTGCAGCGCCCATCAGCCACAGTATCAGCCAGGCCAGCGGCAGGCCGATCAGGGCACCGAGGAAGGCTGACTTCAGGAGGTCCGTGACCCACAGCCGCGGAGTCATCTTGTTGAATCCGAAGCGCTCCTCCAGCACGAAGGTCTGGTACCAGGACATCGGCAGGTCGATCAGGCTGCCGATCAGCACGAAGCCGACCAGCAGCGCTATCTGTTGCAGCATGCCCGCGCCGAGCCAGGACAGCGTGGCGCTGTTCAATGCCTGCAGGCCACCAAGCAGCGTCCAGACCACGGTCACACCGGTTCCAAGCGCAAGCTCCAGAATGACCAGCCGCGTCTTCGCCACCGTGTAGTCGGCCGCCCGCTGGTGTGCAGTCAGCGGAATCGAGGTGGCGAAGGCTGCGGGTACCGCATCGCGATGCCGCACCACATGGCGGATCTGGCGGGTGGCCAGCCAGTGGCGCAGCAGCGTGCCGGCCAGCAGCGCAGTGACGAAGGCGATGGTCAGGATGGCGGAGGGCGAGAGGGCAGGGCTCATGGTCGTGGCAGGCGCAGCGCGATGGCAGCGTCGCCGGCCCGAGTTTAGGCGCAAAGGCCGACTGCCCCGGGCCATGAAGGACAATCCCGGCATGATCGATTCGCCCCCCGCATTGCCCCGGTCGGACCGGAACCTCGTCTGGCTGGATTGCGAGATGTCCGGCCTGGATCCGGACAATGAACGCCTGCTGGAGATTGCCGTCATCGTCACCGGCCCGGATCTGGAGCCCCGCATCGAGGGCCCGGTCCTGGTGATCCACCAGGAGGACGCCTTGCTGGCGCGCATGGACGCCTGGAACAAGGGGACCCATGGCCGGAGCGGTCTGATCGACAAGGTGAAGCAGTCGGTCGTCTCCGAGGAGCAGGCGCAGCAGGTGCTGCTGGACTTCATCGGCCGCTATGTTCCCCGCAACACCTCGCCGATGTGTGGCAACACCATCGGCCAGGACCGCCGGTTCCTGGTGAAGTACATGCCGCGGCTGGAGGCCTATTTCCATTACCGGAACCTGGACGTCAGCACGCTCAAGGAGTTGGCCAAGCGCTGGCGCCCGGATGTCCATGGGGCCTTCAGGAAGCAGCAGAAGCACACGGCACTGGCCGATGTGCACGAGTCCATTGACGAACTGGTCCACTACCGCACGCACTTTCTGAAATTGTCCTAGGTATAAACCCGGAGCCTGTGCCATAATCGCGGGCTGCGCTGCCTACGGCAACGCTTTAGTGCATCTCCCCTCACACCTGGATCCTGCGAATCAGGATCCCTCTAGTTCCCGGCCTGACGGCCGGGACAAGCAGCCCGATGGCTGCCGCCGGCACCCGCCGGCATGGAGTTCCGTTTGATGGTTGATGTTTTTTGACCATGAACGGAGCCCAGGCAGGTGGCTGCAGGCTCGTGCGAGATCCATCATGAACGACGCATTTGAACTGCAGGGCGAGCTTTCGCCGTCCCCCTCTTTCGACTCCCTCCCGTCGCAGCGCGACACCACCGGCCAGGGCCCCGCCTTCCAGGAGCCGGTTGAACGGCTCGTCGACGAGTCCCCGGTGCCGGACCTGGAAGAGCTCGCCGCTGTGCAGCCGAACGGCTTCGAGAAGATGGGCCTGGCGCCCGAACTCCTCCAGGCCGTGCGCGACCTCGGGTTCACCGAACCCACGATCGTGCAGCAGAAGGCCATTCCGATGGCGATGCAGGCCCAGACGGCGCAGGGCAGCGGATCGCGCTTTACCGACCTGATGGTGTCCAGCCAGACCGGCAGCGGCAAGACGGCGGCGTTCCTGCTGCCGGTGCTGCACACGCTGCTGCAGCAGCGGGAGGCCGCTGCCGCCCAGGAGCGTGCCGATTTCGAACGGGCCTGTGCCGAGGCGCAAGCCCGCGGCGAAGCCCCGCCGAAGCGGCCCCGCCGCAAGGACCCGACCAGCAGCCGCAACTTCAAGGCTGCCACGCCAGGCGCGCTGGTCTTGTGCCCGACCCGTGAACTCGCGCAACAGGTAGCCCACGATGCCATTGACTTGGTGCGCCATTGCCGCGGCCTGCGCATCGCCAACGTCGTCGGTGGCATGCCCTACCAGCTGCAGATCGCCCGCCTTCAGAATGCCGACCTGGTCGTCGCGACGCCGGGACGGCTGCTCGACCTGCAGCGTTCGATGCAGATCAAGCTGGAGCAGGTGCAGTTCCTGGTCGTGGACGAGGCCGACCGAATGCTGGATCTGGGCTTCGCCGACGACCTCGCGGAGATCAACCAGCTCACGATCGAGCGCAAGCAGACCATGATGTTCAGCGCCACGCTGGCACCGCGCATCCAGCAGCTGGCTGCGCGCGTGATGCGGCAGCCCCAGCGTGTGCAGATCGACAGCCCGCAGGACAAGCACCGCAACATCAAGCAGGTGCTGTTCTGGGCCGACAACCTGCAGCACAAGCGCAAGCTGCTGGATCACTGGCTGCGGGACGCCAGCATCAACCAGGCGATCGTTTTCGCCAGCACCCAGGTCGAATGCGATGGCCTGGCCAACGACCTCCAGCAGGATGGCTTCAGCGCCGTGGCGCTGCACGGCGCCCTGAGCCAGGGGCTGCGCAACCGCCGCCTGATGGCGCTGCGGGAAGGCCATGTGCAGATCCTGGTCGCTACCGATGTCGCGGCGCGCGGCATCGATGTGCCCACGATCACCCATGTCTTCAACTTCGGCCTGCCCATGAAGGCCGAGGACTACACGCACCGCATCGGCCGCACCGGCCGGGCCGGGCGCGACGGTCTGGCCGTCACGCTGGCCGAGTTCCGTGACCGCCGCAAGATCTTCGACATCGAGGCGATGACCCGCCAGCAGTTCAAGGCCGAGGTGATCCCCGGTCTGGAGCCGCAGCAGCGCTTCCCGGAAAGCCGCCCGGCGGCCTCCTTCGGCGCCCGGGCAGGGCGAAGCGGTTTCGACGGGCCGGCGCGGGACCGTCGGCCGGGTCCTTATCGCGGCCGGGATGCCGGCCCGGCGTTCGAATCCCGCGATGGCGGCAACTACCGGCGCGAGGGGGGCTTCAACGACCGCTTTGCGCCGCGTCAGGATGCAGGCGCCAATGACCGTTACCCGCCCCGCCGGGACGGTGGTTTCAACGACCGGTTTGGACCCCGCCGCGATCCGCGCGAAGGTTTTGCGCCGCGCCAGGAGTTCGTGCCGCGCAGGCCCGGGGCGGAGCGTTTCGATCCCGCGCCGGCACGCCGGCCCCATCCGGTGGCGACGCCGCATGATCCTTTCCGCCGCCCGATGAAGCAGGGCCGCCCGACGCGCGCCTGAGCGCCGGTTTCGCGGCCCCTGGCCGTCTGGGTCGGTCCGCCATGCGCGGGCCGGGCGAGCCGCCTGTCTGCGGGGCCCCGGTTTGCCTCAGGTCAAGGGATGTGATGCAGCCGCGTCGTGCGGCCTGCGCAGTGGCACGGGCGCGGTGTATTCTGCGCCGATGGCCCCATATCCGGAATCGCTGACCGACGATGCCTGGGGGGGTCTGGGCGCCATGCTGGTGGCGCTGCCGTCGGCCATCGCATTCGGTGTTGCCACCTACGGCGTGCTTGGTCCGGCCCATGCCGCGCAAGGCGCGGTGGCGGGCATGCTCGGCGCGACGATCCTGGTGCTGGTTGCATCTGCCTGGGGCGGTGCGCCGCGCCTGATCACCGCCCCCTGCGCGCCAGCGGTCGCCGTGTTGTCGGCCTTCGCGCTGGACCATGCAGCCCGGGGCGCGCCGGCGGCGCATATCCTGTTGCTGTTGCTGATCACCGGCCTGCTGGCTGGTGCGGTGCAGGTCGGCTTCGGGCTGGCCGGCCTGGGCCGGCTGATCAAGTACATGCCCTATCCGGTGGTCAGCGGTTACCTCAGTGCCGTCGGACTGACGATCATCCTGAGCCAGATCGCGCGCTTGCTGGGCGCCCCGCCGTCGACGAGCTGGCACCTGGCGCTCACCGCACCGGCGCTGTGGGACTGGCGGGCGATGACCATCGCCATCACCACCATCGTCGCGATGCTTGTCGCGCCCCGATGGACGCGCAAGGTGCCAGCCCCGATCCTGGCCTTGCTGGCCGGTGCGCTGGCCTATCTGGTGCTGGCGCTGGGCCATCCGGCCCTCTGGCGACTGGAGTCGAACCCGCTGGTGGTCGGACCGGTGGGGGGCGCTGGCGCGTTCGCGGAGTCGTTCACCCAGCGCGGCATGGCGCTGATCCGTCTCGAGTTCTCCGATCTGGCGGGTCTGCTGGTGCCGGCGCTGACGCTGGCGGTGCTGCTGTCGATCGACACCCTCAAGACCTGTGTCGTGCTGGATGCGATGACGCGCTCCCGGCACGATTCGAACCGGACCCTGATCGGCCAGGGGATGGGCAACATGGCCTCGGCGCTGGTCGGCGGCATGGCCGGTGCGGGCACGATGGGAGCCACGCTGGTCAACCTGTCCAGCGGTGGCCGGACCCGGCGCTCCGGCCTGTTCGCCGGGCTGTTCGCGCTGCTGGCCTTCGTCGCGCTGGGGGCGGTGCTTGCCTGGTTGCCGGTCGCTGCGCTGGCAGGGCTGCTGGTGGTGGTCGGCCTGCGCATGCTGGATCGGGAGAGTCTGCATTACCTGGCCTCGCGCCAGACGATCCTGGATTTCGCGGTGATCGCCACGGTCGTGCTGGTTGCGCTGTCGGTCGGGCTGATTGCCGCGTCTGGCGCGGGCATCCTGCTGGCGATCGGCCTGTTCCTGCGCGAGCAGGTGGCTGGCACCGTCGTCGTCCGGCGCCAGATGGGCAGCGAGCGACATTCCAAGCGGGTGCGCACCACGGCAGAACGGTCCATCCTGGAGGCGCAGGGCGGGCAGTCGGCGATCTTCGAGCTGCAGGGCAGCCTGTTCTTCGGGACGACCGATCAGCTGTTCGGTGCGCTGGAGCCGGATCTGGCATTGCGGCGCTACATCGTGCTGGACCTGCGCCGGGTGCAGTCGGTGGACCTGACCGCCGTGCACATGCTGCGCCAGGTCGAGGACCGGCTGGCCGAGCGCGGTGCCGGCCTGCTGTTCTCGGCGGTGCCCGAAACCTCGCCCAGCGGTCGGGACATCCGGCGCTATTTCCAGACCGTCGGCCTGGTCGATGCTTCCCGGACACCCCGCATCTTCGATGACGTCGATGACGCCCTGGAATGGATCGAGGACGGGTGGATTGCGCAGGCATCGATCCCGCAGGACGGCGAGGCGGCGCTGGAGCTTCGCGACATGGACCTGTTCGCCGGTCGCCGGGCCCAGACGCTCGCCGACCTGCAGGCCAGCATGGAGACGCGCAGCTTCCGGTCCGGCGAGGCAGTGTTCCGGCGCGGGGATGGCGGCGACGAGATCTACCTGATCCGGCGCGGCGTGGTCCGCATCCAGTGGCCGCTGGACACCGGGCACAGCCGGCACCTGGCCAGTTTCGGACGCGGGAGCTTCTTCGGGGAGATGGCCTTCCTGGACCACCAGCCCCGATCAGCCGACGCGGTCGCGTTCACGGACTGCGAGCTGTTCGTGCTGTCCCGCCAGCGCTACGACACGCTGGTTGCGCACCACAAGCTGCTCGGGCTCAACCTGATGGAAGGCCTGGCCCGCCTGCTGGCGTCCCGGCTGCGCCACACGGACGCCGAACTGCGCGCACTGCAGACCTCCTGATCCTCACAGCAGGGCCTCGATCCGGTCGCACAGCGTCTTGATCACCTGGATGCGCGCGTGGTACTTGTCGTTCGCCGGCACCAGCGTCCAGGGCGCCGCCGAGGTGCCGGTGCGCTCGATCATCTCGTTGGCCGCCGTCTGGTACTGCGCCCAGCGCTTGCGGTTGCGCCAGTCCTCGGCGGTGATCTTGAATTGCTTGTGGCGCGTGGCCTCGCGCTCCTTGAAGCGCCGATACTGCTCCTCCTTCGAGATCTGCAGCCAGTACTTGACGAGGATGCCGCCATTGCGGGCGAGCTGCTCCTCGAAGTCGTTGATCTCGGCGTAGGCGCGCGACCATTCCGCCGGCGTCGCGAACTTCTCGACCCGTTCCACCAGCACCCGGCCGTACCAGCTGCGGTCGTAGAGCGTCAGGCGGCCCTTCATCGGGACATGGCGCCAGAAGCGCCACAGATAGGGCTGCGCCCGTTCCTCGTCGGTCGGCGCCGCGATCGGAATGGTTCGATAGAGGCGGGCGTCCAGTGCGCCGGTGATGCGGCGGATCGCACCCCCCTTGCCTGCAGCGTCCATGCCCTCGAAGACCGCCACGACATGGTGTTCGCGGAAGCGCGGATGGCGCGTCAGCAGGGCCAGTCGCTGCTGTTGTTTCGCCAGTTCAGTGTCGAACTTCTTCCGGGACATCGAAACACTGAGGTCGAGCTGGCTGAGCAAGTCGGTATCCCCGGCGCTGCGTACCAGCGGCGTCAGCGGCTGGGCCGGGGGCTGGGTGCCGGTGTCCCGGGCCTGGTCCAGACGCGCGCGCATCGCCTCCAGCAGCGTGCGGGCGACGGTCGCCACCCGGTACTCCGGGTCCGATCCTTCGACGATGGTCCAGGGCGCCCAGGGGAGGCTGGTCTGGCGGATCGTGTCCTCGCTGATCCGGTAGAAGCGGTTGTAGTAGCGAAAGAAGTCCCAGTCGCGTTGGGTGACACGCCAGCGCGTCTTGGGATCGGCCTCCAGCGCTTTCAGCCGTTCCCGCTGGCGCTTCTTGGACAGATGGAACCAGAACTTCAGCAGAAGCACCCCGTCGTCGGCCAGCATGCGCTCGAAGCGGCGGATCTCGTCCACCGACTGCAGCAGCTCGGCCGGGCGGCTGCGCTTGAAGACGCGGTCGATGATGGGCGCCGTGTACCAGGAGCCGAACAGCATGCCGATCCGCCCCTTCGGTGGCAGGGCCCGCCAGTAGCGCCACATCGGCGGACGGTCACGTTCCTCGTCGGTCGGATTGTCGAACGCATGGGTGTGGATGTGGCGCGGGTCCATCCAGGCATTCAGCAGGTTGACGGTCTCCCCCTTGCCCGCCCCCCGGACGCCGGAAATCAGGATCACCACCGGGAAGCGGCCCAGCCTGGACAGTTCGTACTGAGCGTCCAGCAGGTCGCCTCGCAGTTGCGGCTCGATCCGCTTGAACTCCCCCTTGGCCAGCTTGTGGCCGATCTCCGCTGCCTCGAACATCTTGTCTCCTGCGTGTGAAGGATGGCATCCAGCTTCGATTCCAGCCTTCCTCCTGTCAAGCCTCAATGTCGGACAACTGAAAAATATGCAACACTTTCTCCGACCGCCCCGCACCCCGCACCGGCGGCCATCCTGCCATGCACCGATCTACCGCAGCCGCTCCCCCCCCGACCAGCCCGATGGCGTCCGACAGGGCGACGATCCTGATCGTCGACGACATGCCGGACAACCTGGCCCTGGTCAGCGGGCTGCTGACACCGGACTACCATGTCAAGGTAGCGATCAGCGGTGCCAAGGCGCTGCAGATCTGCCATCCCCACGCGCCCGACCTGATCCTGCTGGACATCATGATGCCGGAGATGGATGGCTTCGAGGTCCTGCGCCGGCTGCGGGCCGATCCGGCCACGGCCGGCATCCCGGTGATCTTCCTGACCGCACTGGCCGACGCGCGCGACGAGGAGCGTGGCTTTGCACTGGGCGCCGTCGACTACATCACCAAGCCGATCAGCCCGCCAACATTGCTGGCCAGGGTGCGCAGCCATACGGCCCTGGCGCGCCAGACCTCCGTGTTGCGAACGCTGGCCGGCAAGCTGGCGCACTACCTGCCGCCGCAGCTGTACCAGTCGATCTTCGAGGGCCGCCAGGAAGTTGCAATCCGTGCCGAGCGCAAGATGCTCACGGTGTTTTTCTCCGACATCAAGGATTTCACTCAGACCACGGACGAGATGGAGCCGGAGGACCTCACCTACCTGATCAACGACTACTTCTCGGAGATGTCGCGCATCGCGCTGGACCATGGTGCCACGATTGACAAATTCATCGGCGATGCCATGCTGGTGTTCTTCGGCGACCCGGAATCGCGGGGTGAGAAGGGGGATGCGCTGCAATGCGTGCGGATGGCTGTTGCGATGCAGCGCCATATGGCGGTGCTGCAGCGGCGCTGGGCGACCCACGGGTTCAACAAGCCTTTCCACATGCGCATCGGCATCCACACCGGGTATTGCAATGTCGGCAACTTCGGCAGTGAACAACGCATGGACTACACGATCATCGGAGGGGCGGTGAATCTGGCCGCCCGACTCCAGCAGGCCGGCGAGGCCGACGGCATTCTGCTGAGCCACAAGACCTACACGCTGGTGTCGGACGAGTTCGAAGCGCTGGAGCGTGCACCCTTGTTGGTCAAGGGTATCGCGCGGGAGATCCGCTGCTTCGCGCTGCAGGGCGTCCTGGCCGACACGCTGCAGGATCCCCATTTCATCGTGCGCAGCCAGCCCGGCCTGCAACTCAGTGTCGACGTCCGGCTTGAGGGGGCGGCGCGCGACGAGGCGGTACGTACGCTGTCGGAGGCGCTGGCCACGCTGCAGGGAGGGCCGGCATCGTGAGCCGCAGCACAGCGCTGGGGGATCGGCCGACGGTGCTCGTTGTCGATGACACGCCGGACAACCTGGCGCTGGTCAGCAGCCTGCTGAAGGACCTGTATGTGGTCAAGGTCGCCGTGAGCGGCGAGAAGGCCCTGCGGATCGCTTCCGGCCCGCATGCGCCCGACGTGATCCTGCTCGACATCATGATGCCGGAGATGGACGGTTACGAGGTCTGCAAGCGGCTCAAGGCGGACGCCGCGACGCGCGACATTCCGGTGATCTTCGTCACCGCCCGGGCGGACGAGGAAGACGAGCGCGTCGGGCTCGAACTGGGTGCGGTGGACTACATCACCAAGCCGATCAGCCCGGCCATCCTGCTGGCCCGCATCCGCACGCAACTTCAGCTCAAGGCGAGCGCCGATTTCCTGCGCGACAAGAACGAGTTCCTGGAGTCGCAGGTCGAACGGCGGACGCGCGAGGTGTCGGCGATCCAGGACGTCACGATCCTGGCCCTGGCTTCGCTGGCGGAAACCCGCGACTCCGACACCGGCAACCACATCCTGCGCACGCAGTACTATGTCCGTTCGCTGGCGCTGCAGCTGCGCACGCACCCGCGCTTCAGCGCCTTCCTGACCGACTACAACACCCAGATGCTGTTCAAGTCCGCGCCGCTGCACGACATCGGCAAGGTCGGCATCCCGGACCGCATCCTGCTCAAGCCCGGCCGCCTGACGCCCGAGGAATTCGAGATCATGAAGACCCACACGACGCTGGGCCGCGACGCGATCGAGCATGCGGAGCGGGCGCTCGGCACGAACGTTGATTTCCTGCGTCTGGCCAAGGAGATCGCCTACTCCCACCAGGAGAAATGGGATGGCAGCGGCTACCCGCAGGGCCTTGTCGGCGAGGCGATCCCGTTGTCCGCCCGGCTGATGGCGGTGGCCGACGTCTACGACGCGCTGATCAGCCGCCGCATCTACAAGACGCCGATGTCCCATGCGCAGGCGGTCGAGGTCATGCGGGCCGGCCGCGGCAGCCATTTCGACCCGGATGTCGTCGACGCCTTCCTGGCCATCGAGGACGAATTCAAGGCCACGGCCGAGCGCTTCTCGGATTCGGACGAGGACCTGCTGCGCAAGGCGGAACAACTTGCGCGCTTCTGACGGGCTGCCTGTGATCGCGTGGAGAGGCCGATGAGAATGCCGGCACCCCCGGGCGTGCTGCTGGTCCTGCTGGCCCTGGTGATCGGGCTGCCGCTGTTCGGCATCGCCACCTACCGGACCTTTGCGGCGCAGCAGCGGCTGGAGGCGGTCGCCAACCTACAGACGGTGGCCCACCTCAAGGCCGGCCAGATCAGTGCCTGGCTGGTCGAGCGTTTCGCGGACGGCCGGGCACTGGCGCATAGCCCGGAGTTCGCGCAACAGGTGCAGGCGCTGCGCGCGGGACAGGAACCGGGCGCGCGGAAGGTGCTCGAGGGGCGCCTGTCCGCGCTGCGGGAGGCGCTGGATTACCAGTCCGTGAGCCTGCTGGATGCCGCGGGGACGCTGCTGCTGCATGTCGGCCCTCCCGGGCAGCCTGGCGCCGAAGCCCGCGCGTTGCTGGCCCGCGCCCTGGAGACCGGCGCCATCCAGGTGCTCGCGCCGGAGGGTGGCGAGCCGGGGCGGGCCCCGCTGGATTTCATCGTTCCGGTCCGTACACCGGCGGGCGACCATGCGCTGGTGCTGCATGCCGACCCGCGCCGCTTCCTCGACCCGCTGCTGCGCACCTGGCCGACCGTCAGCGCCAGCGGCGAGACCCTGCTGCTGCGTGCCCAGCCGTCGCAGCTGCGCTACCTCAGTGCACCGCGTTTGCAGGCCGGCGGGCAGGGCGCGCCGCCGGCCCCGCCGTCCGTCGTGGAGGATGCGCCGGCGATGCATGCGCTGCGTGCGCGGCAGCCCGGCACCGCCGCCGGCCCGGACTACCGCGGCGTGGCCGTGCTGGCCGCGTTCCAGCCGGTCGGCCATTCCGATTGGGTGCTGCTGGCCAAGGTGGATGAGCATGAAGCCCTGGCTCCGGCCCGCGCACTCGCGGGCTGGGTCACCCTGATGGCGCTGCTGTCGACCGGTGTGCTGGTCGCCGTGGCGCTGGCGGCCTGGCGCCAGCATCGGCGCAACGCGCAGATGGCGCAGGCGGCGCAGCAGCAGCGCCTGCTGGAACCATTCTTCCACCTGCCCTTCATCGGCATGGCGGTGCGCTCCGCAGCCGACGGGCGCTGGCTGCGCTTCAACGACCGCCTGTGCGAGATCCTGGGCTACACCCGGGAGGAGATCGCAAGGACCACCTGGTCGGAGGTGACCCACCCGGACGACCGCCTCGGTGACGAGCAGGCGCTGTACGAGATGCTCCAGGGCGGCAGCGACGGTTACGAGATCGAGAAGCGGCTGCTGCACAAGAACGGCAGCATCGTCCACTGCCATGTGGATGTGAAATGCGTGCGCGGCCCCGATGGGCGCATCGACCACTTCCTGCATACCGTCGATGACATCACCGAGCGCAAGGCGGCCGAGCGCGGGTTGATGACGATCAGCCGGTACTACGCGGCCCTGAGCCAGTGCGACGAGGCGATCGTGCGATGCACGCGCGAGTCCGAGCTGTTCCCCGCCGTCTGCGAGGCGGTGGTGTCGGTGGCGGGTGCCGGGCTGGCCTGGGTCGGCATGGCGGATCCGCGAACCCGCCAGCTGGTCGCGGTGGCGCAGGCCGGCACCGGTGCGGACTATCTGCGGGGACTGCATGTGTCGACCGACCCGGCCCAGGCGTCGGCAGACCGCCCGGAGGCGCGGGCCATCCTGGACCAGCGCGCCTGCTGGATCGACGGGACCTTTGAAGACGGCGCGCCCGCCGCCTGGCGGGAGCAGGTGGCCGCGTTCGGCTGGAACAGTGCGGCGGCCTTGCCGCTGCTGCGTGGCGGGCAGGCGATCGGCGTGCTGACGATCTACCTGAGCGAGCCGGACGGGCTGCATGACCGGGTCCGCAAGCTGCTTGCCAAGATCGCAGAGAACATCAGCTTCGCGCTGGACGTGCTCGCACGCGAGGCGGAGCGGGGCGCCGCGATCGATGCGTTGCAGCGCAGCGAACTGCGTTTCCGCCAGGTGTTCGAGAGCTCGATCGACGGCATTCTGATGGCGGCGCCCGACGGGCGCGTCCTGTCGGCCAATCCGGCGGCCTGCCGGATGCTGGGCTTCGACGAGTCCGAGCTGCGTGCCCTGGGGCGCGGCGGGCCGCTGGATCCGGCCGATCCGCGCCTGGCCGCGGCACTCGAGGAACGCAGCCGCACCGGCCGTTTCGCCGGCGAGCTGGCCTTCCTGCGCAAGGATGGCAGCCGCATGCCGGGCGAGGTCTCCAGCGTGCTGTATGACGATTCCTTCGGTCAGAAGCGCAGCAGCATCATCATCCGGGACATCACCGAGCGCGTGCAGACCGAGATGGAACTGCGCAAGCTGTCGATGGCGGTCGAGCAGAGCCCGGAGAGCATCGTCATCACCGATACCGCCGGCACCATCGAGTACGTCAACGAGACCTTCCTGCGGGTGACGGGCTACACGCGCCAGGAGGTGCTCGGCCGCAACCCGAGCATCCTGCAGTCCGGCGGCACCCCGGTCGGCACCTACACCGAGATGTGGTCCGCGCTCGGGCGCGGCGAACCGTGGAAGGGGCAGTTCGAGAACCGGCGCAAGGACGGCAGCACCTATACCGAATTCGCGATCATCGCGCCGATCCGCCAGCAGGACGGGCGCGTCACGCATTACCTGGCGATCAAGGACGACATCACCGAGCGCAAGCGCATGGGGGAGGAGCTCGACACCTACCGGCACCAGCTCGAGCAGTTGGTGGACATGCGCACCGCCGAGCTGGCCGAGGCCCGCGCCCACGCCGAGGCCGCCAACCAGGCCAAGAGCGCCTTCCTGGCCAACATGAGCCATGAGATCCGCACGCCGATGAACGCGATCATCGGCCTGACGCACCTGATGCTGTCCGCGGGGACGACGCCGGAGCAGGCGGCGCGCCTGCGCAAGATCGCGGCGTCCGGCCGGCACCTGCTGTCACTGGTCAACGACATCCTGGACCTGTCGAAGATCGAGGCCGGCAAGCTGGTCGTCGAGGCGGCGGCGTTCGACCTGCTCAAGGCGGTCGGTGAGGCCTTCGGCAGCATGGCGCTGCGGGCCGAGGAAAAGGGGCTGGAGGCCCGCCTGCTGCCGGCGCCGGATCTCCCGCTGGCGGTACGGGGCGACGCACTGCGCCTGGGGCAGATCCTGCTCAACCTGCTCAGCAATGCGGTGAAGTTCACGGACCGCGGCGGGATCACGCTGCGCGTGGGCGTCGTGCACGCCCGGCCGGAGGGCAGCCTGCTGCGTTTCGAGGTCACCGACACCGGCATCGGCCTCACCGAGGAGCAGCAGGCGCATCTTTTCAAGGCCTTCGAGCAGGCCGATACGTCGACCACCCGCAAGTACGGCGGCACGGGCCTGGGGCTGGCGATCTGCCAGCGTCTGGTGCAGGCGCTCGGCGGGGAGATCGGCGTGCACAGCACGCCCGGCAGCGGCAGCAGCTTCTGGTTTCAGTTGCCGTTCGCGGCCGCGACGCTGGCGGAAGTTCCCGCCAGCCCGGTGGCCCTGTCGGACCGGGCGCCGGCTCCGCCGCCGCCCGGTCTGCAGGGGCTCGCGCCGCAATCGGTCGAGATCCTGCTCGTCGAGGACGACCCGATCAACCAGGAGGTCGCGCTGGAGCTGTTGCGGGGCCCCGGCTACCGGGTGGCCGTCGCCGCCGACGGCGCACAGGCCGTCGCCATGGCCCAGGGCCAGCGCTACCACCTGATCCTGATGGATCTGCAGATGCCGGTGATGGACGGGTTCGAGGCGACACGGCGCCTGCGCGGGACGCCCGCCCACGCCCGCACGCCGATCATCGCGATGACCGCGAACGTCTTCGTCGAGGACCAGGAACGTTGCCTGGCCGCCGGCATGGACGACTTCATTGCCAAGCCGGTGGATCCGGAGCGCCTGATGGCGACGGTGTCCCGCTGGCTGGGCGCGGAGGTGCGGTCGGCCAGCCCGTCCCCCGAGACGAAGCAGGCCGTGTCGGACTGGCAGACGGCGCTGGCCCGCATCGAAGGCATGGACATCGCGGCCGCGCTGCGTTCGGTCCGGGGGCGCTGGGCCACGCTGGAGCGCCTGCTGCACGGGTTCGTGCGGGACCATGGCGACGACGGCCCGGCGCTGCTGCGGGACCTCGCTGCACGGCAGTTCGAATCGGTCGAGCGGCGTGCCCATACGCTCAAGGGGCTGGCCGGTACGCTGGGGATCCGGCCCCTGGCCGCCGCGGCGGCTCAGCTGGAGGCGCTGCTGCGCGCCCGGCCCCAGGATCCGGAGCCGGCGCGGCAACTGGCGCAGTCTGTCGCGGCCCTGATGGGCCACCTGCTGGACCAACTGCGCGCGGTGCTGCCGCCGCCGCAGGACGCACCGCGCGAGGCGGTCGATCTGCAGACCCTGCGCCAGGTCGTCGAGACACTCGAGCGCCTGCTGGCCGACGACGATGCGCGCGCGCTGGACCTGCTGGACACCCACGGTGCGCTGCTGGCCCGTGGCTTCGGGGCGCAGGCGGCCACGCTGGAGCGGCTCGTGCGGCACTTCGAGTTCGATGCGGCGCGCGAGCGCGTGCTGGCGGCGCTGGCCCATTGGCCGCCCGTCGCGGACGGGCCCTGACAGCCAGCCTGCGCCCTGCGCGCGGGCTCAGGGGCGGCGCTTCTTGCGCTGGCGCGCCGCAAGAGCCGGGGCCGCATCGGGGGCCGGCCGGTGCAACTGCATCAGCGCCTGCTGCGCGCCATGCGGGTGCTCCGCGGACTGGCCCGCCACGGACTGGTAGCGGCCCTGGCCGTCCATCACCCAGGCATCCCGCCCGTCCAGCAGGTAGGGCACCAGGCATTCGTCCACCACGCGCTGGCGCAGGGCCGGGTCGATCACCGGCCAGGCCAGCTCGATGCGCCGCAGCATGTTGCGATTCATCCAGTCTGCGCTGGACAGCAGGACCTCCTCCTTGTCGCCGCTGCGGAAATAGAACACGCGGGAGTGCTCCAGGAAGCGGCCCACGATGGAACGCACCCGGATGTTGCCGGTCAGCTCCGGCAGACCCGGCGGCAGCATGCAGGCACCGCGCACGATCAGGTCGATCTGCACGCCATCCATGCCCGCACGGACCAGCGCGCGGATCAGCGGTTCGTCGGTCAGCGCGTTCGTCTTGACGATGATGCGGCCCGGCGTGCCGGCGCGCGCCGCCGCGCCGATCGCATCGACGCGCGCCTGCAGGTGCCGGTGCAGCGTGAACGGCGCCAGCAGCACCCGATGCAGCCGAGGCAGCCGGATCTGGCTGGCGAGGTGCAGGAAGACATGGTCGACATCCTGCGTGAGCGCCTCGTCGCAGCTGAAGTAGCTGATGTCGGTGTACAGACGGGCCGACACCGGGTTGTAGTTACCGGTAGACAGGTGCACATAGCGTCGCAGGCGCCTGTTCTCGCGCCGCGTCACCAGCAGCATCTTGGCATGCGTCTTGAGCCCGACGACGCCGTACACCACCTGGGCACCGATGGACTCGAGCCGCTCCGCCCACTGGATGTTGACCTCCTCGTCGAAGCGCGCCTTGAGCTCCACCACCACCGTGACGTCCTTGCCGCGGCGCACCGCTTCCTCCAGCAGATCCATCAGCGCGGAGCGCGCACCGGTGCGGTAGATCGTCTGCTTGATCGCCAGCACGTCCGGGTCGGCGACCGCTTCGCGCAGGAAGGCCAGTACCGCGTCGAAGCTCTCGAACGGGTGGTGCACCAGCGCGTCGCCACGCCGGATGCGCTCGAACATGGATGGGTCCGCGCCCTGGAACGCCACCGGCCAGACCGGCTGGTGCGGCGGGAACAGCAGGCCCGGCGAACGCGTCTGCGCGACGATCTCGCTCAGGCGCACCAGATTGACCGGGCCATGGACGCGGTACAGCGCCTGCGCCGGCAGCTGGAACTCCGCCAGCAGGAAGTCCGACAGGTAGGTCGAACAGCCCGACGACACCTCCAGCCGCACCGCCTCCCGGAAATGGCGCTGCTGCAGACCCAGGCGCAGCGCCGTGCGCAGGTTCTTGACCTCCTCCTCGTCGATCGCGAGATCGGAGTGGCGGGTGACGCGGAACTGCGAGAACTGCGTGACCGCCCGCCCGGTGAACAGCATGTGCAGCTGCGCCCGGATCACGCTGGACAGCGACACCCACAGTTGCTCTCCGCCGCTGAGTCGGGCCGGCAGGCGGATCATGCGCTGCAAGGTGCGGGGCACCTTGACGATCGCGATCTCGTTCTCGCGCCCGAACGCGTCGGCCCCGTTGAGCCGCACCACGAAGTTCAGTGACTTGTTGGCGACGAGCGGGAAGGGATGCGAGGGGTCCAGACTGACCGGCACCAGCAGCGGCCGGACCGCCTGCTCAAAGTACTGCCGGACCCATTGCCGCTGCGCCCGGTTGCGCTCGCCGTGCGGCACGATGCGCACACCCTGCCGGGCCAGCGCCGGCAGCACCTCGTCGTTGTAGATGGCGTATTGCCGCTCCACCAGCGCATGGGCAGCGACCGCCACCCGCGCGAAGCTGGTCGGTGCCAGGAGCCCGGCGTCCGGCGCGTCCCGGTTCGCCTGCAGGTGGGGCGCGGCGCGGATCTCGAAGAACTCATCCAGGTTGGAGGCCACGATGCACAGGTAGCGCAGCCGCTCCAGCGCCGGCACGTCCTCGCGGTGGGCCCATTCCAGCACGCGCTCGTTGAAGGCCAGGATGCTGAGGTCACGGTCCAGCAGGACCAGCCGGGAGGCGTCGGGGGGCGGAGGACTGTTCTTCATGTCGGTTTCTCGACAATTCTGCCCTTTCCATGCGACAGAAATACGACCGGCGACAATTCGCGGCATGAATTCCATCGAATCCGTCGACACCGCCATCACGTCCCGCATGTCTTGCCGCGCCTTCACGTCCCAGGAGGTGCCACGCCAGACCGTCATGGACATCCTCTCCGTCGCCAGCCGGGCACCCTCCGGCACGAACACCCAGCCCTGGCAGGTCTATGTGCTGCAGGGCGCGGTGCGCGAGCAACTCATCGCGCAGGCCTGTGCCGCCCATGACGCGATCTATGCCGACCCGGCCGTGGCGGCGCAGTACCGGGACGAATATGACTACTACCCGACGCAATGGGTCAGCCCCTACATCGACCGGCGTCGGGAGAACGGCTGGGGCCTGTACTCGCTGCTGGGCATCGCGCGCGGCGAGAAGGACAAGATGCACGCGCAGCATCAGGCGAATTACCGCTTCTTCGGCGCACCGGTCGGGCTGATGTTCACCGTGAACCGCAACATGGGCCGGGGCAGCCTGCTTGACTACGGCATGTTCCTCGGCAACGTCATGGTCGCTGCACGGGCCCGGGGCCTGGATACCTGCGCGCAGGGCGCCTGGAACGGCTTCGCAGGCATCATCAAGCCGCTGATCGGGGCCGGCCCGGACGAGATGCTGGTCTGCGGCATGGCCCTGGGTCATGCGGACAAGTCCGCGCTGGTGAACACCTACTTCACGCCGCGCGTTCCGGCCGAATCCTTCACCCGCTGGGTGGACTGAGCCACAGCACCGCGCTGCGACAGGGCGGCGTGAGGGCCGGCCGCGTGCCACGGCACGCCCGGCCGTGCCGGCGCACGTGCCGGTACCCGGAAAAATTTGCAGGATACATGTCCGGGTGTTGCAAATTATATTAAAGTGACGGCATAAATATAAAAAATGCGGCGCCGGGATATCCGCTTCGGATGGAAGGAGGTGCCGCACTGTAGTTGTCCAGGGCGGGGCTGCCGCCGTGGTCGGTTTGTCCGTTCATCAACAACGTTTCGTCGAGGAAGACATGCAGAAAACCGCTTTGGGCCTTGATGGCCACCCCTCCCGCACCCGTCGCGCCATGCTGATGGCCTCCATGCTGGCCGCCGGTGGCGCTGTACCGGTCGGCACCGCGATGGCGCAGGCCAACTCGCGCAATGTGCCCCCGGCGGAATGGGCGCGCATCCAGGAGGCGGCCCGCAAGGAGGGCAAGGTCATCGTGTACGGCACCATGGGCCCGGCCCAGCACGAGCGCATCCTGGAGGCCTTCAACTCCGCCAACCTCGGCGTCAAGATGGAACTCGTGCGCATCGTCGGCTCGGCGCTGACGGCCAAGGTCGAGCAGGAGCGCGTGCAGCCGAACGTCGTCGGTGCGGATCTGGTCCTGACGGCCGACATCCGCTGGGCCGGTGACGCCGCCAAGAAAGGCTACCTGAAGACCCCGGTCGGGCCGGCGGCTGCGGCCTACCCGGACGCCTGGCTGCGCGGCGGCCAGGTGGCGCTGATGGCGCACACGCCCTGGGTGATGCACTACAACACCAGCCTGGTCAAGAACCCGATCACCAGCTACCAGGATTTGCTGCGTCCCGAACTGGCCGGCAAGGTCGGCGGCGTGTCGCTGGTGGCAGAGGTTGTCACGCTGTTCTACAAGTGGCTCGACGAGACGAACCCCGGCTTCCTCGAGAAGTTCGCCGCCCAGAAGGTCAAGATGTACCCCAGCACGGTGGCGTCGGCCAATTCCACCGCGTCCGGCGAGATCTCCGCCGGCGTGTTCTCGGTGATCCCGGTGGACAACGCGCTGCATGCGCAGAAGGCACCGATGAAGACGGTGATTCCGGCGCAGGCCTATGGCTTTGCCTATGGCTCCGCGGTGCTGGGCTGGGCCAAGAACCCGAATGCCGCGCTGGTCGCGCAGGACTTCATCATGTCGGTCAAGGGCCAGGCCGCCGTGGTCGGCAACGGCGAAGCCGCCAGCCCGATCCCGAATGTGCCGGGGGCGCTGGACGTGTCCAAGATCAACCTGACGCTGATCGACTGGGACAAGGTCACGCCGGAGGGCGTCAAGGCCTTCGAGGCGCGCTGGAACTCCCTGTTCGGTGCCCGCTGAGGTGGTGATGGCGACAACGCAGGGCCGGGCCTGGTGGGGTCCCGGCGGTCTCGTACGCCGCCAGGGCCTGCCGCAGCTGGCCTGGGTGCTGCTGGCCCTGGTTGTCGGCTATCTGGTGCTGCTGCCGGTGCTGCAGCTCCAGTGGAAGGCCTTCGTCGACAGCGGGTCGGCGTTCGGCCGCATGATGGAGCTGCCCCGGATCGGCACGACGATCCAGACCACGATCGTGCTGGCGATCCTGTCCAGCGTGCTGGCGGTCGTGACCGGCACGCTGCTGGCCTGGTGCGCGTCGATGCTGCCGGAGCGGGTGCGCCGCATCGGCGAGCTCGCGCCGCTGCTGCCGCTGGTGGTTCCGGCGGTGGCCGCGGTGACCGGCTGGATCTTCCTGCTGTCGCCGAAGGTCGGCTACCTGAACATGCTGCTGCGCGGGCTGCCGGGTCTGGACCAGCTGGAGGAGGGGCCCTTCAACATCTACAGCGTGACCGGGATCATCATCATCACCGGCATGCTGCTGAGTTCCTTCGTCTATGTGTTCGTGTTCACCGGCTTCAAGAACATGGGCCAGGAGCTGGAGGCGGCCGCCGCAGCCTGCGGGGCATCGCCCGCGATGCGCTTCTTCACGATCACGCTGCCGCTGCTGCGCCCGTCGATCATCTTCGCGACCGGCGTGGTCTTCCTGCTCGGGCTCGGGCAGTTCACCGCGCCGCTGCTGCTGGGGCGCACCGCCAAGATCGACGTGCTGACGACCGAGATGTTCTACCTGACCGAGCGCTTCCCGGTCGACTTCGGTCTCGGCGCCGCGCTCGGGTTCCCGATCCTGGTGCTGGGCCTGCTGGTGGTCGTGCTGCAGAAGTTCGCGCTCGGCGAGCAGCGGCGCTATGTGGTCGTCTCCGCGCGCTCCAAGTACAACGTGCGCCAGACCCGCTGGTGGGCCGCGGTGGTCATCGGGTTGTACCTGCTGATCACGACGGTGCTGCCGCTGCTGGCGCTGATCTATGTGTCGCTGTCGCCATTCTGGACCGGCTCGCTGATCGTGCCGGAATTCACGCTGCGGCACTGGACCTCGGTGTTGAACAACCGGGGCCTGGTGGATGCAATCTGGACCAGCGTGAAGACCTCGGTCATCGGCATCGCGATCCTGATTCCGCTGGGCTTCTTCATGGCCTATGCACTGCTGCAGTCGACGCGCATCGCGCGCCCGGTGCGCATGGCGATCGACCTGTTCGCGACGCTGCCGATCGCGGTGCCGGCTTCGCTGATGGGTTTCGGGCTGCTGTTCGTCTACTCGCAGCCGCCGATCCAGATCTACGGCACGACGGCGGTGCTGGTGGTGACCTATGTCACGCTGATGATCGGCCACGCCACCCGGCTGCAGTTCACGACGCTGGTGGCCACCGGCCAGGAGTTCCTGGAGGCCTCGAAGGCCTCGGGCGCCGGTCCGGTGCGCTCGCTGTTCCGGGTGTTGCTGCCGATGTGCCGCAAAGGCATCGCCGCCACCGCCGCACTGACCTTCGTGCTGCTGTTCCATGAGTTCAGCGCCTCGCTGATGGTGCGCTCGGCGCGGACCCAGGTGATCGGCAGCGTGATGTACGACGTGTGGGCCGGGGGCGTGTACTCCCAGGTC
>JAEUOX010000140.1 GCA_016790475.1 Rhodoferax sp. | reverse complement strand
GCGGTGCGACCGTCTGCTCGCCGGCCGGCACCCGTTGCATCGCCGACCGCTATGGCGATTGGTTCTGCTCCGCCCCGGGCGGCGATGCGGTGCTGGACCGCTACGGTGCGCCGGTCTGCGGTGCGGGCAAGTGCGTCACCGACGAACATGGCGAGGTGATGTGCTCGGTGGAAAAGGAGGGCAGCGCCGCGCTGGATCGCTACCACAAGGCAGTGTGCACCTCCGGTTGTGCACCAGCGAAGCCCCAGAGCTGCCGGCGGCTGACGCCATAGTCCGGTGCCCTGCGCGCAGGCCGTGTCTGCGCGAAAATGCAGCGAATGGGTGCACCCGGCGCCGATGTCCGGCGTGCGGCACCCCCTGACCGGAGCCCCCCCGCATGACCGACACCGCCGCGTACACGCCCCCCCCGATCTGGGTCTGGAACAAGGAGAACGGCGGCCGCTTCGCGAGCATCAACCGGCCCATCGCCGGCCCCACGCATGACAAGGAACTGCCGGTCGGGCGCCATCCGCTGCAGTTGTATTCGCTGGCCACCCCCAACGGCGTCAAGGTGACGGTGATGCTGGAGGAACTGCTGGCGCTCGGCCATGCCGGCGCGGAGTACGACGCCTGGCTGATCCGGATCAACGAAGGGCAGCAGTTCGGCAGCGGGTTCGTCGCGGTCAACCCGAACTCCAAGATTCCGGCGTTGCTCGACCGCAGCGGCCCGCAGCCGATCCGGGTGTTCGAGTCGGGCGCGATCCTGCTGTACCTGGCGGAGAAGTTCGGTGCCTTGCTGCCGCAGGCACCGGCGCAGCGCGCGGAGTGCCTGTCCTGGCTGTTCTGGCAGATGGGCAGCGCACCCTACCTGGGCGGCGGGTTCGGCCATTTCTATGCCTATGCGCCGATCAAGATCGAGTATGCGATCGACCGCTTCGCGATGGAGGCCAAACGCCAGCTGGACGTGCTGGACCGGCGGCTGGCGGAGCAGCCCTACCTGGCCGGCGCGGAGTACACCATTGCCGACATCGCGGTCTGGCCCTGGTACGGGCAACTGGCCAAGGGGCAGATCTACGGTGCGGGGGAGTTCCTGCAGGTGCAGCAGTACACCCACGTCCAGCGCTGGGCCGACCTGATCGCGCAGCGCCCGGCCGTGCAGCGCGGGCGCAAGGTGAACCGCGTCAGCGGCCCGCCGGCCGACCAGCTGCACGAGCGCCACGACGCGAGCGACTTCGAGACCCGCACTGCAGACAAGGCATGAGCGCAGCGCCGGGCCGCCCCAAGCAAGCTCGCAACGCAGTGCGCAGCACGGAGGTTGCCTGATGAGCACGGCCGCGGCACCCGGGCACCGTGCCGCGGTGCCGCCCCAGGTCCAGGTGCTGGAGCATCTGCCGGATGCGGTCTACCTGATCGACCCGGCGACGTCCAAGATCCTGTGGGGCAACCGGCTGGCCTGGGCCAGCCTGGGCCTGAGTCCGGAGCAGGTGCTCGACCACAGCGTGCTCAGCCTGCAGCTGGACGTGGCCGGGTAGCCCCACTGGGATGACATCGCCGCCGCGATCCGTGGCACCGCGTGCTTCACCTTCGTCGGGCGGCATCGCCATGCGGATGGGCACGAGGTCGAGGTCGAGGTCGAGGTCAACACCACGCACTTCGAGGAGCAGGGTCGCGCGTACTTCCTGTCCGTCGCGCGGGACATCACGCGCCGACAGTCCGCCACCCTGGCGCTGGAACGGCGCGAGAAGCAGCTGGCCTTCGCGCTGAACGAGGCCAGCGACGGCCTGTGGGACTGGAACGTGTTGACCGACGAGGTCTACTTCAGCCCGCAGCTCAAGCGCATGCTGGGTTATGGCCCCGACGAGATGCCGCCGGTGCTGGAGACCTGGACCCGCAACCTGCACCCCGAGGATGCGCCGCAGGTGCTGGCCAGCCTGCAGGACCACCTGCACGGGCGGCGTCTGCGCTACGAGGCGGAGTTCCGGTTGCGCAACCGCAACGGCGCCTACCTGTGGGTCCATGACCGCGGGCGGGTCTGCGAGCGCGCGGCCGATGGTTCGCCGACGCGGGTGGTCGGCATGGTGCAGGACATCACCCCTCGCAAGCAGACCGAGGCCGAACTGCACCAGCACCGCACGAACCTGGAGGCGCTGGTCGAGGAGCGCACGGTGGCGCTGTCGATCGCCAAGGAGATGGCCGACAGCGCGAACCGGGCCAAGAGCCAGTTCCTGGCCAACATGTCGCACGAGCTGCGCACGCCAATGAACGCGATCATGGGCATGACCAGCATCGTGCTGCGGCGTGCCGAGGACCCGCGGCTGCGGGAGCAGCTCGGCAAGATCGACCAGGCCTCGCGGCATCTGCTGGCGGTCATCAACGACATCCTGGATCTGTCCAAGATCGAGGCCGAGCGGCTTTCGCTGGAGTCGGTGCCGTTCCTGCTGGGGGACGTCGTCGCCAACTGCAGCAGCCTGATGGCGCAGAAGGTCCTGGACAAGGGCTTGCGCTGGGAGGTGGAGCTGCCGGAGGATCTCGCCGCGACACGGCTGCGGGGGGACCCGCTGCGCCTGGGGCAGATCCTGCTGAACTTCACCGGCAATGCGCTGAAGTTCACCGAGCAGGGCATGATCCTGGTGCGGTTGCGGCGGCAGGAGGACCAGGCCAACGCGCTGCTGCTGCGCTGTGAGGTGCTCGACACCGGCATCGGCATCGCGGCGCAGGACCTGCCGCGGATGTTCGTCGCCTTCGAGCAGGCTGACGGCTCGACGACCCGCAAGTACGGCGGCACCGGGCTGGGCCTGGCCATCAGCAAACGTCTGGCCGGCCTGATGGGCGGCGAGGTCGGTGTCGAGAGCCAGCCGGGGCAGGGCAGCTGCTTCTGGTTCACGGTACGCCTGGCCAAGGCCGTCCAGGACCCGCAGCCGCTCGCGCCGGCGGATCCGGCGGCGGGCAGCCTGGAGGTCCGGATCGCGACGCGCTTCCGGGGGGCGCGCGTGCTGCTGGCCGAGGACGAGCCGGTCAACCGCGAGGTGTCGGTCGGCCTGCTGGGCTACGCCGGCCTGCGCGTCGATGTGGCCTGCGACGGCGAGGAGGCGATCGCGATGGCCGCGCGGACCCGGTACGCGCTGATCCTGATGGACATGCAGATGCCGCGCTGCAATGGCATCGACGCGACGCGGGCAATCCGCGCGCTGCCCGATGGCGCGACGGTGCCGATCCTGGCCATGACGGCCAATGTGTTCGACGAGGACCGCGAACGCTGCCTGGCGGCCGGCATGAACGACCACCTCGGCAAGCCGGTGGACCCGGACGTGCTCTACGCCAAGCTGCTGCACTGGCTGTCGCGGCAGCCCATTTGAGCGGCGCGCCGGCTCAGCCCGGCGGCAGCAGGCGCGCCAGCGCCGCCTCCAGCGCGTCCAGCTCGTCGTCCCGCGTGTAGGGTTGGACCGACGCGCGCACAAAGATGCGGGGTCCGTCTGCGCCCTGGTGCTGCGTGACCGGCACCTCGATGCGGAACTCCTCGTACAGCCGCGCGCGCAATGCGCCGGCATCCTGCGGCGGGACCGGGATCGGTGCCATCTGCCCGAAGAAGGCATCGTCGGCGATCGGGGCCAGGCCGGTGCGCCGGCAGACCCGGTGCATCAAGGCCATCGCGCGCCGGTGTGCCTCGGCGCAGCCGGCCTGCCAGGCGGGCGCCGACACGAAGTCGATCGCGTCCGGCACCGCCAGGAAGCCGCTGATGTCGCGCGATCCCTGCCACTGCATCCGGCGCTCGAACAGCCCGGTGCCGATGAAGCCGTCCCACGGGGATGGCCCCGGCGGTGCCACGCTGCCCCAGCTCGTCACCGTCGCATGCAGCGCGCCATGGTGCGCGCTGCGCGCATGCAGGAAGGCCGTGCCCTTGGGCGCACACATCCACTTGTGGCAGTTGCCGGTGTAGAAGTCCGCCCCCAGGGCGTCGAGCGCCAGCGGAATCTGGGCCGGCGCATGCGCGCCGTCGACCAGCGTGCGGATGCCGCGTTCGCGGGCCAGCGCCAGCACCGGCTCGATCGGCAGGCGCAGCGCCGTCGGGCTGGTGATGTGGCTCATCATCAGCAGCCGGGTCCGGGGCCTCATCGCGCTTTCCAGCGCTGCGACGAAGCCGTCTTGCGTGAGCGGCAGCGCCACGCGGGCCACGACCAGCCGGGCCCCGGCGGCGGCGCAGGCGCGCTCCAGCGTCGCGCGGCAGGCGCCGTACTCCAGATCGGTCGTCAGCACCTCGTCGCCCGGCTGCAGGTGGAGCGAGCCGGCCACGATGTTGACGCCGGTCGTGGCGTTGGGCACGAACACCAGATCGTCCGCCGACGCGCCCAGATACTGCGCCAGGCGCTCCCGCGCGGCGCGCAGCAACGCGGCCGACTGGCGGCCCAGGAACAACACCGGATTGCGCTCCATCCGGCGCTGCCAGGCCTGCCAGGCGTCGAACACCGGTTGCGGGCAGGCGCCGTAGGAGCCATGGTTGAGGAAGACCGTGTCGGGGTCGAGCAGGAACAGTTCGCGCAGCATCATCGTGTTGTCCGGTTACCCGGCCGCCGCCACGGCGGCCCAGGGACTGGTGGGATGGGCCATGCCGACGGGGCCCTGCGGACCCTGCTGCACCGCCGACGGGATCGCGTAATACACCGGGTAGACGGTGTCCGGCGCGACCTCCAGCGGATAGTGCCGGGCCAGCGCCGCCGCGACGGCCTCGCCCGCGCGCGGGTCGATCCGCAGCGTGTCGCTGCTGGCATCCATGCGGGGCGCGTGGAAGGCCTCTTCCAGCGACAGGCCGCGGTCCAGCAGGCCGGACAGGATCTGCAGCAGCGTCGGGAAGATCGTGCGCCCGCCGGCTGCGCCGAGGGCCATCCACGGGCGCCCTTGCGCATGCACGATCAGCGGGCACATGTTGGCCAGCGGCTGCGCACCGGGCGCCAGCGAATTCGGCCGGCCCGGTCGCGGGTCGAACCACATCATGCCGTTGTTCATCAGGATGCCGGCCTGCGGCAGCACCACGCGGGAGCCGAACCGCGACAGCAGCGTGTTCGTCAGCGCGACCATCGTGCCGGAGGCATCTACCACGCTGACATGCGAGGTGCAGCCGGCCTGCGGCGTGGCGGCATGCCCCATCGTGGCCAGGCGCTGCGCGTAGGCCGCGCGGATCACGCCGGCCAGCATCAGCGCGTAGTCCGGTGCCGGGGTGTCGCGCCCCGGGTTGGCGCCAGCCAGCGCGGCGCAGGCCTGCAGGAAAGTCGGGCCGCCAGTCAGGCCGTCCAGCGCATGCACGGTGTGGCCGCGGTACTCTGCCGAGATCGGCGCGCGCCACCGGGGCTCGTAACGCGCCAGATCGTCGGCGCCCAGCACCGAGCCGCCGGCTTGCAGATCCTCCACCAGATGCCGGGCGGTCTCACCCTCGTAGAAGTCCCGGGCACCCGCACGCGCCAGTCGCTGTAGCAGCCGGGCCTGCCCCGGCATCGGACGGCGCGTCGGAGGCTGCCGGTCGCTGGCCCGCGGTGCCTGGCCGCCGTCGAGAAAGAGCTCCGCGCTGGCCGCAAAGCCGGCCAGTGCCGGTGCCTCGATGGCCAGCGTCAGGCAGGTGAACCAGTCCAGCGCCAGGCCGCGTTCGGCCAGCGCGATCGCCGGCTGCAGCGCGTCCTCCCAGCGCAACGTGCCGTATTTCTCCAGCGCAGAGGCCAGGCCGGCCACCGCACCTGGCACGCAGATCGCGCCATAGCCGGTGACGTTGCGCTCGCCCACGACCGCCGGCCAGTGGAACCAGTTGCCGCTGTCCTCGCCGCTCACCAGCGGATAGTCCGCCGGGTCCAGGGCCTGCGGTGCGCGCATGTTGAAGTCCAGCGTGTCCACGGCGCCAGTGCGGCCGTCGGCATGCAGCAGGAAGCCGCCTCCGCCGATGCCGGACAGCCAGGGCTCCACGACGCTGAGCGCCAGCGCGGTGACCACGGCGGCATCCATCGCGTTGCCACCCTGCGCGAGCACCTTGGCGCCGGCCTCGGCCGCGTCCCGGTGCTGGGCGGCGACCAGCCCGTGGCGGGACTGCACGGCCGGCTTGCGGATCTCGAAGGTCTGCATGGTTTTCAGGGTTTCTGCGGGGGGGCTGGACCAGTGTAGCGGCCTGTTTTCCCGGTGGCCTGCGTTACCATGTCCCCTCAATTTTTAAGGATTTCACCATGCAGCTGCATTCCTCCCTGTCCCTCCTGCTGGTTCTCTCCGTGCTGGGCACCCCGGCCTGGTCCCAGGACGCCCGCGTGCGTCTGCGCCTGCTGCAGACCACCGACCTGCACACCAGCGCGCTCAACTACGACTACTACCGCGACGCGGTCGACGACACGCTGGGCCTGAGCAAGGTGGCCACGCTGATCCGCCAGGCCCGGGCCGAGGCGCGCAACCACCTGCTGATCGACACTGGCGACCTGTTGCAGGGCAACCCGCTGGGCGACTACATCGCCCGGGTCAAGGGCCTGCGCGAGGGGCAGGTCCATGCGATGCACACCGCGATGAACCTGCTGGCCTATGACGCCGCCGTGGTGGGCAACCATGAGTTCAACTTCGGTCTGCCCTTTCTGGACACCGCTCTGAAGGGCGCGAAGTTCCCGTCGCTGGCCGCCAACGTCTACCTGCCGGATGGCAAGACCCACCGTTTCACGCCCTATGTGATCCTGGAGCGCCGCGTCACCGATGAGGCCGGTCGCGAGCATGTTCTCAAGGTCGGCGTGATCGGCTTCACGCCGCCGCAGATCATGCAGTGGGACAAGGGCCATCTGGAGGGCCGCGTGATGACGAAGGACATCGTCGCCACGGCCGAGGCGCTGGTGCCGGAGGTCCGGGCGAAAGGCGCCGACATCGTGGTGCTGGCGGGCCACACCGGCCTGGGCACCGATCAGGTGAAGTCCGGCGAGATGGCCGAGAACGCCGGCTGGGCACTGACCAAGGTGCCCGGTGTCAACGCGGTGCTCACCGGCCACCAGCACCTGACCTTCCCCGGCCAGTTCAGGGACCTGGCAGGCGCCGACCCGGAGAAGGGCACGGTCAACGGCGTCGCGGTCTCGATGCCCGGTTTCTGGGGCAGCCATCTGGGCGTGCTGGACCTGGATCTGGTGCGCAACGACAAGGGTTGGTCGGTCGCCCAGTCGA
Source organism: Rhodoferax sp. (assembly GCA_016790475.1). Classification (GTDB taxonomy): domain Bacteria; phylum Pseudomonadota; class Gammaproteobacteria; order Burkholderiales; family Burkholderiaceae_C; genus CAISIP01. The sequence continues at coordinate 11,692 of JAEUOX010000140.1, read as the reverse complement.
CGGCCGCGATCCGCCCGATCTACCGCTTCGACCAGAACCGGCGCCGCGTACCGACGGTCGACAACGCACCGGACATCGTTGCCGCCGTGACGCCGATCCATGAGGAGACGCTGCGCTACATCCGGGCGCCGTTTGGCAAGCTGGCCGCGCCGATCTACAGCTATTTCGCACTCGTGCAGGACGACCCGGCGATCCAGATCGTGTCGGAGGCCCAGCTCTGGTATGCCAAGCGGGCACTGCAGGGCACGCCCCATGCCGCGCTGCCGGTGCTGTCCGCCGCCGCGCCCTTCAAGGCGGGTGGCCGGGGCGGCGCCGAGTACTACACCGACGTGCCGCAGGGCGACATCGCGATCAAGAACGCGTCCGACCTGTACCTCTATCCGAACACCGTGCAGATGGTCAAGGTCAATGGTGCCGGCGTGCAGGAGTGGCTGGAGATGTCGGCCGGCCAGTTCAAGCAGGTCGACCCGTCGCGCACCGAGCCGCAGGACGTCGTGGAGAACAGCTTCCCGACCTTCAACTTCGACGTGATCGACGGCGTCACCTACGAGATCGACGTCACGCAGCCGCGCCGCTACGACAACGACGGCAAGCTCGTCAATCCGAACGCCCGCCGCATCAAGGGGCTGAGCTTCCAGGGCAAGCCGATCGACCCGCAGCAGGAGTTCGTGGTCGTGACGAACAACTACCGGGCCTCCGGCGGTGGCCGCTTCCCGGGGCTCGATGGCAAGAACGTGATCCTGCAGTCCCCGGACGAGAACCGCCAGGCGCTGATCGACTACATCACCGAGATGAAGACGGTCAACCCGAGCGCGGACAAGAACTGGAAGTTCGCCCGCGTCGGCAAGCCGGTGACGCTGCAGTTCGAAAGCTCGCCGCGTGCCGAGGCCCTGCTGGGCGTCAACCCGGCGCTCTCGAAGCTGGGTGACGGCCAGAACGGCTTCGTGCGCTACGGCCTGAAGCTCGACTGACCCGCGCGCCTCAGCGCAGCGTCAGGCCACGCCGGATCACGACCGGCTTGCCGCCGGTGCGCAGCTTGCTGACCCAGTGGGCCAGTGCGGAGTCCAGGTGGTGCGCGTGGGACGGAAACCAGCGCACCAGCTCCTGGATCAGGCCACGGCAGATCGCGGTGTTGCCCTGTGCCAGCAGCACGCGCACCTCGTCGACCGACTTCATGACCGCCGCGTGCTCGTCGATGTGGCATTCGCGCGGCGGGAAGGCGGTCTCCGTCATCCACTGGTTCTCCATCTCGAAATGGGCCCGGGTATGGGTGGCGAACTCCTCCAGCAGCGGCGCGAGTTCGTCGTCGCCGGCGCGCTCCATGCGGGCAACCAGCTCCACGAACTCCTGGTGGACCCGGTCCATCTGCGGTTCGCCGAGCAGCAGGGAGTCGTCCCACTGCAGCGTGGTGGTCGTCATGGCAGTCCTTTCTGGTGCTGCAGCAGGCACTCGGTGCCGGTGCGCGCGGATTCGAGAATGGCCAGGCAGGCCTCGGTGGTCGCCAGCGCCCATGCGCCGCTGTGCACCGGCGCATGGCCGTGCACCAGGGTGTTGACCAGCTCGTCGATGACCTCGCTGCGCGGTACGGTGGGAGGCGGCAGCGGCTCGACCGTGCGTTCCTGATCCGCATACACCTCGATGCCGGTGGCCGTGGGGCGCAGGTCGGCGCCCTCGCAGCTGGCGATCAGGAAGCCGAAGTGCTGGTGCGCCAGCCCCGGCGGGAGGGCCTCCGTGGCGGTGTACTGCGCACCGCCGTAGTTGCGGGCGGCCTTCAGGGCGATCTCCTGCGCCTCGCCGGCCGCGTCTTTCAGGCGCCGGCGCGCCGCGCCGTAGTCGGTGGGGTCCTTGCGCTGGCCCATCTCGCCGATCTGCGCCATCAGCGCATCGCTGTCGTAGTGCGCATAACCGCTGTAGGTGGCGGTGCAGAAGCAGCCGTCCTCGAAGCCGAGCAACGCGCTGTAGGCGCCTTCGGTCGGCCGGGCCGGGTCCCAGCGGCCGGTGAAGGCACGCACGCTGCGCAGCCGCCCGCCGCCGAGCAGCCGCAGGATGTCGATCTGGTGGGCGCCCTGACTGAAGATCACGCCACCGCCGTTCGCGGTGTCGAGTTCCTCCGGCCGGCGCGGCCGGTACAGGAAGTCGGTGTAGTTCATCGCGGTCATCATGCGCAGCCGCCCGTACCGGCCGCTGGCGATCAGCGCGCGCAGGCGCAGGATCGGCGCATCGAAGCTGTGGCTGTGCCCGACGATCATCTGCACGCCGGCGCGCTCGCAGTCCTGCACCATCGCCTGGCACTGCGCCAGCGAGATCGCCATCGGTTTCTCGACCAGCACATGCCGGCCGGCCGCGGCCGCCAGTGCGACATGCGCCTGGTGCAGCTGGTGCGGCGTCGCGATGTAGACCACGTCGACCAGCGGGTCGGCGCACAGCGCCTCGACCGTCGGGTACGCGGGCCCGCCGAAGTCCGCAGTGAATTGCGCACGGGCGCCCGGCAGCGGGTCGGCCGCCGCAACCAGGCGCACCCGGGTATCGTGGCGGAAGGTCGGCAGCATCAGCGTGAAGGCGCGCCCCAGCCCGGCAACGCCGATGCGCAGCGGAGGCGGGGAGGACAGGGGAGTCGTCATGCGCCGATTTTGCCGCGGGAAACGCCACGGGCCTTCCTACAATCCGGGCGACAAGGAGAAAGTTTCATGGCAGTGTATGCATTGGACGGCGTGGCCCCCCAGGTGGCCGCGTCGGCCTGGATCGCGGACAGCGCCCAGGTCATCGGATCGGTGGAACTGGCCGAGGACACCAGTGTCTGGTTCGGGACGGTGATCCGCGGTGACACCGAGACCATCCGGATCGGTGCCGGCAGCAACATCCAGGACGGCAGCGTGCTGCATGCGGACCATGGCAAGCCGCTGACCGTGGGCCAGGGCGTGACGGTCGGCCACCAGGTCATGCTGCATGGCTGCACGATCGGCGACGGCTCGCTGATCGGCATCGGTGCCGTCGTGCTCAACGGCGCGCGGATCGGGCGGGACTGCCTGGTGGGCGCCCGCGCGCTGGTGACTGAAGGCAAGGAGTTCCCGGACGGCTCGATGATCCTGGGCAGCCCGGCGAAGGTCGTGCGCCCGCTGCGCGATGACGAGATCGCCGGCCTGCGCCGCAGTGCGGAGAGTTATGTCCGCAACGGGCGACGCTACCGCACCGGCCTGCAGCGGCGCGACGAAGCCGCCTAGAGAAACACCTCGAACAGCCCGGCGGCGCCCATGCCACCACCGGCGCCCATCGCGACCACCACATGGCGCGCCCGGCGCCGGCGGCCTTCCATCAGCACATGGCCGGCCATCCGCACGCCGCTGGTGCCCACCGCATGGCCGATCGCCAGCGCGCCGCCATTGACGTTGAGCCGGTCCGGGTCCAGCTGCAGTGCGTCGCGGCAGTGCAGGCAGTGGCTCGCAAAATCCTCGTTGAGCTCCCACAGGTCGATGTCCTGCACGCGCAGCCGGTGCCGCTGCAGCAGGCGCGGCACCGCGAATACCGGGCCGATGCCGGCTTCGTCGGGTTGGCAGCCGGCCACCGCCCAGCCCTTGAACGCACCCAGCGGCTCCAGGCCGCGACGCTCGGGATCGCGGGCCTCCATCAGCACCAGCGCCGCCGCGCCATCAGCCAGCGCTGCCGCATTGCCTTCGGTGGCCAGCCCCTGCGGGCCGCACAGCGGCGGCAGGCCGGCCAGGCTCTCGCGGGAATGGGCCGGTACCGGGCAGATGTCCTGGTTCACCAGGGCCGGTGCGCGGCTGTCGGGCAGCGCTGCGGGCCCGGGGCCGGCCGCCTCCGCTTGCAGCGGGACGATCTCGGTGCGCACCAGCTGGTCCGCCTGCGCCACGGCCGCCCGGCGGCGGGACTCCAGCGCATACAGGTCCTGCCGTCCGCGGCCGATCTCATAGCGCAGCGCGACCGCGTCCGCCGCACGGGCCATCGTGCCGTCCGGTCTCGGCGCTGCCGGCGGCAGCGCTGCCTGGGCGGGTGACCAGTCCCCCGGCCCGGGACGCAGCGCATCGACCCCGCCTGCAACCGCCACGCCGGCGCCCTGCGTGATGATGCATTGCGCGGCATGGGCGATCGCGTTCAGGCCGGACGCCTCCGCGCGGTGCAACGTGACACCGGCGGTCGTCGCGGGCAGCCCGGCCAGTGCCGCGGCGGCCCGGGCGACATTGCCTGGCGTGGTGACGCAGCCGGCCGCCAGGTCTTCCACCTCCAGCGGCTCGACGCCGGCCCGCCCGACCGCGTGGCGCACCGTGTGCCCCAGCAGTGTCCGGGCGGCAGTATGGCGGAACGCGCCGTGCAGGGCCGGGGTGAGCCCGGAGCGCGCGTAGGACACGATGACCGCCTGCCGCATGGGTGCCAGGAGCCCTTTCCGTGCCTATTCCAGTTCGACCAGCACCGTGCCGGCCGCCACCTGCGCGCCGGGGGCCACGCAGACCCGCTGCACCAGGGCGGCGCGCGGGGCCAGTGCGGGATGCTCCATCTTCATGGCCTCCAGCACCACCAGCGTGGCGCCGGCGGCCACCTGCTGGCCGGCCTCGACCGCCACCGCGACGATGCGCCCGGCCATCGGCGCGCGAACCTGGCCGGACGCGGCCGGTCCGGCCACCGCGGCCGGCTGCAGCGTGTGGTCTTCCAGCACCGACTGGCGTCCGTCGCACTGCACGAACAGGCGCTGCCCGTCGCTGGCCAGCGCCAGCTGCAGCTGCTGATGGGCAATGCGCAGCAGCAGCCTGTGCGGCGCCGCCTGCAGCACGGTGATGTCCGCGCCGAGCGCGCCGCTGTCGACCCGGTAGCGGGCACCGCCGAGCGACTGCACGGCGGCGGCGTGGCGCGCACCGTCGACCTGCAGCCGCATCGGCATCGGCCAGGCGGGCGGCAGCCGCACCGCGCACGGGTCCTGGCCCAGCGCCAGTGCGCGGTGGGCCAGCAGCGCGATCGCCGCGACCGGTACGGGCAGGGGAGGCAGCATCGCCACCAGTGCATCGGCATGGGCCCCGACGAAGGCGGTCGTGGCCGCACCGGCCGCAAACACCGGGTGCCGCAGGCTGGCCGCCAGGAAGGCCTGGTTCGTGCGCACGCCCAGGGCCACCGTGTCGGCCAGCGCACCGGCGAGCGCATCGCAGGCCGCGGCGCGGTCCGGCCCGTGGGCAATCAGCTTGGCCACCATCGAGTCGTAGTGCGGCGGTATCGGCTGGCCGGCCAGCAGCGCGTGGTCCACCCGCACCCGGGGCGACGGCTCCCAGGCCAGCAGCGTGCCGCTCTGAGGCAGGAAGCCCTGGGCGGGATCCTCGGTGCACAGCCGCACCTCGATCGCATGGCCGCCCGACTCGAAGCGCTGCAGCAGCACCTCCTGGCGGGTCTCCGGCAGCGGTTCACCGCGGGCCACCCGCAGCTGCCACTCGACCAGGTCGACGCCGCACAGGGCCTCGGTCACCGGGTGCTCCACCTGCAGCCGGGTGTTCATCTCCATGAAGTGGAACTGCCCCTGGGCATCGAGCAGGCACTCGATGGTGCCCGCGCCGCAGTAGCCGATGGCCCGGGCCGCGGTCACCGCCATGTCGCCGATGCGCCGGCGCAGGCGCTGCCCGGATTCGCCGGCCAGCGCCGGAGAGGGCGCCTCCTCGATCAGCTTCTGGTGGCGGCGCTGCACCGAGCAGTCGCGTTCGCCCAGGTGTACCGCATGGCCGTGCGTGTCCGCGAAGACCTGGATCTCGACATGGCGCGGGCGGTCGATCGCCCGCTCCAGCAGCAGCGTGCCGGAGCCGAACGCGGCCTGGGCCTCGGAGCGCGCGCCGGCCAGGGCGTCCCGCAGCCCGTCGGGCGCGTGCACCAGGCGCATGCCGCGCCCGCCGCCGCCGGCCGTGGCCTTGACCATCAGCGGGTAACCGATCCGGTCCGCCTCGCGCTGCAGCACGGCGTCGGACTGGTCCTCGCCGTCATAGCCTGGAATGCAGGGCACGCCGGCCACCTGCATCAGCCGGCGGGCCCGGGCCTTGTCGCCCATCGCCCGGATCGCGGCGACCGGCGGACCGACCCAGACCAGCCCGGCGTCCAGCACCGCCTGCGCAAAGGCTGCGTTCTCCGCCAGGAAGCCATAGCCCGGATGGACGGCCTGCGCGCCGCCCTGGCGGGCGGCCTCGATCAGCGCGGGGATGTTCAGATAGGAATCGCGCGGGGCCGCGCCACCGATCCGCAGCGCCGCGTCCGCCAGCTGCACATGCGGCGCCTGCGCGTCGGCATCGGAGTACACCGCGATCACGCGCAGCCCCATGCGACGGGCGGTGCGCGCGATCCGTACCGCGATCTCGCCGCGGTTCGCGATCAGCAGCGAAGCAAAGGCAATGCTCATGGCCGTGCCACCCCGAACTGCATCGGGCGCAGCGAGCGGCGCTGCGCCTCGTCGCACAGCTGCAGGCACAGCCCCAGCACCGCGCGGGTATCGCGTGGATCGATGACGCCGTCGTCCAGCATCAGCGCGGAGGTGGCGATCGCGCCCTGCTGGCTGTCGAACGTGTCGATGATGGCCTTTTCCTGTGCCGCCAGTGCGGCTTCGTCCAGCGGCACGCCCTTGCGCCGGGCGCCGGCCTCGGCCACGATGCGCATGGTCGTGGCGGCCTGCTCGCCGCCCATGACCGCAGTGCGGGCGTTCGGCCAGGCGAACAGGAAGCGGGGCTCGTAGCCGCGGCCGCACATGCCGTAGTTGCCCGCGCCGAAGGAGGCGCCGCACATCACCGTCAGCTGGGGCACGGTGGCGTTGGCAACCGCCTGGATCATCTTGGAGCCGTGCTTGATCATGCCGGCGCGCTCGTAGGCCTGGCCGACCATGTAGCCGGTGGTGTTCTGCAGGTACAGCAGCGGCGTGCCGCTCTGGCAGCAGGCCTGGATGAAATGGGTGGCCTTGCTGGCGCCGTCCGGATCCAGCGGCCCGTTGTTGCTCAGGATGCCCACCGGCAGCCCCTGCAGGCTGGCGTGGCCGGTCACGGTCGCCGGCCCGTACAGCGGCTTGAACTCCAGGAAGTCGGAATCGTCGACGATGCGGGCGATGACCTCGCGCATGTCGACCGGCTTGCGCCCGTCGGCCGGCAGGATGCCCAGCAGCTCCTCGCTGTCCAGCCGTGGCGCCCGGCCGGCTGCCGCGGGCCCGGCCGGTGCCAGGTGGCGCTGCCACTGCAGGCGCTGCACCACCTCCCGGGCCAGACGCACGCCGTCGGCGTCGTCCTGCGCCAGGTATTCACCGAGGCCGGAGACGCTGGTGTGCATCTCGGCGCCGCCGAGTTCCTCCTCGGTCGCGATCTCGCCGGTGGCAGCCTTGAGCAGCGGCGGCCCGGCCAGGAAGGCCCGGGCCCGCCCGCGCACCATGATCACGTAGTCCGACAGGCCGGGCATGTAGGCGCCCCCGGCCGTCGAGGAGCCATGCACGACGGTGACCACCGGCAGGCCGGCGGCCGACAGGCGCGCCAGGTTGCGGAAGATCGCCCCGCCGCGCACGAATCCCTCGACCTTGTAGCGCAGCAGGTTCGCACCGGCGCTCTCGACCAGGTGCACGAAGGGCAGGCGGTTCTCCAGCGCCAGCTGCTGCGCGCGCAGCATCTTCTCCAGCCCCATCGCGCGGATCGATCCGGCTTCGATGCCGGAATCCGAGGTCACCACCATGCAGCGGGTGCCGGCGACCCAGCCAATGCCGGTGATCACGCCGGCACCGGGGATGCATTTCGCTGGGTCCGGGTGGTCCATGCCGAAGCCGGCCAGCGCGCTGAGCTCCAGGTAGTCGCTGCCCGGATCCAGCAGCAGCGCGATACGCTCGCGCGGCAGCAACTGCCCGCGCTGGTCGAACAGCGGCTTGCTGGCGGCGGAACGCTCGCGCGTGCGCTGCTCCAGCGCACGCACCTCCTGCAGCAGCCGCAGCATGTGCGCGCGGTTGGCGGCGAAGGTCTCGCTGTGCGGGTCGATCCGGGTGTCGAGCACGGGCATCGCAGATCAGCCCTTCGCGGCCGGTGCGGCGGGCCACTGGAAACGCGGCGGCTCCTTGCGCGCGAAGCGGCCGAAGGCATCCAGCGCGTGCTCCGCGGTGCCGGCGATGCCCTGGCCGCTGGCCTCGATCTGCAGCATGGTCTCCAGATCGCTGCCCAGCGAGGCCTGCAGACCGTCCTTGGCGACGGCCAGCGCCTCGGCCGATGCACCCGCGAGCGACAGCGCCAGGGCCTTGGCGCGGTCCATCAGCGCCTGCGGCTCCAGCATCTCCAGGGCCAGACCCAGCGCAACGGCCTCCTCGGCACCGACCTCGCGGGCCGAGAAGATCAGCTCCTTGGCCCGCTGCAGGCCGACGCTGCGGGGCAGCGTGTACATCGCGCCGTAGTCCGGCACCAGACCGACCCGGCTGAAGGCCATGCAGAAGCGGGCCCGGGTGGACACCAGCACGATGTCGGCGAGCAGGGCCAGCGAGAAGCCGGCGCCGAACGCGGCACCGTCGACCGCGGCGATCACCGGCCGGTCCAGGCCGTGCAGCGCCCGGACGATCCGGTGCGCGCGCCGCATGCCGGCGCGCCAGGTCTGGGCACTGCGCGGCGCGGCATGCATGCTGCGCACGTCGCCGCCGGCACAGAACACGCCGCCGCGGCCGGTCAGGATCACGGCGCGCACCGTGTCGTCCCGGGTGATCTGGCCCAGCAGTGCATCGAGCTCGGCCACCACCGGGGCGCCGAGCGCATTGCGCGCCTCCGGACGGTTCAGCGCGATCGTGGCCACGCCGTCGGCACAGGTATATTCGATTGTCTCCATGCGCACATCCTAATCGTTTCCAGAAGCGTGAACTTTCCATGAGCATCAAGCGCCGGGCCTGCATCGCGGGCGCCTTCGAGCATCCCACCCGCAAGGCCCCCGACAAGACGGTGGCACAGCTGCATGCGGAGTCCGCCAAGGGCGCGCTGCTGGACGCCGGCCTGTCGCTGCAGGATGTGGACGGCTATTTCTGTGCCGGCGACGCTCCGGGCCTGGGCCCGCTGAGCATGGCCGACTACATCGGCCTGCGCCCGCGCCATGTCGACGCCACCGATGTCGGCGGCTCGTCCTACCTGGTCCATGTGGCGCATGCGGCGCAGGCCATCGCGGCGGGCAAGTGCAACGTCGCGCTGATCACGCTGGCCGGCCGGCCGCGCTCCGAGGCCTCCAGCGGCACGCAGCCGCGCAACTGGGGCCCGAACGTGCCGGACACGCCGTTCGAGGCGCCGTTCGGCGCCGTCACCGTCAACATGTACGCGATGGTCGCGATGCGCCATCAGCATGACTGGGGCACGACGGCCGAGCAGCTGGCCTGGATCAAGGTGGCGGCGTCCCACCATGCGCAGCACAACCCGCACGCGATGCTGCGGGACGTCCTGACGGTGGACGACGTGCTGGCCTCGCCGATGATCTCCGACCCGCTGCACCGGCTCGACTGCTGCGTCGTCAGCGACGGCGGTGGCGCGCTGGTCGTCACCCGGCCGGAGATCGCGCGCTCGCTGGCGCGTCCGGTCGTGCAGGTGCTGGGGGCCGGCGAGGCCCTCAAGGGTCTGCAGAACGGGCAGGTCGACCTGTCCTTCTCGGCGGCGGCCTGGTCCGGCCCGCGCGCCTTCGAGGAAGCGGGCGTGCGCCCGGCCGACATCCAGTACGCGTCGATCTATGACAGCTTCACGATCACGGTGCTGATGCAGCTCGAGGACCTGGGCTTCTGTGCCAAGGGCCAGGGCGGACGCTTCGTCGCGGACGGCAACCTGATCTCCGGCGTCGGGCGCCTGCCGGTGAACACCGACGGCGGCGGCCTGTGCAACAACCACCCGGCGAACCGGGGCGGCATCACGAAGGTCATCGAGGCGGTGCGCCAGCTGCGCGGCGAGGCGCATCCGGCGGTGCAGGTGCCGGATTGCCGGCTGGCGCTGGCGCAGGGCACCGGCGGCCTGCTGGGCGGGCGCCACGCCAGCGCGACGCTGATCCTGGAGCGGGCATGAGCAGATCGACGAATCCACCTGCCGCACGGACCATCCCGGCACCTGCGCGGTACCCCGACAACCTGGCCTTCTGGGAGGGCACGGCGCAAGGCGTGCTGCGCCTGCGCCATTGCGCCTCCTGCGCGCAGCCGCACTGGTACCCGCGCCCCCAGTGTCCGCTGTGCATGGGCGACGCTTCGGACTGGAAGGCGGCCAGCGGCCTCGGCACGATCTACAGCTTTAGCATCTGCCGGCGCGTCGGGCCGGTGCCCTTCGTGATCGCCTATGTGCGGCTCGACGAGGGCGTCACGATGCTGACCAACATCGTCGACTGCGACCCGGAGCGCCTGCGCATCGGCGACCGGGTGCGGGTTGTCATGCAGACCAGCGACGACGGCACGACGAAGGTGCCGATGTTCACGCCGGCGTAGGCGGCCGGGGCCGCGTCAGCCTCCGAGGCTGGCGCGCAGCTTGGTGACCTCGTCCTGGCGCCGGTAGGCGGCTCCGCGGGCAGCGAGCTTGTCGAGCTCGGCGCGCGCCGCCACCTTGTCCCCGGCCTGGATCTGCAGCCGGGCCAGCGCCAGGCGCAGGTCGTCGTTGCCGGGCGCCAGCGCGACCGCGCGGCCCTGATGGGTCAGCGCCTTGGCGATCTGCCCGTCCTGGGCATAGGCAAACGCCAGCGTATCCAGCAGGTTGGGCTGCTCCGGCGCGAGCTTCAGCGCCTGTTCGGCCATCGCGACGCCGCCAGGCTTCTTCTGCTCCGCGAGCAGGTAGGCCAGGTTGTTCAGCGCCGCCAGGTTGCCCGGCGCGCGTTGCAGCACCTCCCGGTAGCGCGCCTCGGCCGCCGGCAGATCCTTCTGCTGGGTCGCCTGCTGGGCCAGATGCAGCAGCAGGTTCACGTCCTTCGGGTGCGTGCGTATCCAGTCCTGCGCCATGCTGCGGGCCTCGTCTGCCTTGCCGGCGGCCACCAGGGCCAGATGCAGCGGCGTGGCGGCGTCTGCGCCGTCGGGCAGCGCGACCGCCTTCTGCAGGGCCTCGACCGCCGCGGTCGGGTTCTTCTGGGCCATGTAGACGCCGGCGATGCGCACCCAGGGCATCGCGGAGCGCGGCTCCAGGGCCTGCAGCTTGCGGAAGGTCGGCAAGGCCTGCTGCAGGTCGCCGGTGGCCATCTGCACCCGGCCCAGCAGATCCTGCAGTGGCGCGCTGTCGGCGTTGGCCGCGACCGCCGCCTGGGCCGCCGACAGCGCCCGGGGCTTGTCGTCGCCGGCCATGTGGTGGTCCACCAGGGCGATACGGGCCTGGACCGCGGTCGGACCCGCTGCGACCGCGCGCTCCAGCAGCGCCGTCACCGCATCGCGCGTGGCGCCGCCCAGGGCCGCCACGCGGGCCAACGCCAGGTGGATGGCCACCTGGCCCGGCTTGCGCTGCAGCTCGGCTTCCAAGCGGGCCTGCGCTGCCGGCAGCTTGTTGTCGGCCACGTCCAGCCCCGCGAGCGCCAGCACGGCCTGCAGCTGGCCGGGCTCCTTGACCAGTGCCGCTTCGAACAGCTTGCGCGCGCCGGCCGGGTCCTTGCGCTGCAGCGCGATGCGGCCCCGCAGCACTTCCGGCAGCGCCGACTTCGGCTGCTTCACGGCCAGGGCCTGGATCGCCTTCAGTGCGGCGTCGAACTCCTGGCGCCGCAGCCGCACGCTGATCAGCGC
>JAEUOX010000138.1 GCA_016790475.1 Rhodoferax sp. | reverse complement strand
GGGCCACAGTACGATCCGATGCATGCCCGCCGCACATTTCACCGAACCGACCACCAGCTACTGGCAGACCCTGCTGGCGCCCGGCGCCGTGGCCCGGCCCGATCCACCGTGGCAGTTCGCCTACCCGGCGGTGCTGCCCGATGGCCGCGTGCTGAAACTTCCCATCCGTGCGCTCGCCGCCACACCGGACCATGCGGTGGCCTCGCTGCTGCTCAACCAGGCGTCCCTCGCGGTGGTGGACACGCTGGGGGAAATGCTGGCCGCCTCCGTGGCCGGCCTCGGTGCCACGCGGGTGGTCGGCCTGCCCACGCTGGGCCTCACGCTGGCCAGCGTGGTGGCGCGGGAGCTGGGCCACGCACGGTATCTGCCGATGGGGTATTCGCGCAAGTTCTGGTACGACGAGGCGCTGTCGGCACCGGTGTCCTCGATCACGTCGCCGACACCGGGCAAACGCATCTACCTGGATCCGCACCTGCTGCCGCTGCTGGCCGGCCAGCCGGTCCTTCTCGTGGATGACGCGGTCAGCACGGGCACCACCCTGCTGGCGGCCTGGGACCTGCTCGAGTCGCTGGGCGTCGAGGTGTGCGCCTGCGGGGTGGCCATGCGCCAGGGCCGGCGCTGGGTCGACAAGCTGGGTGCGCAGCGGGCGGCCCGGCTGTTTGGCGTGTTCGACAGCCCGCTGCTGCAGGCCGTGCCCGGCGGCTGGGTGCCGCGCGACTGATGCGCCCGGCTCAGCCGGTGCCGGCGGCCATGCGCAGGGTGTCGAACTGCGCCAGGTGCTCCGCACGCCAGGCGCGGCGCGTGCTGTCGTCGATCCAGGCGGCGTCCAGGCCGTTGCACAGAAATCCGCGCAGGTCATCGAGCGTGAATCCGAAGTCGCGCAGCATCATCCACCAGGCGCCGGCGGGCGTGACCTTGTGCAGGGTCGGGTCGTCCGTGTTGGGGTGGATGTGCAGGCCCAGACCCGGCATGCGCCGGATCGGGTGGTCCTGCGCCCAGCGCTCGGGCGCCAGCGTGCGCAGGTAGTAGGAGTTGGTCGGCACCACGGTGAACACGATGCCGCGCTCGGCGCACTGGCGGGCATAGTCGGGCGCGTCGACGATCGTGTAGCCGTGGTCCAGCCGGTCCACCTGCAGCAGCTCGACGGCGGTACGCACGTTGGTCCAGGGCATGCCGAATTCACCGGCATGGGCGGTGGCCCGCAAGCCGGCGCGGCGTGCCAGTGCGTAGGCGGGCGCGAAGAGCTCCGGCGGGCGGTTGACCTCGCTGTAGTCGATGCCGATGCCCAGCACCTCGTCGCGGCGGTGGTCGATGACCCACTGCACCATCTCCAATGCCGCGTCGGGCGAGGCTTCCCGGTCGATGGCGGCGATCAGGCGCCCGGTGATGCCGTGGTCGGCCTGGGCGTCGCGGATGGCGGCGCACATCGCGTCCACCGCCACCGGATAGGCGATGCCCGACTGGTGCGCGGTGCCGGTCGGGTTCCAGAAGAACTCGGCATACCGCACCTGGTGGCTGGCCGCGTCCTGCAGGTATTCGTAGGTGATGCGGTGCAGGTCGTCCGGGGTGCGCAGCAGCGCGGCATCGAGCGCTCGCAGCGCGCGCAGGACGCCGACCGGCTTCTCGCCGCGTTCGTAGAAGGCGTCCACCTCGGCGTCGGTGAGCGGCACCGGCGAGCCTGCCGCGCCCGCCGCCTGCGCCGCACGGCGTGCCAGTTCCCTGAAGGTGGCATGGCGCACCGTGCCCAGCAGGTGGCAGTGGATCTCGACCTTGGGCATGGCCTGCAGCAGGTGCTGCAGCGCCGGTGGGGGTGGGGTGGTGGGCGGGTGGGGAGGCATGGTGCCGGGTGGGTCAGTCGTCGCGTGCGGCCTGGGCCAGGGCATCCAGCACCACGCCGCGCAGCAGGTTTTCGTCGGCCTGCTGCGCGACCAGCGCATTGGCCGGGGCGCGGCGCGGCACCCGCCACTCCACCACGGTCATGCCGCGGGTGTGCCGGCCCTGCAGTTCCATCACCAGATGGGCCGGCCGGAACACCAGACCCTGCGGTGCCACCAGCGCGGCTGCCGCGGTCGGGTCGTACAGCGACATCGGCAGGCTGCCATCGGGGCTCGCGATGCGCACATACCCCAGCAACAGGTCGGCGAGCACCTGGGCACGCGGAGTGCCCACCGCGCGCACGGCGTCGGCATCCTGTGCATGCACGCGCACCTGGCGACAGGCGTCCAGTCCGACCATGCGCAGTTCCACTCCGGCGTCGAGCACCCACTGCACCGCTTCGGGGTCGACCGCCGCATTGAATTCGGCTGCTGCCGTGTGGTTGCCTGGCCCGGCGCTGCCACCCATCCACAGCAGCTGTCCGATCTGCGCAGCCAGTACGGGGCGGGCCTGCAGCACGCGGGCGACGTTGGTCAGCGGGCCCAGGGCCAGCACCGTCGCCGGGCCCGGGCTCCCGGCCAGGTGGCGCGCCAGTGCGGCCACGCCATCCGCCGAGGCCAGCGCCCCGCGTCCGGCGGGCAGGCTGCGCCCGGCGGAGGCCATGCCGTCGGCACCCAGGATGTTCTGCGCCGTCACCAGCGGGCCTGCCAGCGGCGCTGCGCTGCCGGCATGGAGGGGCATCTGCCAGCCGAAGAAGGCGGCGGCACGAAGCGCGTTGTCGCACACCACCTCCAGTGGTGCATTGCCCGCCACCAGCGACAGGCCGGCAATATGCCAATGCGGCGCCTGGGCCACGGTCAGTACGGCAGCCAGGTCGTCGAAACCCATGTCGGTGTCGATCCAGACGGTGGATGATGGCATGGTGCGTACAGGCCCTGCGTGGCCGTCAGGCGCCATGCTGGCGCCGCGGGTCGGGCACGGGCGTGGCGGCCAGCAGTCGGCGGGTGTAGGCGTCCTGGGGCGCGTCGAGCACCGCATCGGCGGTGCCCTGCTCGACGATCTGTCCCTGGTACATCACGGCCACGCGCTGGGCGAAAGCCCGGACCACGCCCAGATCGTGCGTGATGAACAGGAACGCCAGCCCCTGGGTCTGCTGCAGGTCGAACATCAGGCGCAGGATCTGCGCGCGTACCGACACGTCGAGCGCCGAGACCGGCTCGTCGGCGATCACGACCCGCGGCCGCGAGGCCAGGGCCCGTGCAATGCCCACGCGCTGGCGCTGCCCTCCCGACAGCTCGTGCGGCAGGCGGTTGCGGAAATGCGCCGCGCCCAGCTGCACCAGCTCGAGCAGCGTGTCGACCTCGCGCGCAGCCCCATCGGGCGCGAGCCCACGGTTGTAGCGCAACGGCAGCGCGATGTTCTCGGCCACGGTGTGGCGCGGGTTGAGCGAGCCGCCACTGTCCTGGAACACGACCTGGACCGCCTGGCGGTAGGCGGCCCGCGCACTGCCGCGCAGTGCCGCGATGTCCTGGCCCTGGTACAGCACCGCGCCGCTGTCGGGGCGGGTCAGGCCCAGCAGCATGCGCCCCAGCGTGGTCTTGCCGCTGCCGCTCTCGCCCACCAGGGCCAGCACCTCGCCCGGCTGCACGGCGAGCGAGACGCGATCCACGGCGGTCTGCATGCGCCGCGCCTGCAGCAGCGCGCCGCTGCCCCGCACCGGAAACTGGCGGCTGACTTCGCGCGCCTCGAGCAGCGGTGCCGCCGGTGCCTCAGCCCCAGGCATGGATCGCCTCCGGAGCGCCCGACAGATGGCACCGGTCCACCCCCGCACCACTGGACACCAGCACCGGTGCCGCCGTGTCACACAGGCCCAGGCGCATGACCGGGCAGCGCGGATGAAAGCGGCAGCCTGCGGGCCAGTGCCCCGCATGGACCGCACCGCCCGGGATCGAGAACAGGTCGCGTGCCCGGGACCGGGGGCTCAGCACGCTGCGCAGCAGGCCCTGCGTGTAGGGGTGGGAGGGCCGGGCGAACAGGGGCTCCACCGCATTGCTTTCGACGATCTGCCCGGCATACATCACATGCACCTGCTGGCAGGTTTCGGCGATCACGGCCAGGTCATGGGTGATCAGCAGCACGCCCAGGTCGAGCTCCTTGCGCAGCCGCGTGAGCAGCTTCAGGATGCCGGCCTGCACCGTCACGTCCAGTGCGGTGGTGGGTTCGTCCGCGACCAGCAGCGCCGGCTTCATCGCCAGTGCCGCCGCGATCAGGATGCGCTGGCGCATGCCGCCGGAGAGCTCGTGCGGGTACTTCAGCGCCACCTGCGCCGCGCCAGGCAGTTCCATCAGGTCGATGAGTTCCAGCACGCGGGCACGGCTGCCCTCGGTCTGACCATGGGCTGCCAGCGTCTCGGCGATCTGGCGCCCCACCGGCATCAGCGGATCCAGAAAACTCGATGGGTCCTGGAACACCATGCCCAGCCGGGCACCCCGCACGGCACGCAGCTGTGCGGCGTCCATGCGCAACAGGTCGCGGCCCTCCAGCAACACCTGGCCACCGGACACACGCGCCAGCGGCGAGGGGAACAACTGCAGCAGCGCGAAGGCGGTCATCGACTTGCCCGAGCCGGACTCGCCGACCAGCCCCACGGCTTCCCCCCGTTGCACCTGCAGCGAAACGTCGTCCACCACGCGCAGGCTGCGCGGGCCCCGGGCGATGTCCACCGACAGGTGGCGTACGTCGAGCAAGGGGCGCGCTTCGTTCATCAGGCAACCTCCCCCGCGCGCGGATTCAGCGCATCGTTGAGGGCATCCCCCAGCAGGTTGAAGGCCCAGACGGTCAGCGCAATGGCCAGGCCTGCAAAGGCCGACATCCACCAGGCGCTGCGCAGGTACTGCTGCGCATCGTTGAGCATCCCGCCCCAGGACACCAGGTTGGGCTCACCGAGCCCGAAGAAGCTCAGGCTGGCCTCGATCAGGATCGCGCCGGCAATGTCCAGCGAACCCAGCACGATGATCGGCGCCGCCACGTTGGGCAGGATCTCGCGCACGATGATGGCGCCATCGCCCATGCCCGCCACCCGCGCCGCGTCGACGAACGGCGACTGGCGCAGGCTGGCCACGGTGGCCCGTACCACGCGGGCGAGCTGCGGCCAGGACAGCAGTGCGATGACCAGGATCATCTTGGCCAGGCTGGCGCCGAACACCGCGATCACGATCAGCGCCACCACGAAACGCGGCAGCGTCTGGAAGAACTCGGCCACCCGCATCAGCAGCGCGTCGGGCCAGCCGCCGAAGTAGCCGGCGATGGCCCCGACCACCACGCCGATCAGCACGGCCATGCAGGCGCTGATGATCCCGACGGCCAGCGACACCCGGGTTCCGTAGACCACCCGCGACCAGATGTCACGGCCCAGGTCGTCCGTGCCCAGCCAGTGGCCGGGGCTCAGCGGCGGCTGCAGGGCATTGTCGCCACCGGTGAGCGGGTCGTAGCCCGCCACGAGCGGCGCGGCCACGGCGAGCAGCAGCACCAGCAGCAGCCAGCCCAGCGCCAGGCGCGTGGCGCGGCGCCGCAGCAGGCGCCGGCCGAAGCCGGCCCGCGTGGCATCCGGCCCAGGGGCCGGCAAGGCCTGCGCTGTATCCATGGGCGGGGAGGTGAAGGCGGTCATGCGCGTTCGATCCGCGGGTCGATCAGCCGGTGCACGATGTCGGTCAGCAGGTTGGCCACCACCACCGTGGCCGACACCATCAGCAGGATGGCCAGCATCACCGGGTAGTCGCGCCGTGAGATCGACTCGAACAGCAGGCGGCCGATGCCGGGCCAGGCGAACACCGCCTCGATCAGTGCCGAGCCGGCCAGCAGGAAACCCACGTTGTAGCCGATCACGGTCAGCACCGGTGCCGCCGCATTGCGCAGCCCGTGCACCACGACCACGGTCCACTCGCTGGCACCGCGCGCACGGGCCGCCAGGATGTAGTCGGAACCCATCACCTCCAGCATCGCCGCGCGCGTGATGCGCGTGATCAGTGCCAGGTAGCGCAGCGAGAGCGCGAACGCGGGCAGCAGCAGATAACGCAGATGGTCCAGCCAGCCGCCCAGGCCTCCCGTCGCAGCGTCGCGCACGGAACCGTTGCCCTGCGAGGGCAGCCAGCCAAGACCGATCGCGAAGCACAGGATCAGCAGCTGTCCGAGCCAGAAATCGGGAATCGAGTACCCCGCCGAAGACGCGGTCTGGATGGCGGTATCCGGCCAGCGCCCTTGCATGCGGGCTGCCGCCACGCCCAGCACCAGGCCCCCGAAGCTGGCCAGCAGCAGCGCGCTGAGCGTGAGCTCGAGCGTCACCCCCAGCCGCGCCAGGATCAGCGCCGCCACCGGCTGCTGCGCCGCAAACGAGAACCCGAAGTCCCCCTGCAGCACCTTCGCCAGGTAGCGCCACAACTGCACCCAGACCGGCTGGTCGAGGCCGTACTCGCGGCGCATCTGCTCCAGGTACTCCGGCGGTGCGGGAAAGTCGCCGACCAGCAGCAGGATCGGGTCGCCGGGGGTGAACGCGATCAGCAGGAAATTGAGCACCACCACCGCGAGCAGCAAGGGCAGCGCATGCAGCAGGCGGCGCAGGATGAAGCCGGTCATGGCTGTCGAAAGCGGTCTGGCGCCGGACTGCGCGGTCCTGGTGCGATGCGCGCCTGTGGCAAGGCCCACCGGACCCGGCGACGCCCCATGGCGGTCAGTCCGCGCGCCGCACACCCGACCACTGGTCGCGGGCGTCCAGCGCCGGGAACACGCCGCTGAGCTTGCGGCTGGCGGTGTCCACCGTCTCCTCGTCGAACAGCACCAGGGTGGGCAGATCCTCGTTCAGGATGACCTGCAGTTCCTTGTAGATCCTGGCGCGGGTCTCGCGGTCGGCGGCGGTGGCGGCCTGGCCGAGCATCTCGTCGACCTTCGGGTTGGCGTAGCCGGAGGCATTGGTGCTGGGCGAGGTTCCGGTGTAGGTGTTGTAGAGCCGGGTGTAGCCGATGGCCGGGTCGCCGGCGGAATAGAAGGACTGCAAGGTCAGGTCGAAATCGCGCTTGGCATAGACCCGGTCGAACAGCACCGAGCGCTCCAGCGGCTCCAGCCGGGCCTCCAGGCCGACCTGGCGCAGGTTGTCCTGGATGATCTGCGACTGCGCCCGCATCTGCGGCCGGCCGACGTCGAACGGGATGCGTACCGTGGTGGTGTTGGGCTTGATGCCGGCCTTGGCCAGCAGTGCGCGGGCACGCGCCGGGTCGTGGGGGTACTTCTTCGCGTAGCCGACGTCCTCGTTGAGCAGCCACCTGAAACCGTCGCCGAAGGCCCCGGCCCCCGGCCGCGCGATGCCCTGCATCACCTGCTTGACGATGCGCTGGCGGTCGATCGCGAAGGCCAGTGCATGGCGGGCGTCCTTGCTGGTGAACACGCCGGCCTGGGTGTTGTACATCATGAACCAGATGGCCGGGATGTTCACGCCGCGGCGGGCGAACAGGTTCTTGTCGGCGGCCAGGCGCGGAACCTCCGGCTTCGGGGTGTAGAAGTCCAGCAGCGAGTCGATCTCGCCAGCCTGCAGCGCCGGCACGCGGTTGGGGCCTTGCGGGATGATCTGGAACACGATCTGCTCCAGGTAGGGCTTGTCCGGGCCGGCCCAGTAGCTCTCGTTGCGGGCCAGCCGGATGGTGGCGCCGCGCTTCCATTCGGCGAACTTGAAGGGGCCGGTGCCGACCGGCCGCTGGTTGACCGGGTTGGTGCCGATGTTGCTGCCCTCGTACAGGTGGCGCGGCAGGATCGGCGCGTCGAACACCGTCATCTGGGACAGGAAGGGTGCGTAGGGCTTCTGCAGCCGGAACACCACGGTGTTCGCGTCCGGCGTGTCCACCTCGACGCCGAGGTTCTTGAAGACCGGCGCACCCCGCGGGTGCAGCTTCGCGAGCACTTCCAGAAAGGTGAACTTCACGTCGGCACTGCTGAACTCCCGGCCATCGTGCCATTTGACGCCCCGGCGCAGGTTGAAGCGGTAGGTCTTGCCGTCGGGCGTGACGCTCCAGCTGGTGGCCAGCGAGGGCTGGGGTTCGTAATTCGGGTTGAGGAAGATCAGGCCTTCCAGGATCTTGGCCGACACGTCGCCGGCGGTGAAGTCGGTCGTGATCGCGATGTTGAGCGTGGGCGGGTCGGTGTCGATGCCGAGCACCGCCGTGCCCTTGCCGCCGGCCGCCTGGGCCTGGCGCCCCATACCCAGCGTGGTGGAGACCCCCAGCGCGGCGATGGCGAGCTGGCGGCGGGTGAGCGTGGGGAGCAGGTGGTGGGTCTGGTACATGGCGGTTCGAGGTGGGGCCAGATTCAGCGATCGGCAATGCTACGCGATGCTACGCAACTTCTGCGCCAGCGTGCCGCCGCGAGCGGCGGCACAATCCTTGCAAACGGGTCGCCCGAACGGGCCTGGACCCGGCTCCAAGGACATCGCCCGTGATCAGCGCCCCCATCCTGCCTGCCATCCGCGACCATCTGCCCGAGATGCTGGCGGTGCGCCACCAGATCCACGCCAACCCGGAGCTTGGCTACGAGGAGTTCGCCACCAGCGATCTGGTGGCCGATCGGCTGCAGCGCTGGGGGTATGCGGTGCACCGGGGCCTGGCTGGTACGGGCGTCGTCGGCAGCCTGCGCGCCGGCACCGGCACCCGCCGGTTGGGCCTGCGGGCCGACATGGACGCCCTGCCGATGACGGAGACCACCGGCCTGCCCTACGCCAGCCGCACGCCCGGGCGCATGCACGCCTGCGGTCACGACGGGCACACCGCGACCCTGCTGGCGGTGGCCCAGGTGCTGGCGGCCACGCGCGCCTTCGACGGCACCCTGCATCTGATCTTCCAGCCCGCCGAGGAAGGCCTGCAGGGCGGTCGCCGGATGGTGGACGAGGGGCTGTTCGAGCGCTTCCCCTGTGACGCGATCTACGCCTGGCACAACGAGCCGGGCTTCCCGGCCGGGCGCTTCGGCTTCCTGCCCGGCGTGATCTACAGTTCCTCCGACACCGTGGTGATCACGCTGCAGGGCCGGGGCGGTCACGGCGCGATGCCGCATACCACCGTCGACCCGATCGTGATGGCCGCGCACCTGGTGCTGGCCTACCAGACCCTCGTGGCCCGCGAGGTGGATCCGAACGACATGGCGGTGGTCACCGTCGGCGCGCTGCATGCGGGCCAGGCACCGAACGTGATTCCCACCACCGCCGAGCTGAAGCTCTCGGTGCGCGCGCGCCGGCCGGCCGTGCGCGCGTTCCTGCGCCAGCGCATCACCGAGATGGCACATGCCCAGGCGGCGCTGCTGGGGGGCCAGGCAGTGGTGGACTACCAGTGGAAGTCGCCGCCCTGCGTCAACAACGCGGACGTGACCGCCTTCGCCCACCGCGTCGCGCTGGAGAGCATGGGCCCGGATGCGCTGATCCCGGACATGGCACCGCTGCAGGCCAGCGATGACTTCGCGTTCATGCTCGACGCGGTGCCGGGCAGCTATTTCATCGTCGGCAATGGCAACGGACAGCCCGGCGACGGCCCGGGCTGCATGGTGCACAACACCGGCTACGACTTCAACGACGCGATCCTGCCGACGACGGCGAGCTTCCTGGTCACGCTGGTGCAGCGCTATCTTGCGCGCGGCTGATCCGGCGATCCGGGCACCGGCTCAGCCAAACACCCGCTGTGCGTGCACACCCAGCCCCTGCGCGACGCTGGAGAAGCGGTTGCCCCGCACGACCCGCGCCTGCGGGAAGCGCGCCGCGATGCGCTCGGCCAGCGGCCGCAGGCCGGTCGAGCCGCCGGTGAAATACAGCGCGCCCACCTGCGCGGCGGCGAGCCCGGCCTGGGCCAGCGTCTCGTCGGCCGCAGCCAGGATCTGCGCCAGGTCCGCCTCGATCGCGGTGATCGCGTCGGCCTCCTGCACGCTGCGCTCCAGGCCGGCCTCGATCAGCGACAGGTCGATCCGGGTCGCGCCGCCGTCGGCTACCGCGATCTTCGCCGCCTCGGCCTGGCCGATCAGTGCATGGCCCAGGCGCTGCTGCACGACGTCCATCAGCCGCGCATGGTGGCGCAGGTCGGCATAAAAACTGCGCATCTGCTGCAGCTCGGCGACGCGGCCGGCGGCATAGACGGTGTTGATCAGGTGCCAGGTGGCCAGGTCGAAGTAGACCTTGCTGGGCACCTCGCGCCCGGTCGGGCCGACGCCGCGGTAGCCGCAGACCGGCAGGATGTGGGCCAGCTCGATGTGGCGGTCGAAGTCGGTGCCGGCGACATGCACACCGTGGTTGGCCAGGATGTCGGCGTGCCTGTCCACCTTCCGGCGCTGCCTGGGCCCGACGCGCACCAGCGAGAAGTCCGAGGTGCCGCCGCCGATGTCGGCCACCAGCACGATCTGCTCGGTGTCGATCGTCGTCTCGTAGTCCAGCGCGGCGGCGATCGGTTCGAACTGGAACGCGATGTCGGTGAATCCCACCTGGCGCGCCGCCCGCTCCAGCGCGGCCTGGGCGGCGCGGTCCCGCTCCGGATCGTCGTCGACGAAGAAGACCGGGCGGCCCAGCACGACCCGCTGCAGCGGGCCGCCGGCGTCGCGCTCGGCCAGCGCCTTCAGGCGGCGCAGGTAGGCGCCCACGACATCGAGATAACGCACCGTGCGACCCCCGCCGACGTCGGTGGCCTGGTCGGCCAGCGTGGAGCCCAGGATGCTCTTCATCGAGCGCATCAGTCGGCCCTCGATGCCCTCGACATAGGCCGCGACCGCGGCGCGGCCGAACAGCAGCTCCGGCTCCTCGTAGGCGGCGAGACCCTCCACCGCATAGAACACCGCGGTGGGCATCGTCGGCTGGCCGTCCTCCACTGCCACCAGCTGCACCGGCTGACCCGCCCGTGGCAGCGCGATGGCGGAATTGGACGTGCCGAAATCGATGGCGCAGACAGCGGGCATGGGGCGGGGGTGTACGCGCCAAGGAGGGGAGGGCGCGCAAAAGTGCGCGATTCTAGGCCAGTGCGGCGAGCCGGCCCCGTGCCGGGTGGGATACTGCGACCCCCATGCCCGCCACGCCCACCGTCCGGATCGCGATCGCCCTGTCGCTGGGTGCCGCCCTGTCGCTGGGCGTCGCCCGCTTTGCCTATGGCCTGCTGCTGCCGCCGATGCGTGCCGACCTGGGTTGGTCCTATGTGCTGGCCGGCGCGATGAACACCAGCAATGCGGCCGGCTACCTGCTCGGCGCGCTGGCTGCGCCCTGGCTGATGCGGCGCTGGAGCCCCGGTGCGGTGCTGATGGCCGGCAGCCTGCTGGCCAGCGGGCTGCTGGCGGTGGGGGCGCTGTTCACCGGCACGACGGCCTGGCTGGTGCAGCGCCTGCTGGTCGGCGTCGGCAGTGCGCTGGTGTTCTCGACCGGCGGGCTGCTGGCGGCCCGCCTCGGGGCCACCGATCCGGGCCGGGCCGGGCTGCTGATCGGCCTGTACTACGGCGGCACCGGGCTGGGCATCACGCTGTCGGCACTGACGGTGCCCTGGGTGCTGGAGGCGGCGTCGGCGCAGGCCCATCCGTGGGCCTGGGGCTGGGCAGCGCTGGCCGTGTTGTGCGGCGTTGCGACGGTGCTGCTGCGCTGGCCGGTGCGGCAGATGGCCCGCATCGGCGCCGCGCCCGCGCCCGCCGCCGGATCCGTACCGGCGGCACCGGCGCCGCGCCTGCGGCTGCGGCCCTTTGCCTTCGGGCTGGCTGGCTACGCGATGTTCGGTGTCGGCTACATCGGCTACATGACTTTCGTGATCGCGCTGCTGCGCGAGCAGGGCCAGTCGCCGGCGCGCATCACGGTGTTCTATGCGCTGCTGGGCGTCGCGGTGATGGTGTCGCCGCGCCTGTGGGCCTGGCTGCTGGACCGCTACCGCGACGGCCGCCCGCTGGCGCTGCTCAACGCGCTGCTGGGCGTGGCGACGCTGCTGCCGGCGGTGGCGGGCGCCTGGCCGCTGGTCATGCTGTCCGGGCTGCTGTTCGGCGCGGTGTTCCTGTCGCTGGTGGCCTCGACGACAGCCCTGGTGCGCCACAACCTGCCGCCCGCGCAGTGGGCCGCCGGCATCGCCGCATTCACGATCGTGTTCGCCGCCGGGCAGATCATCGGCCCGACGATGGTGGGCTGGGTGTCCGACGGCCCGGGCGGCCTGCAGCGCGGCTTCGTGCTGTCGGCGGTGGCCCTGTGGATCGGCGCGGCCTTGGCGCTGCGCCAGCGCGCACTGCCCCGCACTGACTAGCAAGCCCCGACCATGGACT
>JAEUOX010000119.1 GCA_016790475.1 Rhodoferax sp. | reverse complement strand
ACCGACGGCAGCGGCGCGAACTGCCACATGTCCAGCCTGGCGGTCTGCGCGCTGCTGACCCGCAAGGGGTATGCGCCGGTGATGCAGATCTCCTGCCGCGACAAGAACCGCATCGCGATCCAGGGCGACATCCTCGGCGGCGCGGCGATGGGCGTGTGCAACATGCTGTGCCTCTCCGGCGATGGCGTGCAGGCGGGCGACCATCCGCAGGCCAAGCCGGTGTTCGACCTGGACTGCATGTCGCTGCTGGAGATCGGCCGCGGCCTGCGCGACGACCACCGCTTCCAGAGCGGACGCAAGATCACCTTTGCACCGCGCGTGTTCTTCGGTGCGGCGGCCAACCCGTTCGGGCTGCCCTTCGAATGGCGCGCCGAGCGGCTGGCCAAGAAGGTGCAGGCCGGTGCGCAGTTCATCCAGACACAGTACTGCTACGACGTGCCCCGGCTGCGCCAGTTCATGCAGCGCGTCGAGGATCTGGGCCTGCTCGGCAAGGTGTTCATCCTGGTGGGCGTGGGCCCGCTGCGCTCGGCCAAGGCCGGCGAGTGGATGCGCACCAACGTGCCCGGCATCCACATCCCGGACAGCATCCTGAAGCGTGTCGCCGGCGCCGAGAAGCAGGCCGCCGAGGGCCGGCAGGTCTGCATCGACATCATCCAGGAGGTGCGCGAGATCAAGGGCGTCTCCGGCATCCACATGATGGCCTACCGCCAGGAAGAGACGGTGGCCGAGATCATCCAGAAATCCGGCGTGCTGCAGGGCCGCACGCCCTGGTACCCGGGCCGCGACCAGCCCACCACAGACTCCCCCAACCTCGAGGAAACAGCGTGACCGATACCGTCATCAGTTCAGCCAAGCGCGAAGTCGTCATCGGCTTCGACCGCCCCTTCGTCATCATCGGCGAGCGCATCAACCCGACCGGGCGCAAGATCCTGGCCGCCGAGATGGTGGCCGGCGACTTCAGCCGCGTCAGCGCCGACGCGCTGGCCCAGGTGGAGGCCGGCGCCCACATGCTCGACGTCAATGCCGGCATCCCGCTGGCCGACGAGCCGGCGCTGCTGGCCCGGGCCATCGAGCTGGTGCAGTCGGTGACCGACGTGCCGCTGTCGATCGATTCGTCGATCGTGGCCGCGCTCGAGGCGGGCCTGGCCGTCTACAAGGGCAAGGCGCTGGTGAACTCCGTCACCGGCGAGGAAGACCGCCTGGAGACGGTGCTGCCGCTGGTCAAGAAGTACGGCGCCGCGGTGGTGGCCATCTCGAACGACGAGACCGGCATCTCGCAGGACCCGGACGTGCGCTTCGCCGTGGCCAAGAAGATCGTCGAGCGCGCGGCCGACTATGGCATTCCGGCCTGCGACATCGTCGTGGACCCGCTGGTGATGCCGATTGGCGCGATCAACCAGGCCGGCGTGCAGGTGATGGCGCTGGTGCACCGGCTGCGCACCGAGCTGAAGGTCAACACCACCTGCGGCGCGTCCAACGTCAGCTTCGGCCTGCCGGAGCGCAACGGCATCAATGCGGCCTTCCTGACGATGGCGATCGGCGCCGGCATGACGTCCGCGATCACGAACCCGCTGCACGAGGAGGTCATCCGCGCGACGATGGGTGCCGACGTGATGATGGGCCACGACCCGGATTGCGCGCGCTGGATCCGCAAGTTCCGCGCCGAGCCGCCGGTCGGTGCCGATGGTGAAGCGGGCCGGGGCCGCCGCGAGGTGGGCCGCCGACGCCGCGCGGCATGACGATGGGCAAGGACGC
>JAEUOX010000110.1 GCA_016790475.1 Rhodoferax sp. | reverse complement strand
ATGAAGCAGATCGCGCAGGATTTCGAAGCCGACACCGGGCACAAGGCTTCGCTGGCTTTCGGCGCCACCGGCCAGTTCTACGCGCAGATCCGCAATGGCGCGCCCTTCGGCGTGCTGCTGGCGGCGGACGACGAGACGCCGCAGAAGCTGGAGAAGGAAGGGGTTGGCATGGCAGGTACCCGTTTCACCTATGCCACGGGCCGACTGGTGCTGTGGAGCAAGAAGCCCGGACTGGTGGACGCCCAGGGGGAGGTGCTGCGCACCGGTACCTTCGACAAGATCGCGGTCGCGAATCCCAAGCTGGCACCTTACGGTGCCGCTGCGCTGGAAGCGCTGGACAAGCTGGGCTTGCGGGAGCGCCTGGCGCCCCGTTTCGTGGAGGGTGCCAACATCGCACAGACCTACCAGTTCGTGGCCAGCGAAAACGCCGCGCTGGGCTTCATCGCACTGTCGCAGGTCTTCGAGAACGGCCGCATCAAGGAGGGCTCGGCCTGGATCGTGCCGGCGACACTGCACGCACCGATCCGCCAGGATGCCGTGCTGCTGACATCGGCCCGCGACAATCCCGCCGCCACCGCACTGCTCCAGTACCTGCGGGGCGACAAGGCGCGGGCGGTGATCCGGGCCTACGGCTACGAACGGTGATCCGCGCATGACCGGCGCCCCCACGCCCGAGGCCTGGCAGGCCATCCGGCTGACGCTGCAGCTGGCAACCCTCACCGCCCTGCTGCTGCTGCTGATCGCGACGCCGCTGGCCTGGTGGCTGTCGCAGACGCGCTCGCGCTGGCGCGCACCGGTCAGCGCGCTGGTGACCCTGCCGCTGGTGCTGCCGCCCACCGTGCTGGGCTTCTACCTTCTGGTGCTGCTGGGGCCGCACGGCTGGGTCGGGCAGCTGACGCAGGCCATCGGGCTGGGCGTGCTGTCGTTCTCGTTCAGCGGGCTGCTGATCGGCTCGATCGTCTTCTCGTTGCCGTTTGCGGTGCAGCCGATCCAGGGCGCCTTCGAGGCGATGGGGCGGCGGCCGATGGAGGTGGCCGCGACGCTGCGCGCGCGCCCGCTGGACGCGTTCCTGACGGTGGCGCTGCCGATGGCCCGCCCGGGCCTGCTGACGGCCACCGTGCTGAGCTTTGCGCACACGGTGGGCGAATTTGGCGTGGTACTGATGATCGGCGGCAACGTGCCGGGCCAGACGCGCGTGGTGTCGACGCAGATCTACGGCCATGTCGAGGCGATGGAATACGCGCAGGCCCATGTGTTGGCCGCCGGCATGGTGCTCTTCTCGTTCGCCGTGCTGATGGCCCTGTCACGCCTGCGGTCGCGCGCCGACCGGGTGCTGCCGTGACGGCTGAGCCCTCCTTGCGCATCGCGCTCGACCTGCAGCGCCCGGACTTCCGGCTGCAGGTCGACCTGCAGCTGCCTGCCAGCGGCATCATGGTGCTCTTCGGACCGTCCGGCTCCGGCAAGACCACGCTGCTGCGCTGCGTCGCCGGGCTGGAGCGGGCCAGCGGCCTGGTGGCGCTGCCGCAGGCGGTCTGGCAGGACAGCGCCCGGCGGATCTTCACGCCGACCTGGCAGCGCGCGATCGGCTATGTGTTTCAGGAGGCCAGCCTGTTCGAGCACCTGGACGTGCGCCGCAACCTGCAGTACGGCCTGCGCCGCGCGGACCGCTCGGGCGACACCCGCAGCCTGGACGAGGCGGTGGCGCTGCTGGGCATCGGGCACCTGCTGTCGCGCGCCGTGGCCAGCCTTTCAGGAGGCGAACGCCAGCGGGTCGCGATCGCGCGGGCGCTCGCGACGCAGCCGCGCCTGCTGTTGCTGGACGAGCCGCTCGCTGCGCTGGACGCTGCGCGCCGGCGCGAGGTGCTGCCCTGGCTCGAGCGGCTGCATGGCGACCTGCACATCCCGATCCTGTACGTGACCCATGCGGTCGAGGAGCTGGCGCGGCTGGCGGACCAGGTGGTGCAGCTGGAGCGGGGCCGCGTGGTCCGTGCCGGCCCGCTGGCTGATGCGATGCTGTCGCCCGAGCTGGCAGGCGCGCTCGGCGAGGAAGCAGGTGTCGTCGTGCCGGCCGAGGTCGTCGCGCGCGACGCGGCACATGCGATGGTCCAGCTGCGCGTCGGCGTGGGCAGCGTCTGGTGCCCGGATGGGCAGCAGGCCATCGGCCAGCCGGTGCGACTGCGCATCCTGGCGCGCGACGTCAGCCTGGCGCTCAGCGCGCGCACCGACACGTCGATCCAGAACCGGCTGGAAGGCGTGATCAGCGCGATCACCGACCACGGCCACCCGGCCCAGGCGCTATTGCATGTGCGCTGCGGGGAGGTGGTACTGCTCAGCCGGGTGACGCGCCGGGCGCTGACGCAACTCGGTCTGGAGGTCGGTGCGCCGGTCTGGTGCGAGTTGAAGTCGGTGGCGCTGGTGGTGTAGCGCCGGCGCTCAGCCGTCGACCGGTTGCTGCGGTGTGTCCAGCAGCAACTGCAGCAGAGCCAGGTCCAGCCAGCGGCCGAACTTGAAGCCCACCTGCGGCATCAGGCCCACGCGCTGGAACCCCAGGCCTTCGTGCAACGCGATGCTGGCCAGGTTGCTGGCATCGATCGCACCCACCATCGCATGCACGTCGCGCTGCCGCGCCGCCTGGATCAGCGCCTCCATCACCACCCGGCCCAGGCCCTTGCCGCGGTGATCCCGATGCACGTAGACCGAATGCTCCACGGTGTACTTGTAGGCCGGCCAGGCGCGGAACGTCCCGTAGCTGCCGAAAGCCAGCAGCGTGCCGGCAGCGTCCTCGATGCCCAGCACCGGAAAGCCGCCCTTGTCCTTGGCGGCGAACCACGGCTCCATGCTGGCCAGCACACGGGGCTGGTAGTCGTATAGCGCGGTGGAGGTCAAGATCGCGTCATTGAAGATGTCCAGGATCGCCTGGGCGTGGCGGGCGTGCGTGCAAAGGATCATCGGGGGGCGGGTCATGGGCGGCTCCGGCAGCGGTGGGTGCGCCACTGTACGACGGACTTGGGGCACTGCCGCCGCGGCGCTGCGCGCTACCATCGGAATTTTGCGCAGCCATGCACACCGAGAGCCTCTCCCGCTGGACCCACGGCCATGTGTTCGATCACGGCAATGACGCGGCCGAGCGCGGCACGCGGGCCGTGATGTGGATCACGGCCGCGACCATG
>JAEUOX010000105.1 GCA_016790475.1 Rhodoferax sp. | reverse complement strand
GCCTGTTCCGGGATCACAACTGCACCCCACGCCGGGCAATCTGATGAATGGGCAGATCCCCTTCACCAGGGCTCTTTACCAACAGATCCACCTTGGTGTCGCAGGCAGCTGTGAGCAGGTGTTGTGTTGTCAGGGCCGTCTTGAGGTCGATCGCCCTGGACGCCTCCAAAAACAGGTCGATGTCACCACCGCGCCGCGCATCGTCCACGCGCGAGCCGTACAGGTAAATGCGGCCCGCAGGATCGACTGCGCGCAGCAACGCCCGAATGGCGTCCAGCTCGGCAGAGTTCAGTCTCACGGCTCACTCGTGACGATCAAACGTCTGGAACCCCGCCAGCTTGACCAGCGCATCCCGCCGGGCACTGGTGAAGTCGGCCTGCACCATCTCGGCCACCAGATCCTTGAGCGTGGTGCGCGGCACCCAGCCCAGCTTGGCTTTGGCCTTGCTCGGGTCGCCCAGCAGGGTTTCCACCTCGGTCGGGCGGAAGTAACGCGGGTCGACCTTCACGATCACATCGCCCACCTTGCACTTGGCGTCGGTTCCCGTCACGGCGCTCACCACGCCCTGCTCGTCGACACCGTCGCCCTGCCAGCGCAGCGTGATGCCCAGTTCGCCAGCCGCAAACTCGACGAACTGCCGAACGCTGTACTGCACCCCGGTGGCGATGACGAAGTCCTCTGCCACCTCCTGCTGCAGCATCAGCCACTGCATCTCCACATAGTCGCGGGCATGCCCCCAGTCGCGCAGCGCGCTCAGGTTGCCCAGGTACAGGCAGTCCTGCAGGCCCAGCGCGATGCGGGCGATGGCCCGCGTGATCTTGCGGGTGACGAAGGTCTCGCCACGCAGCGGGCTCTCGTGGTTGAACAGGATGCCATTGCAGGCATACATGCCGTAGGCCTCGCGGTAGTTCACCGTGATCCAGTAGGCGTAGAGCTTGGCCACCGCGTAGGGGCTGCGGGGGTAGAAGGGGGTGGTCTCCTTCTGCGGGATCTCCTGCACCAGACCGTACAGCTCGCTCGTGGAGGCCTGGTAGAAGCGGGTCTTCTTCTCCAGGCCCAGGATGCGGATGGCCTCCAGGATGCGCAAGGCGCCGGTGCCGTCCACGTTGGCGGTGTATTCCGGGCTCTCGAAGCTCACGGCAACATGGCTCATGGCGCCCAGGTTGTAGATCTCGTCGGGCTGCACCTGCTGCACGATGCGTGTGAGGTTGGCGCCGTCGGTCAGGTCGCCATAGTGCAGCACGAAGTTGCGGTGGTTGACGTGCGGGTCCTGGTAGAGGTGGTCGACGCGGTCGGTGTTGAAGGAGGAGGCACGGCGCTTGATGCCGTGCACCTCGTAGCCCTTCTGCAGAAGGAACTCGGCGAGGTAGGCGCCGTCCTGGCCGGTGATGCCGGTGATGAGGGCTCTTTTGGTCATGGCAGGAATACTTCCACCCGCCGCCCCTCCGCCGCGGACGTCGCCCCGGCCTTGATGTCATTCGGCCGCACCATCACGATCTGGCCGTCCGGCACGCCGGAGCTGGTCAGCAGGTCCTTGACCGCAAAGGCACGTTCCTTGGCCAGTTCGGCATTCTTCTGCGGGTCGCCCGACGGGTCCACGAAGCCGCTGATGCCGATCTTCTTGCCCGTCTTGGCGGCGGCCAGGATGTCGGTCAGGGCCTTGGCGCCGTCCTGTGCCAGCTCGGCCTTGCCGGGGGCGAAGTAGAACTTCACGACGCCGTTCTCGACCATCACGCTGGCAGCGTCGCCTGCCGGAGCTGCCGACGAAGCGGCAGCCGCAGGTGCCGCAGCC
>JAEUOX010000091.1 GCA_016790475.1 Rhodoferax sp. | reverse complement strand
GGCCTACTGGTGCTTGAACTGCGCCTTGCGTTTGTTCACGAAGGCGTCCATGCCTTCCTTCTGGTCGGCGGTGGCGAACAGCGCATGGAACAGGCGGCGCTCGAACATCACGCCGTCGCTCAGGCTGCCCTCGAACGCGCGGTTCACTGACTCCTTGGCCGCCAGCACGGCCATCTGCGAATACTCGCAGATCATCAGGGCCGCGCCCAGGGCTTCGTCCATCAGCTTGTCCAGCGGCACGACGCGGCTCACCAGGCCGGCCCGCTCGGCCTCGCTGGCGTCCATCATGCGGCCGGTCAGCGCCAGGTCCATGGCCTTGGCCTTGCCCACGGCGCGGGGCAGGCGCTGCGTGCCGCCGGCCCCGGGGATGATGCCCAGCTTGATCTCCGGCTGGCCGAAGCGGGCGTTGTCGGCGGCGATGATGAAGTCGCACATCATCGCCAGCTCGCAGCCGCCGCCCAGCGCGAAGCCGCTCACGGCGGCGATCACCGGCTTGCGGATGCTGCGGATCGTCTCCCAGTTTCGGGTGATGTAGTCGCCCTTGTAGACGTCGGCGAAGGTGTAGGTGGCCATGGCGCCGATGTCCGCGCCCGCGGCAAAGGCCTTCTCGCTGCCGGTGATCACCATGCAGCCGATGGCCGGGTCCGCGTCGAAGGCCTGGAGCGCCGCGCCGAGTTCGTTCATCAGCTGGTCGTTCAGCGCATTGAGCTGCTTGGGTCGGTTCAGGGTGACAACACCCACGCGCCCGCCTTCGGTGCGCACGGTGATCATTTCGTAGGTCATGGAGGGGCTCCGGGGTTCGCTGGCACTGCAGGATTGCAAGCCCCCGAGGATAGCGCCTGGCCGCGCCGGGGAGCGCGGTGGTAAATTCCCGCCACCCTTGCAGCACAGGCTCCCATGACCACCGAACCCACCGTCCTCTATTCCGAACAAGGCGCCGTCGCCCTTGCCACGCTGAACCGCCCGCAGGCGCTCAACAGCTTCACGCGCCAGATGCACCACGACCTGTGGGCCGCACTGGACCAGGCCGAGGCGAATCCGGCGATCCGTGCACTGGTGATCACCGGTGCCGGGCGCGGCTTCAGTGCCGGGGCCGACCTGTCGGAGTTCGACCTGGCACCTGGGCCGGACCAGGTGCAGCGGGCCGACCCGGGCCCGATCATCGAGCAGGCCTTCAACCCGACGGTGCGCCGGCTGCAGAAGCTGCGCATGCCGACGATCGCTGCCGTCAACGGTGTCGCGGCCGGCGCCGGCGCCTCGCTGGCGATGACCTGCGACCTCGCGATCGCGGCGCCCGGCGCCAGCTTCATCCAGGCCTTCAGCAAGATCGGCCTGATCCCGGACGCCGGCGGCACCTGGTTCCTGACGCAGCGCCTCGGCCTGGCCCGGGCGATGGGCCTGGCGATGACCGGCGACAAGTTGCCGGCCGCGCAGGCGAAGGAATGGGGCCTGATCTGGGACGTGGCCGACGACTGCCTGGCCGCCGCCTGCGCGCTGGCCCAGCGCCTGGCCGCGATGCCCACGCAAGCGCTGGTGGCGACCCGCACGGTGCTGCGCGAGGCCAACCAGCGCACACTGGATGCGCAGCTGGATGTGGAGCGCGACACGCAGTCGGCCATGGGCCGCACGCACGACTACATCGAGGGCGTGACTGCCTTCCTGCAGAAACGGCCGCCGGTCTTCACCGGCCAGTGAGCGGGGGGCGCGTCAGCCCTGCAGCCAGGGGGCGGCCAGCCCGGCGTCCCGCACGGTCAGGCGCCAGGTCGTGACGCCCCGCGGCAGCCGCAGTGGCAGCCGCAGCAGGCGCCTGTCGCGCGCCACCAACGCCGTCACCAGCGCGCCGGGGGGTGCGTAGATGCCGATGTCGTCCAGCCGCTGGATGCGCCAGGCGGAAGGTGCGGCAGCGCCCTCGGCGCACTCGATCGCCAGCCATTCGTCGCCCGGTGCGAAACCCGCCTGCTCGGCGGCACCGCCACGCAGCACGGTGCGCACCTGGATGCCGGCGGTCTCGGCCACGCGCAGGCCCAGCGCCTGGGCCGGCTGAGCCGGCTCCTCCAGCACGCGCACGCCCCGGCCCTCCAGCAGCGGCTTGAGCGGCAGCTCGCCGGTGCCGTGTACCCAGGCCGCCAGTTCCTCCGCCCAGGAGCGCCCGGTCTGCTCCTGCAGCACGGCCCGCAGGTCCTGTTCGTCCATCGGACCGCCGGCGCAGCGGGCCCACAGCGCGCGCATCACCGCATCCAGCGTGCCGGCGCCCTCGCTGCGCAGTTGCAGGTCCAGGCACAGCGCGACGGCCGCGCCCTTGGTGTAGTAGCTGACGGTGGCATTGGGCGTGTTCTCGTCCTGCCGGTAGTACTTGACCCAGGCGTCCGCGCTGGCCTGCGCGACCGACTGCACCTGCCGCCCGGGTGTCTGCAGCACCTGGTTGAGCGTCTTGGTCAGCGACTTCAGGTATTGCGCGTCGTCCAGCAGGCCGGCCCGGCGCAGCAGCAGGTCGTCGTAGTAGCTCGTGAAGCCCTCGAAGAACCACAGCAGGCCGGTGTAGTTTTCGCGGGTGTAGTCGTAACGGGTGAACTCGACCGGCCGCAGCCGCTTGACGTTCCAGGTATGGAAGTACTCATGGCTGACCAGCCCGAGCAGCGTCTGGTAGCCCTCGTGCGGCGTACGTTGGGCGGCCGAGCCGGTGTCATGCAGCCGGGGTAGATCCTTGCGGCCGCACACCAGCGCAGTGGAGTTGCGGTGCTCCAGCCCGCCGTAACCGTCATCGACCGCATTGACCAGGAACACATAGGACGCATGCGGCGGGCGGCGCAGGCGGCTGCGGCCGCCGGCGGGGCCGTGCCAGAGTGCCATCGCGGCCTCGCAGATGCGCCGGATGTCCTCCACCAGCCGGTCGCCATCCAGGCTTGAGGCGGCGCCGGCCACCACCAGCGCGTGCGGGATGCCGCGCACCTGGAAATCCGCGCGCCAGAAGGGCCCCATCTCGACCGGGCTGTCGACCAGCGTGTCGTAGTCGGCGGCGAGGTAGTTGCCGAAACCGCGCTGCAGCGCCCCGGCCGGCTCCAGGCCGGTGGCGAGCTGCCAGTGGCGGTAGCCGCGCGGGGCCGGCAGGGTCAGCGCATGGGGCTGCTCCTCCTGGCCATGCACGCGCAGGAACAGGCTGGTGCCGTTGAAGAAGGCGCGCTGGGCGTCCAGCCAGGCCGCACGCACCGAGTTGTCGAAGGCATAGACCTGGTAGTGCAGTTCGAGCGGGCGTGACGGATCGCAGGCGACCTCCCAGGTGCACTTGTCGCATTGCACGACCGCCACCGGCGTACCGCCCTGCTGCGCCTGCAGGCCCTGCAGATGGCGCGCGAACTCCCGCACCAGGTAGCTGCCCGGAATCCACACCGGCAGGCTGAGCCGCTGCACCGCGGCAGGCCGCGCAATGCGCAGCTGCACGCCAAACAGGTGGGCGTGCACATCGGCGAGTTCGACCCGGTAGGCCGGCCCGGCGGCGCGCGGGCCGCGCGCCTGCGTGTGCGTCACACCGGCCGGCATGCTACTTGGTGGTCTGCCCGAGGTACTTCTCCACCTGCGCGGCGCTGATCGCGCCCGGCACCCGCGAGCCGTCGGCGAACAGCAGCGTGGGCGTGCCGTTGATCTTGTACTTGCGGCCGAACTCGACATTGCGCGTGATCGCCGTCAGGTCACAGGCCGGCGTGACGGTCTGGGCCAGGGGCTGCTCGCGCACCATGTAGTCGGTCCAGGTCTTGCCGGCGTCCTTGGCGCACCAGATCTGCTTGGACTTCTCCAGCGAGTCCGGGCCCAGGATCGGGTACAGGAACATGTGGATCGTGACGTTGTCGACCTTCTGCAGGTCGCGCTCGAAGCGCTTGCAGTAGCCGCAGTTCGGGTCCTCGAAGACGGCCATCTTGCGCTTGCCGTTGCCGCGCACGATCGTGAAGGCGTCCTTCACCGGCAGCAGGTCGAAGCTGATCGCCGACAGCTTGTCGACGCGCTCCTCGGTCAGGTTGCGCCGCTGGCGGGTGTCGAACAGGCTCCCCTGGATCAGGTAGTTGCCCTCGGCGTCGGTGTAGAAGATCTCCATGCCGTTGATGCGGACCTCGTACAGGCCGGGCATCGCGCTCTTGGTGATCTCGTCGATGTTCTTGAACTGCGGGATGCGCTCGGCCAGGTTCTTGCGGATGGCCGCCTCCTGGGCCTGCGCCATCCCCAGCGCCAGCCCGCAGGCCAGCAGCACGAACAGGGTCTTGAAGAGTTTCATGTCGATCCGATCCCGGTTGATCTGCCTCACCGCCACCGCGGGCCCCCGCCCTACAGCCCCATCGCCTGGCGCGCCACCCAGCGCTTCACCAGCCCGCTGTGCTCGAAGCCGCGCATGCCCCAGGCACGCACGCTCTTCCAGACAGCCCCCTCGCGGCCGAACAGCAACTGCAGGCCGTCGGTCGTCCCGCCCGTCAGTGCCACATCGGCCTTGCGGGCCCGCTCGTAGCGGCGCAGCAGCTTGGCATCGGCCACGCTGCGCCAGTAGTCGCGGCCCTGGACCTGGCGGACCAACTCGCCGACATCGGCCAGCCCCAGGTTCAGGCCCTGCCCGGCCAACGGGTGCACCGCATGGGCGGCGTCGCCCGCCAGCACCCAGGCCTGGCCGTCGCTGACACCCGACCAGTGGCGCGCCGTCGCACGCCGCAGCGGCCAGGCCGCCCGCGGACCGGCCAGCGCCAACGCACCGAAGCGCCCACCGCTGGCCGCCTGCAGCTGCGCCGCCAACGCCGCGTCGTCCAGCGCCATCAATTCGCCGCGCCGCTCCTGGCTGACAGACCAGACAATCGCCATGGAGTTCCCGGATTCGCCGCCCAGCGGCAAAAATCCGAGCACATCGTCCGGCGTGAACCACTGGCAGGCCGTCTGCTGGTGCGGCAGCTCGCACTGCAC
>JAEUOX010000089.1 GCA_016790475.1 Rhodoferax sp. | reverse complement strand
TGCTGGGGCAGATGGCGCTTCAGGTCGCTGCGGCGCCGGTGCCCGAGCCGACCGAGGTCGCGATGATGCTGGCCGGCCTGGCCCTGATTGCCGGCGTCCGCCGTCGCGCACGGGCCACCGCCCAGGCCTGATCCGCAGGTGCCGGTGCCTGACGGCCTGGCACACTGCGCACCTCGCAAGAACAACAATGGCGCCTCGCGGCGCCATTGTCTTTTCGGGCAAGTCACCGGTCACATATTGCGCCGGTACTGCCCCCCCACCTCAAACAGCGCATTCGTGATCTGCCCCAGCGAGCAGACCCGCACCGCGTCCATCAGCACCTCGAACACATTGCGGTTGGCGATCACCGCCTCGCGCAGGCGCTGCAGCATCGCCGGCGCCTCGGCCGCATGGCGCTGGTGGAAATCCGCGAGCCGGCGCAGCTGGCTCTGCTTCTCGTCCTCGGTCGAGCGCGCCAGCTCCAGCTTGTCCTGCACCTGGTCACCGTGCGGGTTGCGGAAGGTGTTCACACCGATGATGGGCAGCTCACCGGTGTGCTTCAGCATCTCATAGTGCATGGACTCGTCCTGGATGCGGCCCCGCTGATAGCCGGTCTCCATCGCGCCGAGCACGCCGCCGCGCTCGGCGATGCGCTCGAACTCGCTGAGCACCGCCTCCTCGACGAGTTCGGTCAGCTCCTCGATGATGAAAGCACCCTGGTTCGGGTTCTCGTTCTTCGCCAGGCCCCACTCGCGGTTGATGATCAGCTGGATCGCCATCGCGCGGCGCACGGATTCCTCGGTGGGCGTCGTGATCGCCTCGTCGAACGCGTTCGTGTGCAGGCTGTTGCAGTTGTCGTAGATCGCGATCAGCGCCTGCAGCGTCGTGCGGATGTCGTTGAACTGGATCTCCTGCGCGTGCAGGCTGCGGCCGCTGGTCTGGATGTGGTACTTCAGCTTCTGGCTGCGCTCGTTGGCGCCGTACTTCTCCTTCATCGCGACGGCCCAGATGCGGCGCGCCACCCGGCCCATGACGGTGTACTCCGGGTCCATGCCGTTCGAGAAGAAGAAGCTCAGGTTCGGCGCGAAGTCGTCGATGTGCATGCCGCGCGCCAGGTAGGCTTCGACGAAGGTGAAGCCGTTGGACAGCGTGAAGGCCAGCTGGCTGATCGGGTTGGCGCCCGCCTCGGCGATGTGGTAGCCGCTGATCGAGACGCTGTAGAAGTTGCGCACCCGGTTGTGCACGAAGTACTCCGCGATGTCGCCCATGACCTTCAGCGAGAACTCGGTCGAGAAGATGCAGGTGTTCTGGCCCTGGTCTTCCTTCAGGATGTCGGCCTGCACCGTGCCGCGCACGTTCTCCAGTACCCATTCGCGGATCTTGCCGGTCTCGGTCTCGGTCGGCTCGCGGCCGTTGTCGGCCTTGAACTTCTCGATGTTCTGGTCGATCGCGGTGTTCATGAACATCGCCAGGATGCTCGGCGCCGGGCCATTGATCGTCATGCTGACGCTGGTGGCCGGGCTGCAGAGGTCGAAGCCGCCGTAGAGCACCTTCATGTCGTCCAGCGTCGCGATGCTCACGCCGGAGTTGCCGACCTTGCCGTAGATGTCCGGCCGCGGATCCGGGTCGTTGCCGTACAGCGTGACCGAGTCGAATGCGGTGGACAGCCGCTTGGCCGGCATGCCGGAGCTCAGCAGCTTGAAACGGGTGTTCGTGCGGAAGGCATCGCCCTCGCCGGCGAACATCCGCGTCGGGTCCTCGTTCTCGCGCTTGAATGCGAAGGTGCCGGCGGTGTAGGGGTAGCTCCCCGGCACGTTGTCCAGCATCAGCCACTTCAGGATCTCGCCGTGGTCCTCGTACTGCGGCAGCGCGACCTTGCGCACCGGCGTGCCGCTCAGCGAGCGCGTCACCAGCGACGTGCGGATCTCCTTGTCACGGATCTTGACGACGTATTCGTCGCCGGCGTAAGCCTGGCGCATCTCCGGCCATTGGGCCAGCAGCTTGCGCTCGGCACCGCCGAGCTGGGTGTCGCGCTCATCCGCCAGCGCCGTCACCGCCTCGACCGCCCGCACCTTGTCCGGGTTGGCCGCCTTCAGCATGGACGCCGACGCGCGCAGCTGCTGGATCTCGCGGGCGAGCCGGGC
This sequence comes from Rhodoferax sp., assembly GCA_016790475.1. Taxonomy (GTDB): domain Bacteria; phylum Pseudomonadota; class Gammaproteobacteria; order Burkholderiales; family Burkholderiaceae_C; genus CAISIP01. The sequence continues at coordinate 24,517 of JAEUOX010000089.1, read as the reverse complement.
CTGGCTGCGTGCGCGCGCCTTGTAGGTGCGCACGGTATCGCTGATCTCGGCCAGGTAGCGCGTCCGCGCGGGCGGCACGACAGGCGTCTGGTTGGTGCTGTGGCGCACCGGGACCTGCGGCAGCGTGCCGGTCTGCACCTGCAGGCCAAGGGCCTGCAGCCGGGGCAGCAGCGCCTGGTACAGCGCGGTGACGCCGTCGTCGTTGAAGCGGGCGGCCATCGTGCCGAAGACCGGCATCCGGTCGGCCGGCGTGGTCCAGGCCTCCTTGTTGCGCTGCACCTGCTTGGACACATCCCGCAGGGCATCGAGCGCACCCTTGCGGTCGAACTTGTTGATCGCGACAAACTCGGCGAAGTCGAGCATGTCGATCTTCTCGAGCTGGCTGGCAGCGCCGAACTCGGGCGTCATCACATACAGCGGCACGTCGACATGCGGGACGATCGCGGCATCGCCCTGACCGATGCCGGAGGTCTCGACGACGATCAGGTCGAAGCCTGCCACCTTGCAGGCCGCGACCACGTCCGGCAGTGCGGCGCTGATCTCCGAGCCGAAGTCCCGCGTGGCGAGGCTGCGCATGAACACGCGCGGCGCGCCGGTCTGGCCCCAGGGCGCGATCGCGTTCATCCGGATGCGGTCGCCCAGCAGCGCGCCACCGCTCTTGCGGCGCGACGGGTCGATCGAGATCACCGCGACGCGCAGCCGGTCGCCCTGGTCCAGGCGCAGCCGGCGGATCAGCTCGTCGGTCAGCGAGGACTTGCCGGCACCACCGGTCCCGGTGATCCCCAGCACCGGTGTCCGGCAGGACGCCGCGCCGGTGCGGATCTCCCCGACCAGCCCTTGCAGGCCGGCGTCCGGGGCGGCCCCGGCGCGGTCGTTCTCCAGCGCGGTGATCAACTGGGCCAGTGCACGCCAGTTCGACTCGCCATGGCCCTGGATCGCCTGCACGGTCTTCGGTGCGAAGCCGGTCAGGTCCTTGTCGCAGCGCATGACCATCTCGCCGATCATGCCGGCCAGCCCCATGCGCTGGCCGTCCTCCGGGCTGTAGATGCGGGCCACGCCATAGGCATGCAGATCCCGGATCTCGGGCGGCACGATCACGCCGCCGCCGCCGCCGAACACCTGGATGTGTGCACCTCCGCGCTGGCGCAGCAGGTCGACCATGTACTTGAAGTACTCGACATGCCCGCCCTGGTAGGAACTGATCGCGATGCCCTGCACATCTTCCTGCAGCGCCGCCGTGACGACCTCGTCCACGCTGCGGTTGTGTCCCAGATGGATCACCTCGGCGCCCATGCCCTGCAGAATGCGGCGCATGATGTTGATCGCCGCGTCATGGCCGTCGAACAGACTGGCGGCGGTGACGAAACGCACCTTGTGCGTGGGGCGGTAGCTGGCAAGCGCCTTGGCTTCGGCGGACAGGTCGGTCATCACAATCTCCTGGCACGCCCGAGCCCGGGCGTCTGTGTTTTGTTGACGTTTACGTAAACGTCAACTGTAAACGATTTGCAGACGGCTGACTATTGGTCAGTAGCGCTCAGATCTTGCGGGCCAGCCACATGCCCGGCAACATCGCCATCACGAAGATGACGGTGTCCATCTGCCCGATCAGCAGCGACGCCATGGCCGGGCCGGGGCAATAGCCGCTCAGGCCCCACCCGACACCGAAGATCATGGCCCCCAGGAACAGCCGCAGGTCGACCTTCTCGCGCCGCGGCAGCACGAAGGCCCGGCCGAACCAGGGGCGCACGCTGGCGCGCGGCGTGGCAAAGAACGCCAGCAGCGTGACCAGCACCGCACCGCCCATCACGAAGGCCAGCGAAGGGTCCCACAGGCCGGGGAAGGGTCCGACAAACATCTCCTTCACGTCGAGGAAGGCATGCACCTTCGACGGCTGGGTCATGCCCGCCATTACCAGCCCGGCGGCGAACACGAAACCCGCCAGCAGCGCGATGGCGAACTCCGCGCCGACACGCCCGTGCATCGCCGGCTCGGGCAGCTGCAGCGTGGAATCTTCGGCGTCGTCGCCGAGTGCGGCGGCACGGGTCTCGGCACTGCCGCTGCGGCTACGCCCGCGACTGCTGCCGGAGCGGTGCCTCATCGACGGAACACCCATTGCAGGCCCTCCTCGATCAGGGACACCCACCATTCGGCCGGCGGCAGGTGCGACGTGATCAACACGGTGAACATGGCCGTCAGCATGAAGGTGAGCACCGCGGCCACCGAGCGCAGCGAGCGCCGCCCCAGCCCGCACACGCCATGTCCGCTGGTGCAGCCCGAACCGAGCACCGTGCCGAAACCCACCAGGAAACCGGCAGGCACCAGCATGAAGGCCGAGCGCACCTCCACCGGCGGAGCGTTCAGCAACCAGGCGAACAGCGCGCCGCCGCCGACAAGCCCGAACAGAAAGGCCCAGCGCCAGGGGGTCGACTGCCGCTTGCTCGTCAACACCCCGCTGGTGATGCTGCTCACGCCGCTGATTCGCCCCGCGCCCGCCAGCAGAATCCAGCTGGCCACGCCAATCAGGATGCCACCGCGCAGCGCCTCGGAGTAAGCTTCCATGCCGACCTCTCCCCACGATCTAAACTAGCCGCAAGCATACCCCGACCCGACCAGAAACGGAGACACCGCCATGCGCCCGATCCAGCTGTTCGATTCCGCATCCTCGACCTATACCTATTTGCTGTTCGACGAAACCACGCGCGACGCCGTCATCATCGACCCGGTCGACGATCAGGTGGAGCGCGATCTGGCCACGCTGCGGCAGTACGGGCTCAAGCTGGTCTGGACGATCGAGACGCATGCGCATGCCGACCACATCACCGGCTCCGGAATGCTGGCGGAACACGCCGGCGCCAGGACGGCCGCCCCTGCGGGATGCGGCATCCATACCGCCTCGGTGCAGCTGGCGGACGGCGATGTGCTGCGCTTCGGCGGCGAGACGCTTCGCGCGCTGCACACGCCGGGCCACACCGCCGGCAGCATGAGCTATGTCTGGCGCGACAACGTCTTCACCGGCGACACGCTGCTGATCCAGGGCTGCGGGCGCACTGACTTTCAGTCCGGCAGCGCATCGGCGCTCTACCACAGCATCACGCAGGTGCTGTTCCGCCTGCCGGACGCCACGGTGGTCTGGCCGGGCCATGACTACCAGGGCCGCAGCCACTCGACGATCGGCCAGGAGAAGGCGGGCAACCCGCGCGTCGCCGGCAAAACCGAAGCCGAATTCGTCGACATCATGAATCACCTGAACCTGCCCCGGCCGCGCCGGATGGACGAAGCCGTCCCGGCCAACCTGAGCTCCGGCATCCGGCACGATGCCGATGCACAGGGGCCCGCCGCCGATGCGGATGCCGTGCGCCCTGCCGAGGGTTATGCGGGCGACATTACGCCGCAGCTGGCCTGCGCCTGGTGGCAGGCCGGTGACGCGGTGCTGGTGGACGTGCGCTCCGATGCCGAGCGCGAGTGGGTCGGCTTCGTGCCGGGCGCCGTGCCGCTGGCCTGGAAACAGTGGCCGGGCATGGTGATGAATCCGCAGTTCGACGAGGGCCTGCGTTCCAGCGCGACCGGCCACAAGAAGCTGGTGCTGCTGTGCCGCAGCGGCGTGCGCTCGATTGCCGCCGCCCGACGCGCCACCGAGCTCGGCGTGGAGGCCTACAACATCCTGGAAGGCTTCGAAGGCGCGCCGGACGACAACGCGCACCGCGGCAACACCGGCGGCTGGCGCTTCCGGGGCCTGCCCTGGCGCCAGAACTGACGCAGGCTCCGCTGACCACCCCCATGCCCTTCCTCGCCATCGACGTCGGCAACACCCGCCTGAAGTGGGCGCTGTACGACCAGCCCCGCCCGGGCGCCCGGCTGCTCGCGCACGGCGCCGAATTCCTGGAGAACATCGACACGCTGGCCGAGGGTCCCTGGGCCCAGTTGCCGACGCCGCGGACCATGCTTGGCTGCATCGTTGCCGGCGATGCGGCGCGGCGCCGCGTCGAGGAGCAGATGGAGCTGTGGGACGTGCCGGCGCGCTGGGTGGTGGCCGGCGACAGCGAGGCCGGGCTGCAGAACGGCTACGACCACCCCTCCCGGCTGGGCGCGGATCGCTGGGTCGCGATGATCGGTGCGCGGCACCACATGCTGGCGCAGGGGCCAGCCCGGCCGATCGTCGTGGCGATGGTGGGTACCGCCGTCACCGTCGAGGCGATCGACCCTGCCGGCCGCTTTCTGGGCGGGCTGATCCTGCCCGGCCACGGCATCATGCTGCGCGCGCTGGAGTCCGGCACCGCCGGGCTGCATGTGCCCACCGGCGAGGTGCGGGATTTCCCGACCAACACCAGCGACGCACTGACCAGCGGCGGCACCTATGCGATCGCCGGGGCCATGGAGCGCATGGTGCAGAACCTGCGGCGCCACTGCGGCAGCGAGCCGGCCTGCTACATGACCGGTGGCGCCGGCTGGAAGATGGCGCCCAGCCTGAGTACGCCGTTCGAGCTGGTCGAGAACCTGATCTTCGACGGCCTGCTGCGGATGGCCCGCGAGCGCTTCCCGCAGGCGCCGGCCTGAGCTATGCGCCTGCGGCGCCGGCCAGACCGGTCACCGCCTGGAACATCGCCTGGCGCGCCTGGCTGATGATCTGGCCCTTCCAGGCGTCGGTATCCACATAGAACGCGTCGCGCATCTGCCGGTGGATGGCCTCGGCCTGGGCCGCGGGCGCGTCCGGATGCAGGTGCAGCCAGTGGTCGGCACGCAAGGCCAGAATCATCTCTGGCAGCGGCAGCGTGCCGTACTCCATCGCGATGCCGGTATACCGGGCCTGCGGGCATTCCTCGTAGACGACGTTGAACAGCATGCCCCGTACCGGCGCCGATGAGGAGGATCCGTCATAGAACGACGTGACCGGCGTGCTGCCGTTGCCGTCCCACCAGGCGCGGGCCCGTTGCAGCGTGGCCGCGTCGTTGCGCGCGGCGAAGATGCGCTCGCCGTGCCCGGTCGGGCCCAGACCGGTGTGCAGGTCGATCCAGGCGATGCACCGGGCCTGCCGGGCGTGCCGTCGCAAGACCTGGCGCAACGTGAAGTTGCTCCAGGTCGGGGCGCTCCCGCCATAGAACAGGCCCTGCGGGAAGGCATGCTGCCCCTGCGTGACCGCCGTCTGGAAGCGCAGCATGCCGTGGGCCTGCACATAGCGGTCGATCGCCGCCTGCACCTCCGGCTCGGGCGGCCAGCGCGCCGGCAGCAGCAGGTCGTGCAGTTCCGCGTAAGCTGCGTTGTCCGGCAGCGGCGCGGCGAAGTCCTGGAAGTTGCGGTTCAGGTCGACGTTTTCCTGCGTGACGCGCCGCAGGAAGGAAAAGCCGTGCGGATTCAGCGCATGGATGTACAGCACCGCCACACCGGCCCGGGCGGCGGCTTCGCGCCAGTCGGCATCGCGCAGCGCATGCACCTGCACGCCGCTGCCGCAGAAGCCCTCGACACCGTGGCAGGCGCTGGACACCACCAGCAGCAGGCGGGCGTCCGCGGGGCCGTCGCGCGCGACGTCCATGGCCAGGGTTTCCCCGTCGCGGCCGACCAGCGGATGCACGAAGGACTCGATGGCCATTCCGGCCGCGGCCGCGGACTCCAGGAAACGGACCCGCGCCTGCGCGTAGGTCGCAGAGAACGCGTCGACCAGCCCGCTCACGGTGCCGGCTTGTTGAGCCAGGCCCGTGCCAGCTCGACCCAGTAGGTGGCGCCCAGCGGGATCAGGTCGTCATTGAAGTCGTAGCTCGGGTTGTGCAGTGTGCAAGGGCCCGCGCCGTGGCCCATGTCGCGGTGGGTGCCGTCCCCGTTGGCGATGAAGCAGTACGCGCCGGGCTTGGCCTGCAGCATGAACGAGAAGTCCTCGGCGCCCATCGTCGGCTCCTGGAGGACCACGTTGTCCGCACCGACGATGCCGGCCATGACCTGGCGCGCGAACTCCGCCTCGGGCGCGGAGTTGATCGTGGGCGGATAGTTGCGGTGGAAGCTGAACTCGCATTCCATGCCGAACGCGGCGCTGGTGTGCTCGGCGATCTCCTGCATGCGCCGCTCGATCAGGTCGAGCACCTCCAGCGTGAAGGTGCGCACCGTGCCCTGCAGCTCGCAGGTGTCGGGGATCACGTTGGTGGCCTCGCCGGCATGGATCATCGTGACCGAGATGACGCCGGCATCGACCGGCTTCTTGTTGCGCGTGATGATGGTCTGGAAGGCCTGCACCATCTGGCAGGCCACCGGCACCGGGTCCAGGCCCAGATGCGGCAATGCGCCGTGGCCGCCCTTGCCCTTGATGACGACCTTGAACTCGTTGCTCGACGCCATCACCGGGCCGGCACTGACCGCAAACTTGCCCACCTCGGAGCCCGGCCAGTTGTGCATGCCGAACACCGCCTCCATCGGGAACTTCTCGAACAGACCGTCGGCGATCATCTCGCGCGCGCCGCCACCCCCCTCCTCGGCCGGCTGGAAGATCAGGTAGACCGTGCCGTCGAACGGGCGGTGCTTCGCCAGGTGCTGGGCCGCCGCCAGCAGCATCGCGGTGTGGCCGTCATGCCCGCAGGCGTGCATCTTGCCGGCGTGCTTGCTGGCGTGGGCGAAGGTGTTGAACTCCTGCATCGGCAGCGCATCCATGTCGGCGCGCAGCCCGACGGCCCGGTTCGACGTGCCGTTCTTGACGATGCCCACGACACCGGTGGTGCCGAGGCCGCGGTGGTACGGGATGCCCCATTCGGTGAGCTTGGCCGCGACGATGTCGGCCGTGCGCTCCTCCTTGAAGCACAGTTCCGGATGCGCATGGATGTCACGTCGCACGGAGGCGATGCCGGCGGCCTGGGCCACGATCGAATCAATGACTTTCAAGGGGGTCTCCTGTGAAGGGGCGACGAGGCGGTTTACCATCGGGGCGCGGGGGCCGGGCTGCTAGTCTAATACGTCATGCAATCCCTGTGCCAGTCGCGCGGCATTGCACGACCACTGACCTGACCACGAGGACGGCGCACCACCATGGCCACTTCCACGACCGCCACAACCACCGTTCTGGGCGCCTGCCCGCACGACTGTCCGGACACCTGCTCCTTCATCACGACCGTCGAGGACGGCGTGGCCACCCGCGTACAGGGCAACCCGGCGCACCCGCACACCGACGGGGTGCTGTGCACCAAGGTGTCGCGCTACACGCAGCGCACCTACCACCCGCAGCGCGTGCTGCAGCCGCTCAAGCGCAGCGGCCCGAAGGGCAGCGGGCAGTTCACGCCGGTGTCCTGGGAGGAGGCCCTGCACGACATTGCGACCCGCCTGCGGGCCATCGCCGGCCGTGCTCCGGGAGCCGCGCAGGCCATCCTGCCATACAGCTATGCCGGCACGATGGGCCTGGTGCAGGGCGAAAGCATCGCGGCGCGCTTCTTCAACAAGCTCGGCGCCTCGCTGCTGGACCGCACGATCTGCGCCAGTGCCGCGGCCGAGGGTCTCACCGCGACGGTCGGCGGCAAGCTCGGCATGCAGGTGCAGTTCTTCCAGGAGTCCCGGCTGATCCTGATCTGGGGCAGCAACCCGATCGCCAGCAACCTGCATTTCTGGCGCCAGGCCCAGGAGGCCAAGCGCCGCGGCGCGCGGCTGATCTGCATCGACCCGCGGCGCTCGGAGACCGCCGACAAGTGCCAGGAGCACATCGCGCTGCTGCCGGGCACCGACGCCGCGCTGGCCTTCGGCATCATGCATGAACTGGTGCAGCACGACTGGCTGGACCACGACTACATCGCCCGCCACACGCTGGGCTGGGATGCGCTGCGCGCCCGTGCGCTGGAATGGCCCCCGGAGCGCGCCGCGGCCGTCTGTGGCCTGGACGTGCAGCAGGTGCGTGATCTGGCCCGCGCCTACGGCGAGAGCGCGCGGCGCGGCGATCCGACCGCGATCCGGTTGAACTACGGCATGCAGCGGGTGCGCGGCGGCGGTAATGCGGTACGCGCCATCGCCTGCCTGCCGGCGTTGGTCGGTGCCTGGCGGCATCGCGCCGGCGGCCTGCTGCTGTCGACCTCGGGCAACTTCCCGGTGCAGCGCGCCGCGCTGGAGCGGCCGGATCTGCGCACCGGCCCGGCCCCGCGCACGATCAACATGAACACGATCGGCGATGACCTGCTGCGCCCGGCCTCGGCCGGATTCGGCCCGGCGATCGAAGCGGTGATCGTCTACAACAGCAACCCGGTCGCGGTGGCACCGGACTCCGCGCGGGTCGTGCAGGGCTTCGCGCGGGAGGACCTGTTCACGGTGGTGCTGGAGCACTTCCACACCGACACCGCCGACTACGCCGACTACCTGCTGCCCGCCACCACCCAGCTGGAGCACTGGGACGTGCAGGTGGCCTACGGGCACACCGACGTGCTGCTGAACCGGCCAGCGATCGCGCCGCTGGGTCAGGCCCGGCCCAACAGCCAGATCTTTCGCGACCTGGCGCGGCACATGGGCTACACCGAACCCTGCTTCGCCGACACCGACGAGCAGCTGTGCCGCATCGCCTACGGCGATGCGGTGGACTTCCAGCAACTGCTGGACCAGGGCTTTGCGTCGCTGAAGGTGCCGGACGCGCCCTTCGCCGAGGGCCGCTTCCCGACGCCCTCCGGCCGCTGCGAGTTCTTCAGCGCGCGGCTGGCCGCGCAGGGACTGGACGGCCTGCCGGACTACCTGCCCAACTACGAGGCCGCCGGCAGCTCGACGCAGTTCCCGCTGGCGATGATCTCGCCGCCGGCGCGCAACTTCCTGAACTCCAGCTTCGTGAACGTGCAAAGCCTGCGCGACATCGAAGGCGAGCCGCTGCTGGAGATGCATGCGCAGGATGCGCAGGCCCGCGGCCTGGCATCCGGCAGCGTGGTGCGGGTGTTCAACCAGCGCGGCGACTACCGCTGCCGGATGGAAGTCAGCCCGCGCGCGCGACCGGGCGTCGTCAACGGCCTGGGCATCTGGTGGCGCAAGCTGGGGTTGGACGGGCACAACGTGAACCAGCTCACCAGCCAGCGGCTGACGGACCTGGGGCGGGCGCCGACCTTCTACGACTGCCTGGTCGAGGTCGAGGCGGCTGCCGCCTGAGCCGCATCCTCCAGCAGCATCCGGGCGCCCTTCTCGGCCACCATCACAACCGGCGCCTGCGTGTTGCCGGACGGAATCGCCGGGAACACCGACGCATCGATCACGCGCAGACCGTCGACGCCATGCACCCGCAGGCGCGCGTCGACGACGCTGCACTGCGGATCCGGCCCCATCGCGCAGGTGCCCACCGGATGGAAGATCGTGTCGGCCCGCGCGCGGAAATCCGCCATCAGTGCGGCATCGTCGGCTGCCTGGCCCCCCGGGAGCAGCTCCTCCGCAATCAGCCCGCGCAGCGGCTCGGCGGCGGCCAGCGCGCGCAACAGGCGCGCGCAGAGCAGGGCCTGCGTCTGGTCATAGGCGGTCGCCAGATAGTTCGGCGTGATGGCGGGCGCCACCCTCGGATCCGGTCGGGTGATGCGGATGCGCCCCCGGCTGGTCGGCCGGCAGGCATGGGCCGACAGCGAGAAACCGGGGAACGGGTCGGTGTTCATCATGCGCCGGCCCTCGGCGGGCTGCGTGGTGTAACTCGCCGGGTTGAAATAGAGCTGGATGTGGGGCCGGTCGGCCCCTGGCGCACCCCAGCGCACGAAGCCGCCCGCCTGGTTCACGCTCATCGACAGCGGGCCGGTGCGCCGCAGCAGGTAGCGCAGGCCGGCACGCAGCTTCGCGTGCCAGGGGTGCAGCGCATCGTTGAGCGTCGGCACACGGGCGCGGTAGACGTGCGTGATGTGCAGGTGGTCCTGCAGGCCTTCGCCGACGGCGGGCGCGTGCAGCACCGGGGGAATGCCAAGCGCCTGCAGGTGGCCGGCGTCGCCGATCCCGGAGAGCTGCAGCAGCTGCGGCGAATGGATCGCTCCTGCGCAGAGCACCACCGCACAGCGCGCTTGGGCCTCCCGCAGCGTCCCGTCCTGCAGGTAGGCCACGCCGGTGGCCCGCCGGCCCTGCAGCAGCAGGCGCGTCGCCTGGGCGTGGGTGTGCACCGTGAGGTTGGGCCGGTGCCGGACGGGACGCAGGTAGGCGGTGGCGGTGGACTCCCGCAGACCGCCGCGGGTGTGGATCGGGTAGATGCCGACACCCTCGCCCTGTGCGCCGTTGAGGTCGTTGGTGCGCCCCAGGCCCAGCGCGGAGGCTGCCGCGAAGAAGCTGTCACACAGCGGATGGACCAGGTCCGCGATGTCGGTCACCCGCATCGGCCCGCCGGCACCGTGCAGCGCGCTGGCGCCGGCCGCGTTGTCCTCGGCCGCCAGGAAAAAGGGCAGCACGTCGTGCCAGGACCAGCCCGGGTTGCCCTGCTGCGCCCATCCGTCGAAATCGGCCGGCTGGCCCCGGACATAGGCCATCGCATTGATCGAGCCGGAGCCGCCCAGCAGCCGGCCACGCGGCCAGTAGGAGGAGCGGCCGCCCAGCGCTGGCTCCGGTTCGGTCTGCAGCATCCAGTTGACGGCCGGGTCCCGGAAGGTGCGGGCATAACCGATCGGCACCCGGACCCAGAACCGCCGGTCGGTCCCGCCCGCCTCCAGCAGCAGGACCCGGTGCGACGGGTCGGCGGAGAGCCGGTGGGCCAGCACGCAGCCGGCCGAACCGGCCCCGACGATGATGGTGTCCCACGCGTCCATGGCAGCACCAGCATACCCCGGCGCGCCGGCGCCGTCGCGCGCCGCTACCGGGTGACGGAGACGCCGTACTCCAGCGCTGCATCCTCCAGCGTGTGGAGCTGGTCCAGCGCATAGGTCGTGAACACCAGGATGTCGAAGGCCTCGGCGCCCGTGCGCACCAGCAGCGCCGGCACATGGTGGTGGCCGGTCAGCTGCGCCGCGCCCACCGGGAACGCGGCCGGACGCAGGTCGATCGCAAACAGCTTGGACAGCGTGTCCAGACAGTGGCCGCCAGTGATGCGGATGCGGCAGCGTGCATGACTGAGGTCCGTCACGGAGCCGACTTCCGGCGGCACCGCGGCGCGCAGTTGCGCAAGGTGGCCCCGGGGCATGTCGGCAACCAGCAGGAACTCCTCCGGGCCACTGCGCAGCAGCATCCCCTGCGTCGTCTGCAGCAGTGCGCCCGTCTGGCGGGGCACGGCCTGGCCGAGCCAGGCATCGAGCGCCTGCTCGAGCCCGGCAACGCCGCGGATCCAGGTGGCGACCTGCGTGACGCTGGTCAGCAGGCCGGCCTCGAGACGCACACCGATCTGCCCGGCGGCTGTCGGACGCTCGCCGCCCGGGTGCGCCTGGAAGGGGCTGCGCGGCGCGGCTGCAGCCAGGGTCGTGACAGCTTCAGACACGGTAGCGCTCTCCCTCGGCATCCAGGAAACAGGGATCGACCACCCGCAGGCGGTATTGCCGGTTGTGCACCGGCGACGCCGCGATGATCTCCTTGCCGACGTGGGCCAGCCCGCCTTCGAGCAGCCCCAGGCCGATCGCCTTGCCCAGCGGCTTGCTGTAGGTGGTGGACGTGATGTGGCCGCGCCCGTGGCCCCGGATCGCATCGTCGGCAAAGAACAGGATCGCGCCGTTGGACGGCGCGCCGTCCGGCGTGATCGCCTCCAGCCCGACCAGCGTGGGCCGGTCCTTGCGGGCGAGTTCCTCGCGGCGGCGCAGCGCATCGCCCCAGAAGGGCTTGATCTGGCTGGCCATCTTGCCCATGCCCATGTCGTCCAGCGTCGTGCGGCCGTCCATCTCGGAGCCGGTGACATGGCCCTTCTCGATGCGCAGCGAGCCGAGCGCCTCCAGGCCGTAGGGCCGCAGGTTCCAGGGTTTGCCTACCTCCAGCAGGTGTTCCCAGATCCGCCGGCCATGGTGCGTCGGGGCATAGACCTCATAGGCCAGCTCACCCGAGAAGGTCAACCGGATGATGCGCACCCGGATGCCGGCCAGCGCGCCGCTGAGTTCGGTGTCGAGCACCCCCATGTGGCCGAGCGCCTCGGTCCGGGTGTCGATGTGCGGGAAGGCCGCCTGCAGCACCTCGCGCGACTTCGGGCCGGCCATGCTCATCGCGGCCCACTGGTCCGATACCGAGGCCACCGTGACCCGCAGCTCCGGCCAGACCACCTGCAGCAGGAACTCCAGGTGACTCATGACCCGGCCGGCCTGCGCCGTCGTCGTGGTCATGAAGAACTCCGTCTCGCCGATCCGGCTGGTGGTGCCGTCGTCCAGCACGATGCCGTCCTCGCGCAGCATGAAGCCATAGCGCGCCTTGCCCACCGGCAGCTTGGCGAAGCCGTTCACATACACGCGGTTCAGGAACTCGGCAGCATCCGGCCCCTGGACATCGATCTTGCCCAGCGTGGACACATCGGCGATGCCGACCTGCTCGCGCACGATGTCCATCTCGGCCTTGTAGGCCTCGGACAGCGTGGCGCCGGCGCCGCGGTACCACAGCGGGCGCTTCCAGGCCCCGGCCTCCATCATCATGCCGCCGTGCTCGATGTGCCATTCGTGCATCGCGGTGCGGCGCACCGCAGCCAGGTGGGCCCGGACACTGCGCCCGGCCAGCGTGCCGATCGTCACCGGCGAGTAGGGCGGGCGGAAGGTCGTCGTGCCGACCTCCTGCACCGGCAGGCCGCGCCGGGCCGCCAGGATCGACAGGCCGTTCAGATTGGAGGTCTTGCCCTGGTCGGTGCCCATGCCCAGCGTCGTGTAGCGCTTCAGGTGCTCGACCGACTGGTAGCCTTCGCGATGCGCCAGATCGACATCGTCGACGGCCACGTCGCTCTGGAAGTCGACGAAGGCCTTGTCACGGTGCCGCGCGCCGGTAACCGGCCCGACCGGCGCAAACCGCAGGTCGATGTCGACGCCCTGCGGCATCGTGAACGAGGCACCCGCCACGGATCCACCGCAGGCGGCGACCGCCTGGGTCGCGGCCTCCCAGGCGCTCTGCAGCGTGGTGGCCATCGTCTGCGTGCCGACCATCGCGCCGGCGCCGAAATGCGCCCGGTCGAAACCGCCCGGCACGAAGCAACCGATGTCGGCCCGGTAGACCGGCCGGATGTTGCGGTGCGAGCTCAGGTGCACGGTCGGCGTCCAGCCGCCGGACATCGCGACCAGGTCGACCGGCAGCGTCTGTTCCGCGCCCTGCACGCGCCCCTGGGCGATGTCGAACGGGGCCAGCACACAGGACGCCACGCGCCGCCCGCCCTGCGCATGCACCAGCGTCGTGGCCAGCCGGACCTGCACACCGGCTTCCTGCGCCAGCTGCGTGGCCTGCGCACCGGCCTGGGGGCGGAGATCGGCCAATGTCACTTGCGCGCCGGCACGGGCCAGCGCGGCCGCATCCCGGTAGGCCGCGTCGTTGTTCGTCGCGAACACCGCCCGGCGCCCGGGCAGCACCGCATAGCGGTGGACATAGGTGCCGACCGCGCCGGACAGCATCACGCCGGGCCGGTCATTGCCGGAGAACACCAGCGGTCGCTCCAGCGCGCCGCAGGCCATCAGCACCGCCCGCGCGCGAAGGATGTGCAGGCGCTGCCGCGGCACACCGCGCGCCGGATCGGCCAGGCCGGGTGCCGACAGCTCGACCACGCCGACGGTGTTGCCGTCGTACAGGCCGAACGCTGTGGCCCGCGACAGCAGGCGCACCCGGCCGGTGGCCGCCAGGTCCGCCAGCATCTGGTCGCGCCAGCGCGCCAGCGGGCTGTCGACCGGCTCGGCCAGCAGCGAACCACCGAAGTCCTTGTCCTGCTCCACCAGCGTGACTTCCACGCCGCTGGAGCCCGCCAGCAGCGCGGCGGTCAGCCCGGCCGGGCCGGAGCCGATCACCAGCAGGTCGGTGAAGCCATGGTGCCAGTCGTAACGGTCCGGGTCCGGCGCCTGCGAGGCCGCCCCCAGGCCGGCCGCCTTGCGGATGAAATGCTCGTAGAACATCCAGGCCCGGCGCCCGGGCCCCATGAAGGTCTTGTAGTAGAAGCCCGCGACGAACAGCGGCGACAGCAGGGAGTTGATCGCCATCAGGTCGAAGCCGACCGAGGGCCAGGCGTTCTGCGTGTGCACCCGCAGGCCGGCATGGGCCTCGATCACCGTCGCGGCAATGTTGGGCTCCTGGCGGTCGCCCTCGCCGACGGTCAGCAGCGCATTGGGCTCTTCGATGCCGGCCGCCAGGATGCCCCGCGGGCGGTGGTACTTGAAGGACCGGGCGACCAGGTGCGTTCCCTGCGCCAGCAGCGCGGAGGCCACGGTGTCGCCGGCGAAGGCCGGCACCGGCTGGCCGTTGAACGTGAATTGCAGCGGCTGGTCCCGCCGGATGCGCCCGCCCTGCGGCAACCTAAATTCGCCGCCGCTCATCGCACCGGCCTTTCCCGTGCCGGCATCACCGCCAGGATGTCGTGCGTGACGGTATGGCGGCGCACCGCCAGCCAGCGGCGGCAGGCCAGCGTGTGCTGCCAGAACTCGACATGCTCGCCCTTCGGGTTGTCGCGCATGAACACCGCCTCGACCCAGGCCTGCTGGTGCTCGGCGCCGAGCTCCGGGTAGGCCTTGGTGGCATCCCCGAAGTAGCTGAACTCTTCGTGGTCGCGCTCCCCGCAGTAGGGGCAATGGATTCTCAGCATCGTGGACTCGCTCCCTACTGCAGGTGGTTGTAGGGCCCGTAGCCGGCCTCGTCGATCTGCCGGCCGCGTGCGAACCGGTCCATCGTGAAGCCGGCGTTGTAGGCATGCGGCGCGTCGTTCGCGATCGTGTGCGCGAAGCACCAGCCCGACGCCGGTGTGGCCTTGAAGCCGCCGTAGCACCAGCCCCCGTTCAGGTAGAAGCCGGGCACCGGCGTTGTCGTGATGATCGGGCTGCCATCCGGCGTCATGTCCATGATGCCACCCCAATGGCGCAGCAGCCGCAGCCGGGCTGCGAACGGCACCAGGCTCGCCAGGCCCTGCATCGTCTCGCCGACGTTGGCCAGGTTGCCGCGCTGCGCATAGCTGTTGTAGCGGTCGATGTGGCCGCCGAACACCAGGCCCCCCTTGTCGGACTGCGAGACATAGAAATAGGTCGCCGACCACACCACGACATGGTGCACCACCGGCTTCACCGACTCGCTGACAAAGGCCTGCAGCACATGGCTCTCGACCGGCAGGCGCAGACCGGCCTTCTGGGCCAGCACCGAGGTGTGGCCCGCCACCGCGGCAGCGACCTTGCCGGCGCCGATGTCGCCGCGCGTCGTCCTGACGCCCACGACCCGGTCGCCGGACCAGAGGTAGTCCAGTACCTCGCAGTTCTGGAGGATGTCGACACCCAGCTGGTCCGCCGCCCGGGCATAGCCCCAGGCCACCGCGTCGTGCCGGGCGGTGCCGGCATCCGGCTGGATCATGCCGCCGTAGATGAAGAAGCGCGCCTGGTCCGAGTAGTCCAGGTAGGGAACCTCGCGCATCAATTCCTCGCGGGTCAGGATGTTCGCGCGGATGCCGTTGAGCCGCATGATGTTGGCCCGCCGCACCAGCCCGTCCAGCGAGGCCTGCGAGCAGGCCGCGAACACATAACCGCGCGGCGAGAACATCACGTTGTAGTTCAGGTCGTCGGACAGGTCCCGCCACAGCGACATCGAGTGCTCGTAGAAGGGCGTGTTCTCCTGCATCATGTAGTTGGAGCGCACGATCGTGGTGTTGCGCCCGACATTGCCGGAGCCGATGTAGCCCTTCTCCAGGATCGCGACATTGCGGATGCCGTGGTTCTTGGCAAGGTAGTACGCGGTGGCCAGCCCGTGCCCACCGCCGCCGATGATCACGACGTCGTAATGCTTCTTCGGCTCCGGGTCGCGCCAGGCGCGCTCCCAGCCCTTGTGGCGGCCCATCGCATGCTTGAGCAGCGACCAGGCCGAGTAACGCTCCGCCATGGGCCTACATCCTCATGCGCAGCGCCTGCGGATCGAAAGGCGGATCCATCTGCAGGCGGGCCGGCCGGCGCTCGCCCAGGATCTCGATCTCCAGCTGCAGATCGGCGCGGAACAGTTCCGTCGGGATGTAGCCCTGCGCCAGCGACTGGCCGACGCAATGGCCGTAGCCGCCGGAGGTGACCCAGCCGACCACCTTGCCGTCGATCCAGATCGGCTCGTCGCCCATCACGTCGCAATCGGTCGCGTCCACCACCATGAAGATCCGGGTGCGCTTCGGGCCTTCGGTCTTTTCCTTCAGCGCGGCCGCCTTGCCGATGAAGTCCGGCTTGTCGAGCTTGACGAAGCGGTCCAGCCCGGCTTCGAACGGGCCGTAGATCGGACGGAACTCCCGGTACCAGGTGCCGAAGTTCTTCTCCAGCCGCAGACACAGCAGCGCCCGCATGCCGAAGTTGCGCAGGCCCAGGTCGGCACCGGCCGTGCGGATGCTTTCGTACAGCCGCTTCTGGTACTCCGGTGCGACCCAGATCTCGTAGCCGAGGTCCCCGGTATAGGTGATGCGGTTGACCTGCGCCCGGACCGTGGCGACCTCCATCTCGCGGTAGTCCATGAAGCGGAAGGCTGCATTCGAGACGTCGTCGTCGGTCAGCCGCTGCAGCAGCTCGCGGGACTTCGGGCCGGCGATCGACAGGCCCACCATCTTCATGCCCAGCGGCTCGACGCGCACCGAACCGTCGGCCGGCAGCGTGGTCTCGAACCAGCGCATGTGGTACACCTGCGCCTGGCTGGAGCCCCACATCATGAAGCGGCCCTCGCCCGCCTTCGCGATCGTGAAGTCGCCGATCAGCTTGCCTTGGTGGTTCAACATCGGCGTCAGCACGATGCGGCCGGTCTTGGGCATCGTGTTCGTCATGACCCGCTCGAGCCAGGCCTCGGCGCCCGGGCCGGTGATCACGTACTTCGCGAAGTTCGCGATCTCGGTCACGCCGACGGCCTCGCGCACGGCGCGGCACTCCGCGCCGATGTGCGGGAAGTCGTTCGAGCGGTGGAAGCTGACCACGTCATGCGCCTCGGCCCGGGATGGCGCGAACCACAGCGGCGTCTCCATGCCCCAGGAGTCGCCCATCACGGCGCCCTGCGCGACGAAGCTGTCGTAAAGCGCGGTCGTCTGCAGCGGCCGGGCTGCCGGGAGCTCCTCATTCGGAAAGCGGATGCTGAAGCGGCGGGCGTAGTTCTCGCGCACCTTGGCATTGGTGTAGCTGCGGGTGGCCCAGCTGCCGTAGCGCGCGACGTCCATGCCCCAGATGTCGAAGCCGGGATCGCCGTCGACCATCCAGTTCGACAGCGCCAGGCCGACACCGCCGCCCTGGCTGAAGCCGGCCATGACGCCACAGGCGCACCAGAAGTTGCGCAGGCCCTGCACCGGGCCGACCAGCGGATTGCCGTCGGGCGCGAAGGTGAACGGGCCGTTGATGACCCGCTTGATGCCGGCGTGCTCCAGGGCCGGGAAGTGCTTGAAGGCGATCTCCAGCGACGGCGCGATCCGGTCCAGATCGGGCTGCAGCAGTTCCTGCCCGAAGGTCCAGGGCGTGGTGCGGGGCGACCAGGGCACGCAGGCCTGCTCGTACACGCCCAGCACCATGCCCTTGCCCTCCTGGCGCAGGTAACTCTCGGCGCCGAAGTCGATCACGTGGCTGATTTCCTTGCCGGTGGCGCGGTTGAACTCGACCACGCCGGGGATCTCGTCGGTGACCATGTACATGTGTTCCATGGCCAGCACCGGCAGCTCCAGGCCCACCATGCGGCCGACCTCGCGCGCCCACAGCCCGCCGCAGTTGACCACATGCTCGGCCCGTACGTCGCCCTTGTTGGTGTGCACGATCCAGGTCCCGTCGGCGGCCTGCTCCAGGCCCTCGACCTTGGTCTCGACCTCGATCGTGGCCCCCTGGATGCGGGCCGCCTTCGCATAGGCGTAGGTGGTGCCGCTGGGATCCAGGTGGCCTTCGTTCGGGTCGATCAGGGCCCCCAGGAAATAGCGGTCCTCGATGAACGGGAAGTACTTCTTGGCCTCGGCCACCGGGATGATGTCGGTGTCCATGCCCAGGTAGCGCCCGCGCGCCACCGTCATCTTCAGGAACTCCATGCGCTCAGGCGTGTCGGCCAGCATGATGCCGGGCGACTTGTGCATGCCACAGGACTGCCCGGAGATCCGCTCCAGCTCCTGGTACAGGCTCACCGTGTAGCTTTGCAGCATCGCGACGTTCGGATCCCCGTTGAGCGTATGGAAGCCGCCGGCGGCATGCCAGGTGGAGCCCGATGTGAGCTGGTCCCGCTCCAGGAGCATCACGTCCTTCCAGCCCTTCTTCGTCAGGTGGTAGAGCACGGAACAGCCCACCACCCCCCCACCGATCACCACCACCTGTGCTGTCGTCTTCACGCTGTTGTTCCTTCTTCGTTTCTTCGTTCCGGTTCGGTCGGAATTGTGCTGCAGTTCAGAAATCGGTCGGCGCGCCGCCTTCCGCCTTGCGCCGCGCGACGAAGGCGTCGAGTTCTTCCTCGATCGCCGGGTCCATCGCCGGCCGCTCGTAGGCGGCGAGCTCCTTCTGCCAGACCGCGTTGGCCTTCTGCATCGCGGTGGGGCTGCCGGCCTGCTCCCAGGTCTCGAAGTTGCGCCAGTCGGAGACGATCGGCGAATAGAAGGCGGTCTCGAAGCGCTCCAGCGTATGGGCCGTGCCGAAGTAGTGCCCACCGGGGCCGACATCGCGCACCGCGTCCAGGCCCAGGCCAGACGAGCTCACGTCCAGCGGCGTCAGGAACTCCGCCACCATCTGCAGCATGTCCACGTCGACGATGAACTTCTCGAACGAGGCGGTCAGCCCGCCCTCCATCCAGCCGGCGGAATGCATGATGAAGTTGCCGCCGGCCTGGATCAGCGCCCACAGCGAGAAGACCGACTCATAGGCGGCCTGCGCGTCTACCGTGTTCGCAGCGCAGACATTGGACGTGCGGTACGGAATGCCGTACTTGCGGCACAGCTGTCCGCCGGCGAGTACCGCCTTCATGTACTCCGGCGTGCCGAAGGCCGGGGCGCCGGTCTTCATGTCGACGTTGGACGTGAAGCCGCCATAGACCACCGGCGCACCGGGGCGCACCAGCTGCGTGAAAGCGATGCCGGCCAGTGCCTCGGCATTCTGCTGCGCCAGCGCGCCGGCGATCGTCACCGGGGCCATCGCACCGGCCAGCGTGAAGGGTGTCAGGATGATGATCTGGTTGCGCGAGGACATCTCGATGATGCCCTGGAGCATCGGCGCGTCCAGGCGCAGCGGCGAGGAGCTGTTGATGACCGAGAACAGCGAGGGCTCCCGATCCATCTGCTCGGCCGTGATGCCGCGCGCGATGCGGGCGATCTCCAGCGCATCGCGGTTGCGCTCCTTGCCCAGTGAATAGGCATGGAAGGCCTTGTCGGTCAGCTTGGCGATGTCGGACAGGCAGTCCAGGTGCCGGATCGACGCATGCAGGTCCACCGGCTCGACGGGGTAACCGCCCGTCAGGTGGATCACGTCATAACGCTGCGCCAGCTTGATCAGGTTGCGGAAGTCGGACTGGTTGCCGGCGCGCCGGCCGCCCTGCATGTCGGAGCAGTTGGGTGGGCTGGCCACCTGGGCGAACACCAGGTTCTTGCCGCCGATCTGCACGTTGCGCTCCGGGTTGCGTGCGTGCAGCGTGAACTCCGACGGGCAGGTCTTGATGGCTTCCAGGATCAGATGGCGGTCGAAGCGCACCCGCTCGGAATCCGGCTTGACGTCGGCGCCCGCCTTCTTCAGGATCGCACGGGCTTCGGCGTTCATGAAGTCCATGCCCATCTCTTCCAGGATGGTCAGCGAGGCATTGTGGATGGCCTCGAGCTCGTCCTCGGACACCACCGGCGTCTGCGGAAAGCGGTGTTGCAGGCGGCGGTAGCGGGTCGTGGAGGGGGCGCTGCGCACCGCGCCACTGGCGCGGCCGGCGCGGCGCCGGGCGGGCGCGGCGGCTGGTGCTGAATCTGACATCGAACGATCCCGGGATTTGCGTTGACCGGCCTGAGTATCCGGTAAAGGATCGGCCAGCGAGGCACGATGTTTATGCCGGGTGGGCATGAGCCATAGTCATGCACAGATCTGCAGCCCCAAAGCAAAACGCCCACCGGAGGGTGGGCGTTTGGGCTCCGGTCGGGGACCGGGTGTTTGGTTGCGCGAGCAAGATTTGAACTTGCGACCTTTGGGTTATGAGCCCAACGAGCTACCAGGCTGCTCCATCGCGCGGCAAGACAGGGAGTGTAACCTATTCAGCCTTCGCTGCGTCGGCTGCGGGCTCATTAATTTCAGGGCGGTCCACCAGTTCGACGAGCGCCATCGGGGCGTTGTCGCCGACGCGGAAACCCATCTTCAGGATGCGGGTGTAGCCGCCCGGGCGGGTGTTGTAGCGCGGGCCCAGCACGTCGAACAGCTTGGTCACGCTGTCGCGGTCGCGCAGACGGCTGAAGGCCAGGCGGCGGTTGGCCACGGAGGCCACCTTGGCCAGCGTGATCATCGGCTCGACCACACGGCGCAATTCCTTGGCCTTGGGGAGCGTGGTCTTGATCGCTTCGTGCGCGATCAGCGAGTTCATCATGTTGCGCAGCATCGCGAGGCGGTGCTCGCTGGTGCGGTTCAGTTTACGCAGTCCGTGTCCGTGACGCATGGTGCATTTTCTCCATCAGTTTGTTTGCCAGGCAGCCGTATCAGGTACTGCCGGTTGCACAGGGCCCTCACGGGCCGGGTTGCCGATCAGCGCTTCTCCAGCGCGGCCGGCGGCCAGCTCTCGAGCTTCATGCCCAAGGTCAGGCCACGGGAAGCCAGGACTTCCTTGATTTCGTTGAGCGACTTGCGACCCAGGTTCGGGGTTTTCAGCAGCTCGTTCTCGGTGCGCTGGATCAGATCACCGATGTAATAGATGTTCTCGGCCTTCAGGCAGTTGGCCGAGCGCACCGTCAGCTCCAGCTCGTCGACCGGGCGCAGCAGGATCGGATCAAACTGCGTGTTGCCGCGCGGCGCCGGCGTATCGAAGGCCGCCAGTTCGCTGCCCTCGAGCTGCGCGAACACGGCCAGCTGCTCCACCAGCACCTTGGCCGATGCACGCACCGCGTCCTCGGCGGTGATCGCGCCATTGGTCTCGATCTCGACGACCAGTTTGTCCAGGTCGGTCCGCTGCTCGACGCGGGCGCTTTCCACGGTGTAGCTCACGCGCTTGACCGGGGAGAAGGACGCATCAAGAACGATCCGGCCGATCGACTTGGTCGGCTCGTCGCCGTGGCGACGCATCGTGCCGGGCACATAACCACGGCCCTTCTCGACCTTGATCTGCATGTCGAGCTTGCCGCCATGCGACAGGTTGGCAATGACATGGTCCGGGTTGATGACTTCGACGTCGTGCGGCGTCTGGATGTCGGCGGCGGTGACGACGCCGTCACCTTCCTTGCGCAGGCTCAGCGTGACTTCCTCGCGGTTGTGCAGCTTGAACACCACACCCTTGAGGTTCAGCAGGATGTTGACCACGTCTTCCTGCACACCGTCGATCGACGAGTACTCGTGCAGGACCCCGGCGATCGTGACTTCGGTGGCTGCGTAACCCGGCATCGACGACAGCAGGACACGCCGCAGGGCGTTGCCCAGGGTGTGGCCGTAGCCACGCTCGAACGGCTCCAGAGCGACCTTGGCGCGGTTGGGGCCGAGTTGCTCGACGTTGATGGCTTTGGGTTTCAGCAGATTTGTTTGCATGCAGACTTCCTCTCAATACCCCCGACTCGTTACATCGGTAAGGCTGGTGAAGCACCTGAACCCCAGTGCCCCGAGGCTCAGGAACGAATGGAACGGATCCCGGCTTAGCGCGAGTACAACTCGACGATCAGCGACTCATTGATGTCGGAGGCGAACTGGTCACGGTCCGGGGTCTTCTTGAAGACACCTTCCGCCTTGTCCAGGTTCACTTCGACCCAGGCCGGCATGCCAACCTGTTGCGCCAGCTGAAGCGCCTCCACGACGCGGTTCTGCTTCTTCGACTTTTCACGGACGGCGACGACGTCGCCGGTCTTGACCAGATAGGACGGGATGTTGACCGACTGACCGTTCACGGTGATCGCCTTGTGCGACACCAGCTGACGCGCCTCGGCCCGGGTGGACCCGAAGCCCATGCGGTAGACGACGTTGTCCAGGCGGGACTCCAGCAGCGACAGCAGGTTCGCGCCGGTGTTGCCCTTCAGGCGGTCGGCCTTCTCGAAGTACAGGCGGAACTGGCGCTCCAGCACGCCGTACATGCGCTTGACCTTCTGCTTTTCACGCAGTTGCAGGCCGTAGTCGGACGTGCGCGCACCCGAGGTGCGGCCGTGCTGGCCGGGCTTGGAATCGAACTTGGCCTTGTCACCGATCGCGCGGCGGGCGCTCTTCAGGAACAGGTCGGTGCCTTCACGGCGGGAGAGTTTGGCCTTGGGGCCGAGGTAACGTGCCACTTGAACTTCCTTTATGTCAACTGCTGCACCGAAATGCAGGAGCCGTCAACCAGAGGCGGACGGCGGTGGGCTTGGTTTGAAAAATGCCATGCCCGCAGGCATGGACGGACTCAGATGCGACGGCGCTTTTGCGGCCGGCAGCCGTTGTGCGGCACAGGCGTCACGTCGGCGATCATGTTGATGCGGATGCCGAGGGCTGCCAGGGCACGCACCGAGGACTCGCGACCCGGGCCGGGGCCCTTGATCTCGACATCCAGGTTCTTGATGCCTTGCTCGACGGCAGCACGACCCGCGACCTCCGAGGCCACCTGGGCGGCGAACGGCGTGGATTTGCGCGAACCCTTGAAGCCCTGGCCACCGGAGGAAGCCCAGGACAAGGCGTTGCCCTGGCGGTCCGTGATCGTGATGATCGTGTTGTTGAACGACGCATGCACATGCGCGACGCCGTCCGCAACGTTCTTGCGGACCTTCTTGCGCACGCGTTGTGCAGCGGAATTGGATGGGGGTTTAGCCATGGTGCTCTCTCAGTCCCTTTATTTCTTCAGTGCCGCCGCCGCCTTGCGCGGTCCCTTGCGGGTCCGGGCATTGGTACGGGTACGCTGGCCGCGCATCGGCAGGCCGCGGCGATGCCGGAACCCGCGGTAGCAACCGATGTCCATCAGACGCTTGATGTTCATCGTGGTCTCGCGACGCAGGTCGCCTTCGATCGTGAAGGTACCCACCTGATCACGGACTTTTTCCAGTTCCGCGTCGGTCAGGTCCTTGATCTTCTTGGCGTAGTCGATACCGCATGCTTCGCAGATCTTGCGAGCGCGTGTACGACCGATGCCGAAGATGGCGGTCAGGCCAATTTCAGCGTGTTTATGAGGCGGGATGTTGATGCCTGCAATACGAGCCATGATGCTTCCTCTGAACTTCCAAATCAGCCTTGACGCTGCTTGTGGCGCGGGTCCGTGCAAATCACTCGCACGACGCCCTTGCGCTTGATGATCTTACAGTTGCGGCACATCTTCTTGACCGAAGCCGAAACGCGCATAGTCTTCTCCTAGATATTCCAAAATACCCGTTACCGATCCATCACTTCGCACGAAAAACGATTCGTGCCCGGGTCAGGTCGTAGGGGGTCAACTCCACCTTCACCTTGTCTCCTGGCAGGATGCGGATGTAGTGCATGCGCATCTTCCCGGAGATGTGGCCCAGTACCACATGCCCGTTTTCCAGTTTTACCCGGAACGTGGCGTTGGGCAGGTTCTCCAGAACCTCGCCCTGCATCTCGATCACATCGTCCTTGGACATACCGCAGCACCGGTATCAGGACTTGAAACTGGCTTTCTTCAACAGCGATTCGTATTGCTGCGACATCATGTAGTTTTGTACCTGAGCCATGAAGTCCATGGTGACCACCACGATGATGAGCAGCGACGTACCACCGAAATAGAAAGGCACGTTGTATTCAAGAATCAGAAACTCGGGCAACAAACAGACAGCTGTGATGTAGATGGCACCAGCCAACGTCAGCCGCAACAGGATTTTGTCAATGTACCGAGCAGTCTGGTCACCCGGACGAATGCCCGGGATGAACGCGCCGCTCTTCTTCAGGTTGTCTGCCGTCTCCCGGCTGTTGAACACAAGCGCCGTGTAGAAAAAGCAGAAGAAAACGATGGCCGCCGCATACAACGCCACATAGATCGGCTGACCGGGCGACAGTGCAGAAGCAATGTCACGCAGCCAACGAGTGGATTCACCCGTGCTCACCCAGCTGACGATGGTCGTCGGTAGCAGGATGATCGACGAGGCAAAGATCGGCGGAATCACGCCAGCCATGTTCAGCTTCAAGGGCAGGTGGGACGACTGCCCACCGTAAACCTTGTTGCCGACCTGTCGACGTGCATAGTTCACAAGGATCTTGCGCTGCCCACGCTCCACGAACACCACGAAATAGGTAACCAGAATCACCAGTGCGATGATGAACAGTGATACCAGGATGTTCATGGCGCCGGTGCGCACCAGCTCCAGAAGACCACCAATGGCGTTGGGGAGTCCCGCAGCAATACCAGCAAAGATGATGATCGAGATACCGTTACCCAAACCACGCTCGGTGATTTG
>JAEUOX010000026.1 GCA_016790475.1 Rhodoferax sp. | reverse complement strand
CTGCCGGCCTGCACCGTCGCGCTGCGCGCCATGTAGGAAAAGAAACCGCCCTCGCCGACCACCGAGCCCGCACCGACCGCCGCCAGGCGGATCTTGCCGGTGGCGTCCTCGAAATGCACCGTCAGCATGCCTGATTCGATGAAGTACAGCGTGCGGTCTTCCGCGCCCTGCGTGATCAGCACCTGGCCCGGCGCCAGCGTCGAGGACTGCATGTAGCCACTGAGCACCGTCCACTGGGCCGGCGTCAGCATGTGGCTCAGTGTCGGGTCGTTCGGATTGTTGGTCACCGCCTCCAGCAGGGCCTTGATGTTCGGCTTGTCATGGGTGGAGAACGGCGTGCTCATGGGAAAACTATTTTCCTATGCAGAATCTTGAAAAGATCACTCCCAGCAGATCGTCGGCACCGAACGCCCCGGTGATTTCCGACAGGGCATTTTGCGCCAAACGGAGCTCTTCAGCCAGCAGATCCAGCAAAGGCGCCGGCGCTGCCAGGTGGGCCTGTGCCTCGCCCAGGTGCACCGCCACCCGCTCCAGCGCCTGCAGGTGCCGCTGGCGCGCCATGAAGCCGCCTTCGGCCGCCGGCTGCCAGCCCGCGGCCTGCAGCAGTGCCGCCCGCAGCGCCGCGAGCCCCTCGCCGGTGCGCGTGGACAGCGCGATGCCCGGCGGCAAGCCGGCCCGCTGGGCATGGCTCAGCAGATCCTGCTTGTTCCAGACGTCGATCACCGGCACCCGCTCCGGGAGCCGCTGGCGCAGCAGGGCCGCGATCGCGGCGTCGGCCTCGCGGCAGGCCCGCGCGTCCGCCAGTGCGGCGAGGTCATCGATGCCCGCACCCCACAGCCGGGCGCCATCGTGCAGGAACAGCACCGCGTCGGCGGTATCGATCTCCTGCCAGGCTCGGGCCACGCCCATCTGCTCAACCAGATCGGTGCTGTCGCGCAGGCCGGCGGTGTCGATCACATGCAGCGGCACCCCTTCGATCTGCAGCGTCTGCTGGATCTTGTCCCGCGTCGTTCCGGCCACCGGCGAGACGATGGCCAGCTCGGCACCGGCCAGGGCATTGAGCAGCGACGACTTGCCGGCGTTCGGCTGCCCGGCGATAACGATTCGCAGGCCGTCGCGCAGCAATGCGCCCTGGCGGGCCTGGCCACGGATCTCCTCCAGCAGCGCGGCCTGGCGCTGCAGCCGGCCCTGCACGTCCGCCTGGCGCACGAAGTCGATGTCCTCCTCCGGAAAGTCCAGCGTCGCCTCGACCAGCATGCGCAGCTCGGTGAGCGCCTGCAGCAGCGCCTGCACCTGGGTGGAGAAGGCACCGGCCAGCGAACGGTTCGCGCTGCGCACCGCCGCCTCGGTGCTCGCATCGATCAGGTCGGCGACGGCCTCCGCCTGCGCCAGGTCGAGCTTGTCGTTCAGGAAGGCCCGCTGCGTGAACTCGCCCGGCTGGGCCAGCCGCAGCCCGAGCGCCGCACCGGCCTGCAGGCAGCGCTGCAGCAGCATCTGCAGCACCACGGCGCCGCCATGGCCCTGCAGTTCCAGCACCTCCTCGCCGGTGTAGGAGTGCGGCGCCGGGAAGTGCAGTGCGATCCCGTGATCGATCGGCTGCCCGGCGGCGTCCAGAAAGGGCAGGTAGGTGGCGTGACGGGGCTGCAGCGCCCGGCCGAACAGTGCCGGCATCAGCGGCGCCAGATTCCGCCCGGACAGCCGCACGATGCCCACCGCGCCCCGCCCCGGCGCCGTCACGATGGCCGCGATCGGGTCAGCGTGCGCGGGCACCATCGGCGTCTCAGGCGGGCCGTGCTGGCCTGCGCTGCCTCAGAACTTGGGCAGGTTGAACTGCGGCGGCACACCCATGCGGGTGTTGATCAGCCACTGCTGCGCGATCGACAGGATGTTGTTCGTGATCCAGTACAGCACCAGGCCGGCCGGGAAGAAGAAGAACATCACCGAGAAGATCAGCGGCATGAACCACATCAGCTTGGCCTGCATCGGATCCGGCGGTGTCGGGTTCAGCGCGGTCTGCAGCAACGTCGTGAGCGTCATCACGATCGGCAGGATGTAGTACGGGTCGGGCGAGGACAGGTCATGGATCCAGAGCACCCAGGGCGCATTGCGCATCTCGACGCTGGACAGCAGCACCCAATACAGCGCGATGAACACCGGGATCTGGATCATGATCGGGAAGCAGCCCCCCATCGGGTTGACCTTCTCCTCGCGGTAGATGCGCATCATCTCCTGCTGCATCTGCTGCGGGTTGTCCTTCAATCGCTCGCGCATCTCCATGATGCGCGGGTTGATCGCCTTCATCTTGGCCATGCTGGCATAGGCCTTGGCGTTGAGCCAGTAGAACGCGATCTTCAGCAACAGCACCAGACCGACGATCGACCAGCCCCAGTTCTGGATCAGGCTGTGCAGCTTGTCGAGCAGCCAGTACAGCGGCTTGGCCAGGATCGTCAGCCAGCCGTAGTCCTTGACCAGTTCCAGGCCGGGTGCCAGTGCCTCCAGCACCTTCTCTTCCTGCGGGCCGGTGAAGAACTTCACATCGACCGCCTTGGTGGCGCCGGGAGCGATCGCCTCGAGCGGCGCGATCATCGTGGCGCGGTAGCAGCAGTCCGGCACGGTGGACCCGATGTCGGTGGCATCCATCGAGATGTTGCGCTGCATGCCGTCCGGCAGCACCCAGGCGCTGGCGAAGTAATGCTGCACGATCGCCACGTAGCCATTGGTCGACTGGGTCTCGAAGCTGGCCTTCTTCTTCTTGATGTCGGCGAACTCCACCTTCTGGTATTTCTTGTTCTCGGTGTACACCGCGGGGCCGGTGAACGTGGAGTAGAACGAGGACTCCCCCGGCGGCTTGTTGCCGTCGCGCACCAGCTGGTAGTACAGCTGCGAGGCCAGCGGGGCGGCACCGGTATTCGTAATCGCGTGCCGCACGGCGATGTCGTAGGCACCCCGGCGCAGCGTGTAGGTCTTGACCAGCTTGGCGCCGCCCACGTCAGGTGACTCGAAGCTGATGACGAGTTCGTTCTCACCGTCCTTCAGGTCGCGCACACCGATGGCGCGCATCGGTGTCTTGTGGTTCGGAAAGGTACTGCCGGCACTGCCGCCGATGAGGCCCGTCTGCGCCACGTAGACGCGGTCGTTGCTCTCGTTCAGCAGCACGAAGTTCTTCGTCTTGTCCTGCATGTCCTGGTACTTCAGGAACTCCGTACGGACCAGCGAGCCGCCCTCCGAGTCGAACGTGAGCTTCAGCACATCGGTCAACACGACGAACTTCTCGCGCGGCACGGCCGGCGCAGACGCCGCCGTTGAAGGCACGACCGCCGCCTGACCGGCGGGCACACCCGCCTGCGGCACCGTCGTGGCCACCGGTGCGGGCACCGTGCTGCCGGCTGCGGAGGCCGGCTGCGTGGCAGCCGCTGGCGCCTTGGCCGCCGGATGCGGGAAGAACGTGGCCTGCCGTCCGTTGTGGATCTGCCACTGGTCCCACAGCAGGACCATGGAGAAGCCGAATATCACCCACAGGATGGTGCGACGGATATCGTTCATGGAGAGTTCTTTGGAGAATGAGAGGCCAAAAGCTTGGTGAAGAGGCGGGGTGCATCGGCAGGCACGGGGTCGTGCCCGCCCTGGCACCAGGGCTGGCAGCGCGCCAGACGCGCCAGCGTGAGATAGCTTCCGGCTGCCGCGCCGTGGCGTTCCAGCGCCTCGATCGCATACACGGAGCAGCTCGGCGAGAACCGGCACGCAGAACCCAGCCACGGGCTCAACAGCAGACGATACAGCCTCACCAGGCCGATCAACGCAGCCCGGATCATTTCGCCAGACCTTGCAGGGACTTGGACCGCCGCACCAGCACAGCCCGTGACATCACCTCCCGCAGCTCGGTACCGACGGCCGTCTTCAAGGCGCTGGAGCTGGCACTCGGGAACTGCGTGCGATCGAAGCCGGCACGCAGACGCACGACCCAGGCGCCGGACTCCAGACCGGTTTCCATCGCGCGGGCCACTTCATGGATCTGACGCCTGATCGCGTTGCGTGTCACGGCGCGCCGGGCCCAGCGCTTGGGAACCATCGCGCCAAGCCAGGGCTGCGCGGACACATCGGGCGCGTCGGCACCGGAACCACGGAATGCCATGAAGGATGCTTGGTACGCGGGTGAATCAGACGCTAGGTGATGCACTGCAAAGTGGGTGCTCGTCGCCAGTTTGCTGCAAGCCAGCACGGCCTGGAACTGGCTTCGCGTCTTGAGGCGAAGCACTAAACAACAACGACCGCGCGATGACCGGAGGTCACGGGTGCGGTCGTTCTTGATCAGACTGCCAGGCGCTTGCGACCCTTGGCACGGCGCGCGTTGATGACGGCGCGGCCACCGCGGGTCTTCATGCGAACCAGAAAACCGTGGGTACGTGCCCTGCGAATCTTGGAAGGTTGGTAGGTACGTTTCATGGAAGTGTCCTAGGAGTCTTTGAGGAAAACCCGCGATTATCGCCATTTTTTCAATGCCAGCAAGCGTTTGCGGCACAATCGCATCCCACCACAGGAAGTGTCTCGCGCAATTTTCCGGCCCCTCCCGGGATTGTGGATAAATTCTTGATAACGTACAATTTCCGGCCACGCGAACCGAGCATATCCACAGAAGTAGAAAGACAAGATGGCCGAGGGACAACCAAGCGTTCGCGTGGACGGCACGTCCATGGGTGCTGGCGAAAGCCTGTGGCAGACCTGCCTGGAACTGCTCGCCCAGGAGCTGCCCGAGCAGCAGTTCAACACCTGGATCAAACCCCTCTCCGCAACCGTCACGGACGACTTCTCCAAGGTCACGCTGTTCGTCGGCAACCGCTTCAAGCTCGACTGGATCCGCACCCAGTACAGTGCCCGGATCGCGGCCATGCTGGCCCGGATCTACGGTCAACCCGTCACCCTTGAGTTAGCGCTTGCTCCCAGGGAACCTGTTGTCAAGGCTGCCTTTCCAGCCAGCATGCGGGAGCGCCAGCAGATGGAAGAGCCGCCGGAGCTGGCGGAGGACAAGGCCCTGCAGGGCCAGCGCAACCGGCTGAATTCCGCGCTCACCTTCGACACGCTGGTCGAAGGCTCCGCCAACCGGATGGCGCGGGCCGCGGCCATGCATGTGTCCGACATGCCGGGCCATCTGTACAACCCGCTTTTCATCTATGGCGGTGTCGGCCTGGGCAAGACGCACCTGATGCACGCGGTGGGCAACCGGTTGCTGGCGAACCGGCCGCAGGCCAAGGTTCTGTACATCCATGCGGAACAATTCGTGTCGGATGTGGTTAAAGCCTACCAGCGCAAGACCTTCGACGAGTTCAAGGACCACTACCACTCGCTGGATCTGCTGCTGATCGACGACGTGCAGTTCTTTGCCAACAAGGAGCGCACGCAGGAGGAATTCTTCAACGCGTTCGAGGCGCTGCTGGCCAAGAAGTCACACATCGTGATGACCAGCGACACCTATCCTAAAGGCCTGACCGACATCCACGAGCGGCTGGTTTCCCGGTTCGACTCCGGCCTGACGGTCGCCATCGAGCCGCCGGAACTGGAGATGCGCGTCGCGATCCTGATCAACAAGGCCCGCGCCGAGGACAGCGAGATGCCGGAGGAGGTGGCCTTCTTCGTCGCGAAGAACGTCCGCTCCAACGTGCGCGAGCTCGAAGGCGCGTTGCGCAAGATCCTGGCCTATTCACGCTTCAACCAGAAGGACATCTCCATCCAGCTGGCCCGTGAAGCCCTGCGGGACCTGCTGTCGATCCAGAACCGGCAGATCTCGGTCGAGAACATCCAGAAGACGGTCGCCGACTATTACAAGATCAAGATCGCCGACATGTACTCCAAGAAGCGGCCGGCCAGCATCGCCCGGCCGCGGCAGATCGCGATGTACCTGGCCAAGGAGCTGACCCAGAAGAGCCTGCCCGAGATCGGCGAGCTGTTCGGCGGTCGCGATCACACGACGGTGCTGCACGCCGTGCGCAAGATCGGCAGCGAACGCCAGCAACTGACCGAACTCAACCAGCAGCTGCATGTGCTGGAGCAAACCCTCAAGGGATGACAAAAACCGGCCATGGCACAGAACATGTACAAAGTTGGGGATAGATCTGGCACAACCGGGCACTTATCCACAGAAGGCTGCCGGCCGGCCAAGTTGTCCCTGTACCGCGACCAGCACGCGCACCCGCCTGCCCACACCATTCAATACATGACAAGTACTTGATAAAAAAGGGGAAAATGCCGCTGTCCACAGCGCGGCACGACCCTTAGCTACTACGACTACCTTTACATAGAGCATTCAGAGAAGAGGTTGACATGATCGTGATGAAAACAACGCAGGCCAGGATTCTGTCGATCCTGCAGTCGGTCGCGGGCATCGTGGAGCGCCGCCACACGCTGCCGATCCTGGCCAACGTGCTGATCCGCAAGACCGGCGGCAACCTGCAGTTCACCACCAGTGACCTGGAGATCCAGATCCGCACCACCGCCGAGCTCGACGGTGACGCCGGCAACTTCACGACGACGGTCGGGGCCCGCAAGCTGATCGACATCCTGCGCACGATGCCGGCCGACCAGAACGTGGTGCTGGAGTCCAGCCAGAACAAGCTGATCCTCAAGGGCGGCAAGAGCAAGTTCACGCTGCAGACCATGCCGGCCGAGGACTTTCCGGTCGTGCAGGAATCGCCCGGCTTCGGCCCGGTGTTCAGCGTGCCCCAGAAGACCCTGAAGGACCTGCTCGGCCAGGTGTCCTTCGCGATGGCGGTGCACGACATCCGCTACTACCTCAACGGCATCCTGTTCGTTGCCGAAGGCAAGCAGCTCAGCCTGGTGGCCACCGACGGCCACCGACTGGCGTTCGCGTCCGCCACGCTGGATGTCGAGGTGCCTCGCCAGGAGGTCATCCTGCCGCGCAAGACCGTGATCGAGATGCAGCGCCTGCTCAGCGATGCCGATGGCGCCATCGAGATGCAGTTCGCCAACAACCAGGCCAAGTTCGCCTTCGAGGGCATGGAGTTCGTCACCAAGCTGGTCGAGGGCAAGTTCCCGGACTACAACCGCGTGATCCCGAAGAACCACAAAAACCGCATCACGCTGGGCCGCCTGCCGCTGCTGGCCACGCTGCAGCGCACCGCCATCCTGACCAGCGACAAGTTCAAGGGCGTGCGCCTGAACATCGAGCCCGGTGTGCTGCGCGTTGCCTCCAACAATGCCGAGCAGGAGGAGGCGGTGGACGAGATCGACATCGACTACGCCGGCGACAGCATCGAGATCGGCTTCAACGTGACCTACCTGATCGACGCGCTCACCAACATGGACCAGGAGATGGTCAAGCTCGAGCTGTCCGACGGCAACAGCTCGGCACTGTTCACGATTCCCGACAACGCCACCTTCAAGTACGTCGTGATGCCGATGCGGATCTAGCCGCTGCCCGCCCGCAGTGTTCCATTGCCAAACCCGCAGCCGCTGCGGGTTTGGTGTTTCAAGCGTTTGAGAGATTGTTGAAAAGCCCCGCCATGACAGACAACAACCAGCCCCCGTCGGCCACCAGCCCCAGCAGCCAGGAAGCCGTCCACACCGGGGAAAGCACGGCGGACAGCTCGAACTACCAGCCCACGATCGATGCCCACCAGGAGGGCGCCTCCGATGCCTACGGCGAGGGTGCGATCCAGATCCTGGAAGGCCTGGAGGCGGTGCGCAAGCGCCCCGGCATGTACATCGGCGACACGTCCGACGGCACCGGCCTGCACCATCTGGTGTTCGAGGTGGTCGACAACTCGATCGACGAGTCGCTGGCCGGCCATTGCGACGACATCCTGGTGACGATCCACTCCGACAACTCGATCAGCGTCGTCGACAACGGCCGCGGCATCCCGACCGGCATCAAGATGGACGACAAGCACGAGCCCAAGCGGTCGGCGGCCGAGATCGCACTGACCGAACTGCATGCCGGCGGCAAGTTCAACCAGAACAGCTACAAGGTGTCGGGCGGCCTGCACGGCGTGGGCGTCAGCTGCGTGAACGCGCTCAGCAAGACGCTGCGGCTGACGGTGCGCCGGGACGGCAAGGTGCATGTGCTGGAGTTCTCGCGCGGCTTCGTGCAGAACCGCATCGTCGAGACGGTGAACGGCGTCGAGGTGTCGCCGATGAAGATCGTCGGTGATACCGAAAAGCGCGGCACCGAGGTGCACTTCCTGCCGGATCTGGAGATTTTCCAGACCAACAACGACTTCCACTACGAGATCCTCAGCAAGCGGCTGCGCGAGCTGAGCTTCCTGAACAACGGCGTCAAGATCCGGCTGAAGGACGAGCGCACCGGCAAGGAGGACGACTTCTCCGGCGCCGGCGGTGTGCGCGGTTTTGTCGACTTCATCAACAAGGGCAAGACGATCCTGAACCCGAACGTGTTCCACGCCATCGGCGACCGCCAAAGCGACCAGAACACCAACATCGGCGTCGAGGTCGCGATGCAGTGGAACAGCGGCTACAACGAGCAGGTGCTGTGCTTCACGAACAACATCCCGCAGCGGGATGGCGGCACCCACCTGACTGGCCTGCGCGCCGCGATGACGCGTGTCATCAACAAGTACATCGACGACAACGAACTGGCCAAGAAGGCCAAGGTCGAGGTCACTGGCGACGACATGCGCGAGGGCCTGTGCTGCGTGCTCAGCGTCAAGGTGCCGGAGCCGAAGTTCAGCAGCCAGACCAAGGACAAGCTCGTCAGCAGCGAGGTGCGCGGCCCGGTCGAGGACATCGTCAGCAAGCTGCTGTACGACTACCTGCAGGAGCGCCCGAACGACGCCAAGATCATCGTCGGCAAGATCATCGAGGCGGCCCGCGCCCGCGAGGCCGCCCGCAAGGCCCGCGACATGACGCGCCGCAAGGGCGTGCTCGACGGCATGGGCCTCCCGGGCAAGCTGGCCGACTGCCAGGAAAAGGACCCGGCGCTGTGCGAGATCTACATCGTAGAGGGCGACTCCGCCGGCGGCTCGGCCAAGCAGGGCCGCGACCGGAAGTTCCAGGCCATCCTGCCGCTGCGCGGCAAGATCCTGAACGTCGAGAAGGCGCGCTACGAGAAGCTGCTGACCAGCAATGAGATCCTGACACTGATCACCGCACTGGGCACCGGCATCGGCAAGGCCGGTGGCAGCACCGGCAACGACGACTTCAACGTCGCCAAGCTGCGCTACCACCGCATCATCATCATGACCGACGCCGACGTCGACGGTGCCCACATCCGTACGCTGCTGCTGACCTTCTTCTACCGGCAGATGCCGGAGCTGGTCGAGCGCGGCCATGTCTACATCGCGCAGCCGCCGTTGTACAAGGTCAAGTCCGGCAAGGAAGAGCTCTACCTGAAGGACGGCCCGGCTCTGGACAGCTACCTGACGCGCATCGCGCTGGTGAACGCCGCGGTGCACACCGGCGGCGACGCCGGCACCGTGATCAGCGGCGATACGCTGGCCGAGCTGGCCCGCAAGCACCAGGTCGCGCAGGCGGTCATCGCACGCCTGCACAACTTCATGGATGCCGAGGCGCTGCGTGCGATCGCCGATGGCGTCGCGATCGACCTGGACACGGTCGCCGGCGCCGAGCAGTCGGCCGCGGCCCTGCAGGCCAAGCTGCCGGATGCGGAGGTTGCGGGCGAGTTCGACCAGCGCACCGACAAGCCGATCCTGCGCATCAGCCGCCGCCA
>JAEUOX010000004.1 GCA_016790475.1 Rhodoferax sp. | reverse complement strand
CCCTTCGTGCTGGTGGCGCTGGCCGCTCTGACGATGCTCGCCGCGTTCTGGTGGACCGGCGTCAGCGGCAACCGGGTCAGCGCGGCCGGCCTGCAGCGGTCTCCGCACCCGCTGGCCTACCTCGGGCGCTTTCTGGCGCAGCGCCGGCTTGTGGCCGGCTGGCTGTTCGCGCTGCTGCGCTCCTGCGGCTGGTGGGTGTTCGTCGTCTATGTGGGCATCTACGCGGTGCAGCAGGGCCTGGGGGACCAGGTTGGCGGCACGGTCACCTCGCTGGTGAGCGTGGGTGCCTTCTTTGCACCGCTGATGCTGCGGTGGATGCAGCGGCATTCGGTGCGCCATGCGGTGCGGACCGGCTTCCGGATGTCCGGGATGCTGTTCCTGGCTGCGGCACTGGCCTCGCCCTGGCCCTGGCTGGCGGTGGCGCTGATGCTGCTCGGGGCCTGCTATCTGGTGTTGCTGGACATCTGCGGGGGGCTGCCGTTCATGATGTCGGTGAAGCCGTCGCAGCGCACCGAGATGTCGGCGGTGTACTCCACTTTCCGCGATGTCTCCGGCATCCTGGGCCCGGCGGTCGCCTGGGTCGTGCTGCAGTTTGCGCCGGTGGCCGGCGTGTTCGCTGCGGCCGGGGTGGCGTTGCTGGGGGCCTGGCTGATGGCCGGGCAACTGCACCCCCAGCTCGGAATGCCGGGGGCACAGCGGGCCCGCCTGCGCCGCGGCGGGCGGGCGGGGCCGGCCTGACGGCGCCAGGGGCCTGCCGTGCTCAGGCGGCTGCGGCCGCTGTCGGGGCACGCCGGACGGTATCCAGTTGTCGCAGCGTCGTGCGCAGGGCTTCCCCGATCCCGGTCTGCGGCAGCGGGCCCACAGCCGCCTCCAGCGCCTGCCCGTCCAGCGCGTGCGGCCGCTCCCACAGGTAGCGCATCTCCGCCAGCTCGCGCCACATCGGAACCAGCCATCCGCCGGCCCGGATCAGCGGCCAGGGCAGCGTGCTGCGCCGCCAGGGGCGCGCAGGCTGCTGCCCGATGGCCGCCGCGGCCTGCGCGATGCCGTCGAGCAGCCCAGCACCGGTCAGCGTATGCCCCGGGAAATGGAAGCGCTCGAAGGGCGCACAGGCGGCCGGCGGCCGCTCGGCCAGCGCCACGCAGGCGCGGGCCAGGTCCGGCAGGTAGGCCCAGGCATGCGGGCGGTCCAGCGGGCCAGGGTAGACCAGGCGCCCGACGGCCAGCGACTTGACGATGGCCTGGTCGAACCAGGTGCCGCTGCCGCAGCCGAAGAAGTCGCCGGCACGCAGCACCGTGGTTTGCACGAGGCCCTCGGCCGCCGCGGCTTGCAGGCGCTCCTCCAGCGCGACGCGCAGCCGGCCCTTGCGGGTGTCGGGCTGTTGCGGCGTGTCCGGCAGCAGCCGGGACGGCATCGCGGAGCCGTAGTTGTAGACATTGCCGGGCAGCAGCAGCCGGGCCTGCAGCCGCTGCGCCACCCGGATCCCGGCATCGGCCAGCGGCGGCAGCTCCTGCGCCCAGCGCGTGTATGGCGGGTTCACCGCATGCAGCACCCAGCGCGCGCCGTGCGCCGCGCGGGCCAGCGCATCGCTGTCCTGCAATGCGGCGCGGCAGATGCGCACGCCCGCCGGCAGGCCGGGTGCCGGTGTACCGCGCAGTGCGGCCGTGACCTGCCAGCCGCGGGCCGCAAAGGCCTGGGCCGCGGCCAGCCCGAGCCGCCCGTTGGCGCCCAGGATCAGCAGGTGGGGACGTTCGTCGTGCGTTGTCATGCGGGGCTCCGGAAAGGTTCTGGCCGCCAGTGTGCGGCTTGGGAGCCCATTCCGCCATCGTCGAAGGCCGCAAGGCAGCCATACAATTTTGCATGGACAAACCTGCCCCGGAAACCTTCGACTGGACGCTGATCCGCAGCTTCGTCGCCGTGCTGGACCACGGCAGCCTCAGCGCCGCCGCACGACGGCTGGGGGCGCGCCAGCCGACGCTGAGCCGGCATGTGGCCGAGCTGGAGGCGCAGTTGGGCAGCCCGTTGTTCGAGCGCACCGGCCGGGGCCTGACGCCGACCGCGGCCGCACTGGCCATCGCCGAGTCCGCGCGGCGCATGCAGGACGGCGCCCAGTCGCTGGCGCGCAGCCTGTCCAGCCAGCGCAATGCCGCCACCGGCACGGTGCGCATCACGGCCAGCACTGTCGCCGCGGTCTGGCTGATGCCGGGCGTGCTGGCCGCGCTGCAGCGGGCCGAGCCCGGGCTGCAGGTCGAGCTGGTCGCATCCAATGCGCTCGACAACCTGCTGCGCCGCGAGGCGGACATCGCGGTGCGCATGGTGCGGCCCGCGCAGGGCTCGCTGATCGCCCGCAAGCTGGGTGAGGTGCCGATCGTCGTCGCGGCGCACCGGGACTACCTGGCCCGGGCCGGCACGCCGCGCAGCCCGGCGGAGCTGCTGCAGCACCGGCTGATCGGCTACGACCGGGATCCGCAGCTGATCCAGGGCTTCGCGGCTGCCGGCATGCCGGTGACGCCGGCGCATTTCGCGCTGCGCACGGACGACCAGGTGGCCTACGGCCGGCTGATTGCCGAGGCGGCCGGCATCGGCTTCGTTGCGGCCTACAACCTGCGGCACTGGCCGGGCGTCGTGCCGCTGCTGCCGGAGCTGGCGATCCCGCCGCTGCCGTGCTGGCTGGCGGTGCACCGGGAGATCCGCGGCAACCGGCTGGTGCGCCGTGCCTATGACTTCCTGGCCGAGGCGCTGCCGCGCGAACTGGTCGGGCAGACGAGCTGATCAGCGCCGCGCGAACAGCGGCTGCTCGTAGTGTGCGACCCGCGTCGGCCGGCCGCACAGGCACAGCTCGCGAAACTGGTAGAGCAGCGCCGCCGTCGGCGCGGCGATCCAGCTCTCTCCCACCGGCATGCACAGCACCGGGTGCGGGCTGTCGGCAATCGGCTCCAGCCAGGGCGCGTCCGCGCGCAGGAACTCGCTGAGTGCGATCCTGTGGATGCTGTCGACCTCCTGCGGCTGGGGCACCAGTTCCCGCGCGGCGCCACCCCAGACGACGACCGGCGTGATCAGGTAGCCGGAGCGGGTCACGAAGTCGTCGAGCTCGCCGAGCACTGCGTCCTCGGGAAGCGCCAGGCCGACCTCTTCCGACAGTTCACGCAGCGCCGCCTGCCGCGGGGACTCGCCGGCGTCGGTGCGCCCGCCGGGCAGCGCCCACTGGCCGGCGTGGCTGCCCAGGCCGGCATGGCGCCGGGTCAGGATCAGCGCGGCCTGTTCGCTCCAGCCGGCCGGTGCGGCCAGGCCGGGAATCACTGCGCCGCGGCCCTCCTGCACCACGGCCAGCGCCACCGCTGCATGGCGCAGGCCGGCGGTGCTGGTGGCGCGGCGGACATCGAACTCCCGCAGGCGGTGGGTGATGGACTCGCGCAGGTCGGAATCAAGCTGCATGGCGGAGGGAGGGGTGCGGTGCCGGGGCGGGTGGTATGCTGGCCGCCACCCTGGCGAAGAGGCCGTCTTCCGTGAATCCGCCTGCCGTTCCCACGCTGCTGATTGTCTACCAGTCGACCACTGGCGGCGCGCACCAGATGGCGCTCGCGGCGCAGCGCGGTGCGCTGCGTGCCGGCGGCGCGGCGGTGCGCCTGCTGCACGCGCGGGACGCCACGCCCGACGACGTGCTGGCGGCGCAGGGCTACCTCTGGGTCACGCCGGAGATGCTCGGCGCCGTGGGTGGCCTGATGAAGGATTTCTTCGACCGCAGCTACTACGCCGTGCTGGACCGCATCGCCGCGCGCCCCTATGCGCTGCTGGTCTGCGCCGGAAGCGACGGACAGGCGGCAGTGCGCCAGGTGGAGCGCATCGCCACCGGCTGGCGCCTGCGCGCGGTCGCGCCGCCGCGCATCGTCTGCACGCACGCGCAGACGCCGCAGGCGATCCTGGCGCCCAAGCAGATCGGCGCGGCCGACCTGCAGGCCTGCGAGGAACTCGGCGAGGCCATCGCCAGCGGTCTGGCGCTGGGCGTGTTCTAGCCGTCCGGCACGGCCCGCCGCCCGGGGGATCGCCTATGATGCAGGTCGGCGGACCGGCCCGCCGATCCCCATGCGCAGCGCCCCGACCCCCACCCCCCTCGTCGAGATCCGCCACCTGCATTTCGCCTATGGCGACACGCCCACGCTGTCGGACCTGTCGCTGACCGTGCCGCGCGGCAAGGTCACCGCGCTGATGGGGCCGATGGGCGGCGGCAAGACCACCACGCTGCGCATGATCGGCGGTGAACACCGCGCCAGCGCCGGGCAGGTGCTGTTCGACGGGCAGGACATCACGCCGATGGACCGCGCCCAGATCTATGCGGTGCGTCGGCGCATGGGCGTGATGTTCCAGTTCGGCGCGCTGTTCGCCGACCTGAGCGTGTTCGACAACGTGGCCTTTCCGCTGCGCGAGCACACCGACCTGCCCGAGGCGCTGATCCGCCACATCGTGCTGATGAAGCTCGATGCGGTAGGCCTGCGTGGCGCCCGCGACCTGATGCCCAGCGAGGTGTCCGGCGGCATGGCCCGGCGCATCGCACTGGCCCGCGCGATCGCGCTGGACCCGGAGCTGGTGATGGTGGACGAACCTTTCTCCGGCCTGGACCCGATCTCGCTGCGCACCACCGCGCGGCTGATCCGCCAGCTGACCGACTCGCTGGGCCTGACCTGCATCTTCGTGTCGCACGAGACCACCGAGTCGCTGGCGATTGCCGACCACGTGATCCTGCTGGACAGCGGCCGGGTCGTCGAGCAGGGCCCGGTGGAACAACTGCGCGCCAGCAGCCACCCGCTGGTGCACCAGTACCTGCATGCGCTGCCCGACGGGCCGATCGGTTTCCACTATCCGGGCAGCGCGCTGGACGCGGATTTCGGCCTGGTAGCCCCGCGATGAGGTTGTGGCCGGTCGCGCTGGCTGCCTTCGGCAGCACCACGTCGATGCGGCTGTGCGATCCGATGCTGATCGCACTGGGCCAGGAGTTCCAGGTCGGCACCGGGGACGCCTCGGCGGTGGTGTCCGCGTTCGCGATCGCCTACGGCGTGCTGCAGTTCTTCTATGGCCCGATGGGCGACCGGGTCGGCAAGCTGCGGGTCATTGTCGGTGCGACGTTTGCCTGCGCGCTGTTCAGCCTGCTGACCGCCTTCGCCCCCACGCTGCAGGCGCTGGTGATCGGGCGTGCGCTGATGGGCGCGGCGGCGGCCGGCATCGTGCCGCTGGCCATCGCCTGGATCGGCGACCAGGTAGCCTATGAGCGCCGCCAGGAGACGCTGGCGCGCTTTTCCGGCGCCACGCTGCTGGGCATGATGGCCGGACAGTGGTTCGGTGGCTTTGCGGTGCAGCACTTTGGCTGGCGCCCGGCCTTCGCGGTGCTGGCACTGGTGTTCCTGCTGGCGGCCAGCGTGCTGCTGCAGCAGGTGCGCCGGCATGCCGCGCCCGCAGCGCCCTCCGGTTCGCTGGCCGAGTACCTGCGGGGCAACCGGCGCCTGCTGCAGCTGCCGCGGGTGCGCCTGGTGCTGGCCTTCACGGCGCTCGAAGGGGCGCTGGCCTATGGTGCGATGGCCTTCGTGCCCAGCCGGCTGGTGGATGCCTTCGGTTTCTCGGCGTCGCAGGCTGGCACGACGATGGTGCTGTGGGGCCTGGGGGGCTTGGGCTACAGCCAGTTTGCGCGGCGCTGGCTCGCGCTGCTGGGTGAACGCGGCCTGGCGGTCACCGGCGCCGGC
This sequence comes from Rhodoferax sp., assembly GCA_016790475.1. GTDB lineage: Bacteria > Pseudomonadota > Gammaproteobacteria > Burkholderiales > Burkholderiaceae_C > CAISIP01. The sequence goes on along the minus strand of JAEUOX010000004.1, from coordinate 13,119 downwards.
CTGCTGGCCGTGGCGCTGGGGCTGCTGGCCTGGGGCCAGGGCGCAGCGGTCGCGGCGCTGGCCTGCTTCCTGACCGGCGTGGGCCTGTACATGCTGCACAACACGCTGCAGACCCAGGCGACGCAGATGGCGCCCGAGGCGCGCGGCGCGGCGGTGACGCTGTTCGCCTGCGTGCTGTTCCTGACGCAGTCGGTCGGCGTGTGGGTGGTCGGGCGCAGCGTGGACCGCGGCGCGCTGCACCTGAGCTTCAGTGTCTGTGCGGTGGCGCTGCTGCTGTTGGGCGTCTGGGTGTCGCGCCACGTGCGGCCGCGGGCCTGAGCCGCGGCCGGGCCGGCTCAGCGGCCCGCCGGGTCCTCGTAGGATTTGCCCAGCGCCAGCAGCTCCGGCGTGCCGATCAGCGCATTGAGCTGGTCGAAGTCCAGCATCTCGTCGCGCATCGGGGCGGTGGTCTGGTGCTGGTGCAGCGACGCGTAGTAGCGCTGCAGCAGGTGCGCGACGGCGCGCGCCGTGCCGCCGGGGAAGATCACGATCCGGAAGCCGCGCTCGCCGAGCTCGCGGGCGCTCTGCACCGGGGTCTTGCCGCCCTCGACCATGTTGGCCAGCAGCGGGATGCGGCCGGCGAAGCGGCGGCAGGCGGTGTCCATCTGCTCCGGCGTGCGCAGCGCCTCGATGAACAGCGCATCGACACCGCAGTCCAGGTAGGCCTCGGCCCGGTCCAGCGCCGCGTCCATCCCCTCGACGGCAATCGCGTCGGTGCGGGCCAGGATCAGCGTGTCCCGGCTGTGCCGGGCGTCCAGCGCGGCGCGCAGCTTGCCGCACATCTCGGCGCGGGACACGACGGTCTTGCCGTCCAGGTGGCCGCAGCGCTTCGGAAAGCCCTGGTCCTCCAGCTGGATCATCGCGGCGCCCGCGCGCTCCAGGCCGCGCACGGTGCGCTGCAGGTTGATCGCGTTGCCGAAGCCGGTGTCGGCGTCGACGATGACCGGCGTGGACACCCGCTCGGTGATGCGGGCCAGCGTGTCCTCGACCTCGGTGTAGGTGGTCAGCCCGGCGTCCGAGCGGCCCAGCCGGGTGTAGGCGATCGAGGCGCCGGACAGGTACAGCGCCTCGAAGCCGGCCTGCTGCGCGATGAGTGCGGTCAGCGCGTCGTAGATGCCCGGCGCCAGCAACGCGCGCGGCTCGGCCAGCCGCTGGCGGAGGGTCCGGGTGCTCATGACGGCAGCATCTCCACGATCGTGGCGGCCGCGACGGCACCGCCGCCGACCGCACTCAGCAGGCCATTGCCCGACATGTAGCCCCAGACCGCATTGCCGGACACGCCACGTGCGGCACCGCCGGCCGCCAGCAGGTTCGGGAAGGGCCGGCCATCCTCGCGCAGCACGCGGCAGTGGTCGTCGATGTCCAGGCCACCCTGCGTATGGAACAGCGCGCCGGTGACCTTGACGACATGGAAGGGGGCCGTCAGCGGGCGCTTCGGCGCGCCGGCCACCGACCGGGCGACGACCTCCGGGTCCGCGCCGCCGATCAGGCGGGCCAGTTCGGCCGCGTCGGCGCAGGTCTTCAGCGCGCCGGCCGCCTCGGCCGCGACGAAATCCGGGAAGCTGCGGGCCAATGCCAGCAGTGGGTCGTCCATCACATACCAGGCCACGCCACCGGGCTGGGCCAGCACCTTGACGGCGGCCTCGGAGTAGCCGTCGGTCTCGCGGTGGAAGCGTTCGCCGTGGACATTGATCTGGATCGCGCCTTCCATGACCATCGCCCAGCTGACCAGCGCGCCGTGGGGCGTGGCCCAGGAGCCATGGCCCTGGTAGGCGCCGAGGTCGGCCAGGCGGGCCCCCAGCGCGCGGCCCCAGGCAATCGCGCTGCCGTCGTTGCCGGTGTGGCCGGCGAAGGGTGCGTCGCGCATCTCCGGCAGCAGCTCGCGCACCATGGCTGCGTTGCCGCCAAAGCCATTGCAGGCCAGCATCAGCGCGTCGCAGGCCAGATGCTCGACGCTGCCGTCGGGGCGCTCGAACGAGATGCCGTGCACCCGCTGCGTGTCGTCGACCCACAGCGTGCGCACCGTGGCCTCGGTGACGATATCGGCTCCGGCGGCCTGGGCCGCGCGCTCCAGGTAACCGACCAGCGCGGCGCCGGTCTTCTTGCGGACGGAATGCATGCGCAGCACGCTGTGGCTCGGGAACAGGAAGCCCTCCTGCACATGGAAGTCCAGGCCGTGGCGCTCGGCCAGCATGTCGATCGCCGGGCCGACGGCCCGGGTGTAGGCCTGCACCAGGTGCGGCGCGGCGGTGCCGTGGGTCTTGCCGGCGATGTCGCTGGCGAACAGCGCGACGCTGTCCTCGATGCCCAGGGCCCGCTGCATGCGCGTGCCGCAGGCCGGGATCAGCCCGGAGGACAGCGCGGTGGAGCCGCTGGGCTGCGGGTCGCGCTCCAGCACGACACAGTCGATGCCGGCGTTGCGCAGCGAGAGCGCGGTCACCAGGCCGCAGGCGCCGGCGCCGACGATGGCCACCGGGACGTGCAGCGTGCCGGCGGGCAGTGCGGAGGCGGGAGCGATGGAAGGTGTCATGGAAGGATCCTGGAAAGGGTCAGGCGCGCTGCGCGGCCAGGCGCTGCTTGAGCTGCGGCAGCAGGCCGCCGGCCCGCACCATCTGCAGCAGGAAATCCGGTACTGGTGCACAGGGCAGCCGTTCGCCGGAGGGCAGGACCAGCGCCGGCTGGGCCTCGTCGATCGTCACCTGCGTCTGGTCGCGCAGGCGCTCGGCCTGCGGGCAGGTCAGCAGCAGCAGGCCGAGGTTGAAGGCGTTGCGGAAGAACAGGCCGCCGTAGCTGGGTGCGACCACGGCCGCCACGCCCAGGTGCACCAGCGCCGAGGCGGCCTGCTCGCGCGAGGAGCCGATGCCGAAGTTCGGGCCGGCGACCAGCACGTCGCCGCGCCGCACGCCGGAGGCGAACTCCGGCAGCACGTTCTCCAGGCAGTGCCGGGCCAACGTCTCGATGCCGTGCTGCATGTAGGCGCCCGGAGCCAGCGCGTCGGTGTCGATGTCGGCACCGACATGCCACAGCCGGTGTCCCACCGGCGAAGATGCATGCGTCATGCCATCACCTCGCGCGGGTCGGCGATGCGGCCGCACAGCGCCGAGGCTGCGACGGTGTAGGGCGAGCCGAGGAACACCCGCGTGCTGGCCGGGCCCATGCGACCCTTGAAGTTGCGCGCGGTGCTGGAGATCACGGTCTGGTCCTCGCCAAAGCTGGCGCCGTAGCCGGCGCAGGCGCCGCAGGTGCTGGGCAGGATGCTGGCGCCGGCGTCCGTCAAGGCCTGCATCGTGCCCTCGCGCTCCGCCTGCGCGCGGTCCTGCAGGCTGGCCGGCGCGAGCAGCAGCTGCACGCCGGCCGCGACCTTGCGCCCGCGCAGCACCTCGGCCGCAAACCGCATGTCGTCCAGCTTGGCGCCGGTGCAGGCGCCGATGCAGGCGATGTCCACCCGGGTGCCGGCGTGCGCATCGATCGGCACGCCCTGCGCCGGGCTGTGCGGGGCCGCGAGCTGCGGGCTCAGCGTGGCCGCGTCGAACGCGTGGCGCGTGCCGGTACATCCCGGGTCGGAGAACAGGCCCTCGGCCGCCGGCAGGTCCGCGCCGCCCGGGCGCCCGGCCAGCCATTGCTGCGTCGTCGCGTCCGGCGCGACCAGGCCGGTCTGCGCGCCGAGCTCGGCACTCATGTTGCACAGCGTCATGCGCTCCTGCATCGACAGCGCGCGCACCGCGTCGCCGGTGAACTCCACCGCCTGGTAGTCGGCGCCGTTCATGCCGAAGCGGGCGATCATGCTGAGCATCATGTCCTTGGCGCAGACGCCGCGCGGCAGCCGGCCGGACCAGTCCATCGTGATCGTCTCGGGCACGCGCAGCCAGATCTCGCCGGTCACGACGACACCCAGCATCTCGGTGGCGCCGATGCCGAACATGTAGGCACCGAACGCACCGCCGGTCGGCGAGTGCGAGTCGCCGCCGACGCAGAACATGCCGGGGCGGATGTGGCCGCCCTGCGGCACGACCACATGGCAGATGCCCTGGCTGTCGTAGACATGGGGCAGCGCCTGGGCCTGCGCCCAGTCGCGCGCGATGCGCACGATGCGCCGCGACTCCTCGTTGGTCTCGGGCACATAGTGGTCCAGCACCAGCACGACGCGGGACTTGTCCCAGATCTGCGCGCCGAGCTCCTCCAGCATCGGCTGGAGCCGGCGCGGGCCGGAGGAGTCGTGGAACATCGCCAGGTCGACGCGGCAGTTGACGATCTCGCCCGGCGTCACGTGCGGGCGGCCGCTCGCGCGGGCGATCAGCTTCTGCGCCAGCGTGCTGGGGGCGGGGAGGGTGGAGGCGGTGGTCATGCGTGGGTGTGTGGTGTACTGCGCGGCGGCTCAGCCGGACAGGTTCTCCTTGACCGAGATCGTCGCGTTGCTGCTGCCGACCTGCGAGATCTCCATCTGGTATTCATAACGGTCCGGGCGATAGAGGCCGTGCAGCCACTGCACCGGGCGGTCCTGCGCGTCGAACACCAGGCGGCGCACGGCCAGCAGCGCGGTACCCACCGCGACATCCAGCTCGGCCGCGACGGTCGCATCCGCCTGGCGGGCCGACACCGTCTGGTGGGCCCGGCCCAGCTCGACACCGGATTCCTCGATCAGGCGCAGGATCGGCTTGCGGCCCAGCGCGCTGCGGCTGAAGCGGCCGGCGAGCTCCTCCGGCACATAGGTCGTGATGTGGGACAGCGGGCCTTCCGGCAGGCTGCGTCGGCGCACGCCCTTCTTGACCTTGGCGCCGACGGGAATCTGCAGCGCCTGGGCAACATCCGGCGGGGCGGGAATCGTGCGCCACTCCAGCACCTTGACGGTGGTGCGCAGGCTCATGCTGACGATCTTCTCGAGCAGGCCGGTCAGGCGGGACGCCGAACTGCCGGGTGCGGTGCCGGCACTGGCGGCGTCGGCGGCTTCCTGCGGGGCCGGCCGGGTGCCGCGGCCGGGCTGGCGGATGATCAGCCCCTCGTTCGCCAGCTGCTCCAGCGCGCGGCGGACCGTCACGCGCCCGGCGGCGAACTGCTTGCTCAGCGCGATCTCCGGCGGCAGGCCGTCGGCGAACTGGCCCTCGCGCAGCTGCTCGCGCAGCACCAGATAGATCTGGTGGTACTTGGGCAGGGGCAAGGTCGGGTTCATGGCGTCTCAGTGCAACAGTGCGCCGCCGACGGTCTGGCGTGGGGCAGCACTTCCTTGACTTCCAGGCCGATGCCGGAGAGCTTGGCCGACAGCAGCTTGGCGGTGCTGGTTCCGAACTCGGAATCCTCATGGACGATGACCGCGGTCTTGGCCGGGCTGCCGGCGGCCTTGTTGACCTCGGACAGGCCGGCAAAGGCATCGTCGACGCACTTGCCGTTGCCCGGGGCGAGCCGGAAGACGTTCTTCAGGCCGCGGCTGACGATCGCGTCGGACACGCCGACGTCGATCAGGAACGGGGTGTTGTACTTGGCCGCGGCCTGCGTGGCCGGCAGCGCGATCGCGCTGGCGAAGCAGCCGACATAGGCGGCCACGCCGTCCTGCTGCATGCGTTCCACCTCGCTGACGCCCACTTCCGGACGGGACTGGGAATCACCCAGCAGGGCCTCCAGCTTGGCACCCCCCATGGACTTGATGCCGCCGGCCGCGTTGATCTCGTCGATGGCCATCTGGCCCCCCAGACGGGACTGCCCGCCGCTGTAGGCCAGCGCACCGCTGACCGGATGCAGCAGACCGACCTTGATCGGGCGGGTCTGGGCCAGCAGCAGACCAGGGGCGGCGAGTGCGGCGGTGGCGGCACCGGCCTGCAGGATGCGACGACGCGACAGCGAGGCGGAAGTGTTCATGGAGGTCCTCATGGTGGTGGAAGGAATATTGTTCCATAAGTAGAACAATTGCAATAGACGATGCATGGTTCGTGCCTGCAAGTCAACTGCTGCAAACCCCAGCCGGGTCTTTCCGGAGGAGCCCACCGATGGACCATGCGATCTACGCCTATTCGGCGCTGCCCCGCCGGCCGGCCTGGCTGTGGCCGCAGGGGGCCGGCCTGGCGTCCTTCGTGGTGCTTTTCCTGGAGCACTGGGAGTTCATGCCCCTGGACGGTGCACTGCGCGACCCGCGCATGGTCGGGGAGTTCGGCAGCTTCTCGCCCGACTACCGCAGCTGGACGCAGCGCGAGTACGGCCTGCGCGTGGGCATCTTCCGCGTCATCGAGGCGCTGCGCGAGGCCGGCATCCGGCCGGCGGTGGCGGCCAATGCGATGGCGATGGAGCGGCTGCCGCGGCTGGTCGACACCTTCAACGCCTGGGGCTGCGAATGGCTGGGCCATGGCCTGGCCGCCACCCGCATGCAGCATGCCGGCATGGACCGGGCGCAGCAGCGCGCGGAGATCGACAGCGCCATCGCAAGCCTGGTGCGCCATACCGGCCAGCGCCCGGTGGGCTGGGTCAGCCAGGACTGGGGTACCACGTTGGACACGGCCGCGCTGCTGGCCGAGGCCGGCATCCGCTACACGCTGGACTGGTCCAATGACGACCAGCCCTATGCATTGCAGACCGCACCGCCGCTGGTGGCGCTGCCGCTGTCCTCGGAGTGGGATGACGTGCAATGCCAGTGGCTGCGCCACCTGACGCCGCAGGCCCATGCGGACCTGGCCGGCGCCGCCTTCGAGCGCCTGCGCGCCGAAAGCGCCCGGCAGCAGCGCGCCGCTGTGTTCGGTCTGGCGCTGCATCCGTGGCTGTGCGGCATGCCCAGCCGCGTCGCCGCACTGCGCGGGCTGCTGGCCCACCTGCGGGCCGCACAGGACGTGCTGTGGGCCCGCCCCCGAGACCTGATCGATGCCCTGCCCAAGGAAGCCCTCCATGCCCACCCCTGACCCGCTGAGCCACTTCGCGTCCGAACTGCACATCGCGCAGGTACCGCCCGCGGTGCGTACCCAGCTTGGCTGGATCCTGCTGGACACCGTCGGCGCCATCGTCGGCGGTTCGGCCGAGCCGGAGCTGCAGGCCCTGGCGGCGCGCTACACGGCGGCAGGCGCGGCGACGCTGCCGGGACTGGGCCGGGGCATCGACGCCGATGCGGCCGCGCTGATCAACGGCACGGCCGGAACCTTCCTGGAGATGGACGAGGGCAACCGCTTCTCGCGCGGCCACCCGGCGGTGCATGTGATTCCGGCTGCGCTGGCGCTCAGCGAGCAGCGGGGGGCCTCGGCCGACGTGTTCCTGTCGGGGGTGCTGGCCGGCTACGAGGTCGGCTCCCGCATCGGTGCCGCCTCGCGGCTGCGGGCCTCGATGCATCCGCACGGCACCTGGGGCACCGTCGGCGCCGCCGCCGCCTGCGCGCGCGTGGCGGGGCTGGCACCGGCTGCGATGCACGAGACCCTGCAGATTGCCAGCTCGCTGACGACGGCCACCTCCAAGCAGACCATGCTCGACGGCGGCCTGGTGCGCAATGTGTACGCCGGCCTGAGCAACCGCAACGGCCTGCTGGCACTGCAGCTGGCGGAGTGCGGCTTCTCCGGCGAACGCGACGGCCTGGCCTCGGTGTTCGGCCGCGTGGTGTCCGAGCACTTCGATGTCGCCGCGCTGCTGCGCGGCCTGGGCATCGAGTGGCATGTGCTGCAGAACTACTTCAAGCTGCATTCCTGCTGCCGCTTCAACCACGGCACGCTCGACGCGCTGGACCAGATCGCGCAGACGGCGCCCCTGCCGCCGGCAGACCGGATCGACCATGTCCGGGTGGACAGCTACCAGTATGCGGCCGAGCTGGCCGGCCAGGCGCCGCACAACACGGTGGCGGCCAAGTTCTCGGTGCCATTCGCAGTGGCCACCCGCATCGTGCACGGGCACAGTGCACTGTCGAGCTTCAGCTGGGAGGCAGTGCGCAACCCCGCGGTGCAGGCGCTGGCCCGGCGGGTCACGGTGCAGGAGGATCCGGCCATGACCGAACGCCTGCCGCAGGAGCGTCCGGCCCGGGTCGCGATCCATCTGACCGACGGCCGTGTGCTGGTCGGGGAGGTCGGCGTGAACCGCGGCGACGACGCCTTGCCCTACAGCCATGACGAACTCCGCGCCAAGTTCCTGGATCTGGCCGGTCGGGTCTGGGCCCCCGCGCAGGCGCAGGCCACGCTGGACGCCACGCTGGCGCTGGCCGAGGGGGCCTGCGCGCTGGCGGACTGGGTCCGGCTGCTGCGGCAGCCCCCGGCCTGATCCTCTGCGCCGCATCAAGGCGTCTTGCGGCCGGTGGGAGGAGCATCGGCTAGACTGATCCGCAGCCCGCATGACGCCTTCCACGCACCTCACCCCGTCCGCCACCGAACTCGCCCAGGAGCTGGCGGCAGAGCGCATCCGGCTGCATGCCCGCGTGCTGGCCGGCTCGATGGGGGCCAGCACCGTGCTGGGCCTGGGGCTGGTCGCGTTGCTGGCCTCCCACCTGCCGGCGGCGCCGCTGCTGGGCTGGCTGGCCAGCCTGCTGTTGGTGGCGGGGTTCCGGCTGGCGATGGTCGCGCGCTGGCGCCGCGAGGAGCCCGAGGCGGCACGGCGGCCGGTCTGGCTGTGGCGCTTCCGGGCAGGGGCGGTGGTGCACGGCATCGTCTGGACGCTGGCCTGCGTGCTGCTGATGCCGGTGGCGGAACTGCGGCAGTTTCAGCTGATCGCCTACGCCACGCTGGCGGTGACGGCCGGCTCGCTGGTGATGACAGCGTTCGATCTGGCCGCCGCCGCGTGCCTGCTGGTGCCGGCCCTCACGGCCTGGCTGGCGATGGTGCTGCTGCGCAGTGACGGCGACCAGCTGACGCTGATCCTGGAGATGCTGGTGCTGCATGCCGCGGGCCTGCTGGCCGCTCTGCGGACCCAGAGCATGGTCCGCGAGAGCCTGCGGCTGCGCATCACGCAGGCCGCGCTGATCGAGGAGGCGCAGCGCCAGGCCACGCAGGCTGCGGCGGCGCGCCGGGAGCTGGACGAGCGCAATTTCCTGTGGCCGTTGCTGCTGCGCGCGACGGAGCAGGGCTACTGGTTCGTGGACACGGCCGGCGTCACGATCGACGTGAATCCGGCCATGTGCCGGCTGATGGCGCTGTCGCGCGAGCAGCTGGTCGGGCAGCCGCAGGCGGCCTTCTTCGGCGCGCCGGAACGCGAACGCCTGGGCCAGGCGGTTGCGCCCGACGCGCATCCGGCCGGCGGAGGCGTCGAAATCGGCATCGTGCGGGCGGACGGAAGCCGGCGCTTCTGCCTGGTCCACACGACGGCGGTCCAGAATTCGCAGGGTCGCGCGGTGGGTGCGATCGGGCTGTGGACCGACATCACCGCGCGCCAGGAAGCCGAGGTGACGCTGCGCACCTACGCGCTGGCCATCAACTCGATCGCCGACATGGTCAGCGTCGTCGGCCAGGAGCAGCGCTATACGATGGTCAACGACGCCTGGTGCCGGCTCAGCGGGATCCCGCGCGAAGCCGCGCTCGGGCAGCTGGCCCGGATCGCGCTGCCGGAGGGCATCAGCGACAAGCGCCGGGATGCGCTGGCGCTGTGTCTGGAGCGCCGGGAGATCCAGGTCGTCCGGGATTCGCTGGAACTGCCCGGCCTGTTGCGCCGGATCGTCGAGACCCGCTACTACCCCTACGACACCGGGCAGGAAGGCCAGCGCGGCGCCGTGATGGTCACGCGCGACGTCTCCGCCGAGGAGCGCGCGATGGCGCTCGTCCGGGACCGGGAGGCCGAGCAGCGGGCCGTGCTGGATGCCTTCCCGGGCTTCATCACCCGGGTCGACGCAGACCTGGTCTACACCTATGTCAACGAGCGGGTGGCGGCCCGGCTCGGCGTGCGGCCGCAGGACATGGTCGGACGGGCGCTGCCAGAGGTCGTCGGCCCGGAGGTCGCCGGCTGGCTGGTGGGCCACATGCAGCGGGCCCTCGCCGGCGAATCCGTGACCTACGAGCGGCGCCACCCGCGCACGGACGGCGAGGATCTCTATGACCAGGTCACGCTGGTGCGGGACGTCGATGCGCATACCGGACGACCGGTCGTCTACAGCTTCGGCGTCGACATCACCGACCGGCGCCGTGCGGAGAGCCAGCTGCGCGCAACCGGCGAGGAGCTGTCCCGCGCGACGGTGGCGCTGCAGCTCACGCTGGACAACATCGCGCAGGGCATCGTCAGCATGGATGCCGAGGGCCGCGTCGGTGTCTACAACAAGCGCGCGCTGGAGCTGCTGGACCTGCCGGAGTACCTGATGGGGCCGGAGTGGCGCTACGACGATGTGGTGCAGTACCAGAAGTCGCAGGGGGAGCTGCAGCCGGATGCCGGATTCATCGATGCCGAGGGCCGGCGCCGCTATTTCTCCGGCGGCCGGGTCAACTCGCCCGAGGTCTATGTGCGGCGCACGCGCAAGGGCGTGGTGCTGGAGGTGCGCACGCGCAAGCTGCCCGACGGCGGCATGGTGCGGACCTATGCCGACGTGACCGACTATTTCGATGCGCAGCAGGCCCTGCGCGACAGCGAGGCGGAGCTGCGCACGCTGCTGGACGCCTTCCCGGGTTACATCGCCGCGGCAAGCCAGGATGCGGTGTACACCTTCGTCAATGAGCGGCATGCCTCCGTGCTGCGGCTGCCGGTCAGCGAGATCGTCGGGCGTTCCCTGAGCGACGTGCTGGGCGAGGAGCGCATGCGCTTCAATCTGACGCTAGCCAAGCGGGCGCTCGAGGAGGGCGCCGTGGTCCGCGAGATCAGCTATCCGGCCACCGGTGACCGACCGCGGCTGGACCTGGAGGTCACCTACGTGGCCGGCTCGCGTCGTCAGGACGGCCGCTACACCTTCTACGGCTTTGGCGTCGACATCACCGCCCGCAAGCAGGCCGAGGAAGCGCTGGTCGCGGCCCGCGACCTGGCGGAGTCGGCCAGCCGGGCGAAGAGCGAGTTCCTGGCCAGCATGAGCCACGAGCTGCGCACGCCGCTCAACGCCATTCTGGGTTTCTCGCAGCTGTTCGCGCTGGATCCGGCGCTGCCGGCCGCGACGCGGGCCGGTGCCGCCGAGATCGAGGCTGCCGGGCGCCACCTGCTGGCGCTGGTCGACGACCTGATCGACCTGGCCCGGATCGAGGCGGGCCGGCTGGACCTGAAGCTGGGTCCGGTGCCGCTGCGCGCGGCGGTGGAGGCGAGTGTCGACATGGTGCAGTCGATGGCCCGCAAGCAGGGCATCGCGGTGCAGGTGCAGGCCTGCGAGCACGACGTCACCGTTTGGGCCGATCCGGTGCGCCTGCGCCAGGTGATGATCAACCTGCTGTCCAACGCGATCAAGTACAACCGGCCGCGCGGGTCGGTGCAGGTGGACTGCATTCCGGAGCCGGACGGGGTGCGCGTGCGGGTCAGCGACACCGGGCTGGGCATCGCGGCAGACAAGCATGGCCGCATCTTCACGTCCTTCGACCGCCTCGGCGCAGAGCGCGGCCGGGTGGAAGGTGCGGGCATCGGCCTGGTGATCACGCGCCAGTTGGTGGATGCGATGGGGGGCACGATCGGCTTCGAGAGCACCGAGGGCGCCGGCAGCAGCTTCTGGGTTCGGCTGGCCCTGCCCCCGGCCCTGTCGCCCCGCGGCCCCGAGGCGCTGCCCGCGCCGGCTCCGGTGCCGGAGGCAGGGGGCGCGCCGCGGGAGGCGGCGGCTTCCGGCAAGCCCCGCGCCCGGGTGCTCTACATCGAGGACAACGTGGTCAATGCGACGATCATGGAGCACCTGCTGGGGCAGCTGGATGCGGTGGACTACCAGCTGGCCGAAACGGCCGAGGCGGGCCTGGAGCGGATCCGGGCCGAGCTGCCGGCCCTGGTGCTGATGGACATCCACCTGCCGGGCATGAGCGGGCTGGACGCGGTGCGCCTGCTGCGCGCCGATCCGCGCACCGCGACGCTGCCGGTCTATGCGGTGAGTGCCGCCGCCATGGCGGAGGATGTGCAGGCCGGTCTGCGCGCCGGCTTTGACGGCTACCTGACCAAGCCCTTCAACGTCGACCAGCTGCTGCAGGTCGTGCGCCGCGTGCTCAAGCGGTGAGCCGTCAGCTGTAGCCGACGCCCTGGGTGTTGACGTACAGCGCGTACAGCGAGGTGCTGGCAGCCATGAACAGCCGGTTGCGGTGCACGCCACCGAAGCACAGGTTCGCACAGCGCTCCGGCAGGTCGATGCGACCGATGCGCTGGCCCGCCGGGTTGAACACATGCACGCCATCCAGCCCGGCCTGGCCCATGCCCCAGCCACACCAGAGGTTGCCGTCGACGTCCACGCGCAGGCCGTCGGGCGTGCCGCCGGCGGCATCGATCGCCACCCGGGGACGGACCAGCCGGCGGCCGTCGACAACGTCATAGGCCATGATCCGGCGCGGATTCGCGCGGGACTCGACGATGTACAGGATCGACTCGTCCGGCGAGAAGGCCAGCCCGTTCGGATGGTCCAGGCCCTCCAGCGCCAGCGACAGGCTGCCGTCCGGGTCGATCCGGTAGACATGGGTCGGCAGCTCCGGCGTGGCCTTCATGCCTTCGTAGAAACCGCCGATGCCGAAGGCCGGGTCGGTGAACCAGACGGAGCCGTCGGACTTGACGACGATGTCGTTCGGTGAGTTCAGGCGCCGGCCCTCGAACTGGTCGGCCAGTACCGTGATGCGACCGTCATGCTCGGTGCGGGTCACGCGGCGCGTCAGGTGCTCGCAGGTGACGATGCGGCCCTGGCGGTCCCGCGAGTTGCCGTTGGCGTTGTTGGACGGCTTGCGGAAGGCATGGGTCTGGCCGGTGACCTCGTCCCAGCGGTACATGCAGTCGCCCGGCACATCGCTCCAGATCAGCGCCCGGGTGTCGCCCAGCCAGACCGGCCCCTCGGACCAGCGCATGCCGGTGGCCAGCCGCTCGACCTTGGCTAGCGAGACCCGGTAGCGCTCGAAGGACGGGTCGAGCGCGACAAAGGCCGGGTCGGGGTAGCGGGCGGCAGGTTGCCAGTCGGACATCATGGGCTCCTCGGTGTCAAAAACACGGTCGATTGTCACCTCGGCGGTCGAGGAAGGGCTACAGCCCCTCCAGCAGCAGCACGGTGCGCCGCGCCGAGGC
>JAEUOX010000517.1 GCA_016790475.1 Rhodoferax sp. | reverse complement strand
TGTTTGAGGCGTTCGTAGACGATGCGTTCGTGCGCGGCGTGCATGTCCACCACCACCAGTCCCTGGGCGTTTTCGGCCAGGATGTAGACGCCGTGCAACTGGGCCACGGCACGGCCCAGCGGCCATTCGCCGGTGGGCAGGGGCTGTGTCGGTGTGAGGGCTTCGACCGGCTCGGCCCGAACGGGGGAGGGGGGCATGGAGAGCGAACTTGTTTTCTCTCCCGGGGTGAACAGTGGGCTGACCAAGGCATCCGTTCGGGCTGAGCCCGTCGAAGCCCTCGCGGGGTCAGACCCCCACAGCGCACCCACATCGCTCACGCGCTGGCCGACCTGCGGCGCATCCGGCCGCCAGGGCAGGGGCTGCTGGCGCGGCACCGGGCTCAGAAAAGACGGTGCCGTTTCGGTCGGCGCCACCGCAGATGTCGTCGCGGTGACGGGCAGCGTCTGCGCCGAGCGCGGCGCGGCCAGTGCGCCCTCGACAGCGTGGCGCACCGCCTGGTGCACCTCGCGGCTGTCGCGGAAGCGCACCTCGATCTTGGTCGGGTGCACGTTCACGTCGACGCGGCGCGGGTCGATGTCCAGGTACAGCACATAGACCGGCTGGCGCTGGCCGTGCAGCACGTCCTCGTAGGCGGAGCGCACCGCATGCTGCAGCACCTTGTCGCGCACGAAGCGCCCGTTGACATAAAAGAACTGCTGGTCGCCGCGCGGCCGTGCCGCGTCCGGCGTGCCGACGCGACCGCGCACCCGCACCGGGTGGGCCGGCTCGCCGCGGCCGGGCTGCGCCGCCGGGCCGCCGCTGGTGTGGTCGACCGCCACCGAGCGCTGCATGAAGTCCGGCCCGAGCACATCGGCCAGCCGGCCGGCCTGCGCGACGTCCTCGGCGTCCGGAATGCCGCGCCACTGTTCCACCAGCCGGCCATCGTGCCAGACCGCGAAGCCCACGTCCGGCCGGGCCAGCGCCTGCCGGCGCACCGCCTCGACGCAGTGCGCCAGTTCGGTGGCATCGGTCTTCAGGAACTTGCGCCGTGCAGGCGTGCTGAAGAACAGCTCCTTGACCTCGACCGTGGTGCCGGTGGCCCGCGCCACCGGACGCAGCTCGCCGGTGCGCCCGTCCAGCGCCCAGGCCGCGTCAGCACCCAGCGCGCGCGAGGCGACCGTGCAGTCCGCGATCGCGTTGATCGCGGCCAGCGCCTCGCCGCGGAAGCCGAAGGTGTCGACCGCCTCCAGCTCATGCAGGTTGCGGATCTTGCTCGTTGCATGGCGGCGCAGCGCCAGCGCCAGTTCGTCGCGCAGGATGCCGATGCCATCGTCCTCGACCGCGATCAGCCGCACGCCGCCGGCCAGCAGCCGGACCGTGATCTGCCGCGCGCCGGCGTCCAGCGCGTTGTCCAGCAGCTCGCGCACGACCGAGGCCGGCCGCTCCACGACCTCGCCGGCCGCGATCTGGCTGATCAGCTCGTCGGGAAGTTCCTGGATGGCGCGGCGCGGGGCGGGGGACGGATGCACCGCGGCATTCTAGGCGGCGTCCTGGGGGCTGCAGGGCGCCAGTGATAATCCGGCCCCATGGAATACGCCGCGCTGCTCCTCGACTTCATCCTGCATGTGGACCGCTATCTGGAGGCCTTCGTGCGGGACCACGGCACCTGGGTCTACGCGCTGCTTTTCCTGATCATCTTCGTCGAGACCGGGCTGATCGTGATGCCCTTCCTGCCGGGCGACTCGCTGCTCTTCGTGGTCGGCGCGATGTGCGGCGTGGGCCTGATGAACTACCCGCTGGTGATGGCGCTGCTGGTGGCCGCGGCCGTGCTGGGGGATCAGTGCAACTACAGCATCGGGCGATTCTTCGGGCCGAAGGTCTTTCAGTGGGAGGACTCGCGCTTCTTCAACAAGCGCGCGTTCCAGCAGGCGCACGACTTCTACGAGAAGTACGGCGGCGTGACGATCATCGCCGCACGCTTCCTGCCCTTCATCCGCACCTTCGTGCCCTTTGTCGCCGGCGTCGCCGAGATGACGCGCACCAAGTTCACGCTCTACAACGTGGTCGGCGCGGTGATCTGGGTGGTCGGCATCGTCACGGTGGGCTACCTCTTCGGCAACATCCCGTTCGTGAAGACCCACCTGGACAAGATCATCTGGGCCATGATCTTCATTCCGGGGCTGCTGGTGGTGGTCGGGGCCTGGAAGGCGCGCAGGAAGGCCCAGGCCGCGGCATCCCTCTGACGCGGTTGTCGGACGCGCCGGGCCCTGCCTGCGTCGCGTGGATTCAGTTCCCGACCTTCAGGAACAGATCCCGGTCCGGCGCGAAGTTCGCGTGCAGCGGCAGCCAGGCGCCGCCGAGCGCGCGCGCGTCGGGGCCGGTGCTGCCGGCGATCACGGTGCCCGGCCACATGCCTTCCCAGTTGTAGTTCCCCAGCGCCAGCACGGTCTGCTCGATCAGGCGCTGCAGCAGCGGGCGGCAGAAGGAGCCGTCCAGCACGATCGCGTCCGGGTCGATGAAGGCCACGCCATTCGCGACGCAGTGCGCCAGCGCATTGGCGGCCAGCGCGACCCAGGCGGCGGTGTGGGTGTCGAACGGGGCCTGCAGCGCCCGCTCGTCGTAGGCCGCGGCCGGGTCCAGCCCGTGGGCGGCGAAGCGCTGCTCCAGTTCCCACAGCGACGCCTGCCGGATCAGCTGCTCCGGCGTGCCCTGGCCGCCGGCCAGCTGCAGCGGCAGCGAGGCCACCGCGCCGGCGTTGCCGTGCAGGCCGGAATGCAGGTGCGAGTTGATGACCAGCCCGCCGCCGACAAAGGTGTCGACAAACAGGTACAGGAAGCTCTTCAGGTCGCGCCCGCGCCCGCCGACAAGTTCCGCCACGCAGGCGGCGGCAGTGTCCTTCGCGAAGCTGACCGGCAGGTCGGTCATGGCCTGCACCGCGGCAGCCAGATCGATCTGGTTCCAGGCGCTGCTCTGCGCCTCCGACAGGCCCAGCATCCGGTGCCAGCCGCCCATCTGGAATGGCGCCGCGACGCCTACGCCCACCAGGCGGGCCCCCAGCGCGCCCAGGCCTTCGCGCAGGATGCCCATGTTGCGCCCCAGCGCCGGCAGCAGGCTGTCCGCGTCCGGGAACGGGTAGCCGATGCCCAGGCGCTGGCGTACGGTGCCGGTGAAGTCGACCAGCAGGCAGTCGGCGCTGCGCCGGCCGATCTTGATGCCGATCGAGAAGGCGCCGTCCGGGTTCAGCGCCAGCGGCACCGAGGGTTGGCCGATGCGCCCGCGCACGCGTTCCTGGCGCAGCAGCAGGCCGTCGTCCTCCAGCCGGGTCGTGATCAGGCCGACCGTCTGCGCGGTCAGGCCGGTCAGCCGGGCCAGCTCGGCCTTGGGCAGGCTGCCGTTCTGGCGGATCGCCTGCAGCACGACGCGCTCGTTGAACTGGCGCATGCCCACATGGTTGGAGCCGCGGGGGCGCAGCAGCGGGGGAGGGCGCGACAGCTCGGCGGTCATGGACGCAGAGTGTCGCCGATGACGCCCTTGCGCAGGATGAAATTGCCGAAGGGCTGGCGCTCGCCGGTGACGACGATGGCAAATGCGGCCTGCACGCGCTCGTAGAACGCGAAGCGTTCGATCGCCTCGGCGCGCTGGTGCGGCAGCAGGCTGGGCTGCAGCAGGTCCAGCACCTCGCGCTGCAGCGCCGACAGGTAGGGCGGTTGCGTGCCGGAGACCTGCATGAAGGCCACCGGGTGGTCCACGTCCGCGGCCAGCGGCAGCACCGAGTCGATGGCGCGCACGGCCCTTGCCATGCTGATGCCAGGCAGGCGCAGCACCGGCTTGCCGGCGGCCAGCCGCACCGCGGTGAAATTCGCGTCCGCCAGGACCAGCGCGTCGTCGTGGCCCATGTCGGCGAGCAGGCGCAGCAGGTCCGGCGTCAGCAGCGGGTCGATTCCCTTGAGCATGCTGCGACTCCGATCAGGCCAGCGCGTCGGCCGGCAGGTCTTCGGGTTTCAGCGCGCCGGTCATCACCGCCACGGTGTCGCTCATGCTGATCTTCTTCGGGTTCAGCACCGCGCCACGCTTGCCCAGCCGGGCGACATGGATGCGGTCGGCGATCTCGAACACATGCGGCATGTTGTGCGAGATCAGCACCACCGGCAGCCCCTTGTCGCGCACGCGACGGATCAGCTCCAGCACCATGTTGCCCTCCTTGACACCCAGCGCCGCGGTGGGTTCGTCCATGATCACGACATGCTGCGCGAAGGCCGCGGCCCGGGACACCGCGACGCACTGGCGCTGACCACCGGACAGCGTCTCCACCGCCTGCGTCATCGAGCGGATGCCGACCTTCAGGTCGCGCATCCGGGCGATGCTTTCCTCCAGCATCCTCTTGTGGTCCAGCATGCGCAGCACGTTGCCCAGGAAACCGGGGCGGCGCAGCTCGCGGCCCAGGAACAGGTTCTCGGCGATCGTCATCGCCGGCGCCACCGCCAGATCCTGGTAGACCGTCTCGATGCCGGCGCGGCGCGCGTCCATCGGGCTCCTGAAATGGATCGGCTGGCCGTCCAGCAGGATCTCGCCGGCGTCGGGGATCGTGGCGCCCGACAGGCACTTGATCAACGAGGACTTGCCGGCGCCGTTGTCGCCGATCACGGCCAGGATCTCGCCGGCGCGCAGCTCGAAGTCCGCGCCGTCCAGCGCGGTGACCTGCCCGTAGCGCTTGACCAGCCCGCGGGCCTGCATGACGATGGGTGCGGAAGTGCTCATCTCAACGACCTCCCTTGCGTGAAAGCTGGTCAATCGCGACGGCGAGGATGACCAGAATGCCGGTGATCAGCACCTGGTAGACCGATTGCACGCCCATCAGCGTGAGGCCGTTGCGCAGCACGCCGACGACGATGGCGCCCACCAGCGTGCCCAAGATCATGCCGCGCCCGCCGAACAGGCTGGTGCCGCCCAGCACCACCGCGGTGATCGCATCCAGATGCTCGGTCTGCCCGGCGTTCGGGTCGCCGACGCCGACGCGGGACACCGCCAGCAGCGAGGCCACGCCATACAGCACGCCGGCCAGCACATACACGCCGAGCAGCACCCGCTCGGTCGCGATGCCGGTCAGGCGGGTGGCCTCCGGGTTGTTGCCGACCGCATAGATGTGGCGGCCGGCCGAGGTCTCGCGCAGGTAGAACCAGGTCGCGAGGTACAGCAGCACCATCAGGACGCTGCCGTAGCCGACCTCGGTGCCACCGATCTGGAAGGTGTTGCCCAGCCAGGTCAGCGTGGGCGGCAGATCGGTGACGGTCTGGGAATTCGAATAGAGCTGGGTGATCGCGAACGCGATGTTCAGCGTGCCCAGCGTGACGATGAAGGGCGGCAGCTTGAGCCGCGTGACCAGCAGGCCGTTGACCAGCCCGAACAGCGCCGTCACCGCGATGCCGGCCAGGATGGCCAGCGGCACCGGCAGGCCCATCTCGACCGCCAGCTTGGTCATCACGATGCCGCCCAGCGCCATCACCATGCCGCAGGACAGGTCGATGCCGGCGGTCAGCACGATCAACGTCTGGCCGATCGCGATGACGCCGACCACCATCACCTGCTGCAGGATCAATGACAGGTTCTCGCCCGTCAGGAAGCGGTCGGTCTGCGAGGCGAAGAAGATGCAGGCGATCAGCAGCGCGATGAACGGCCCGAGCGTGCCGATCGGCGGCAGTTTCTCTTTCAGAGCGGACATGGGGACTCCTGGTGCGGTGGGGTGGGGGGTATGCGGCCCGCTCGCCATCCTGGCACGCGGGCGCGCATCATCGCAGCAGGATTACTTCTTGCCCCAGCACAGGTCGGTGCCGGTCTTGACGTCCTTGCTGTCCACGCCCGGCAGCGCCTTGCCGGCGATCAGCGTCACGCCGGTGTCGGTGTAGCCGCTGACCTTCTTGCCCGTCTTGGCGAACTCGACGCCGGCAGCCACACCCATGGCGGCCATCTTCAGCGGGTACTGCTGCGAGGTCGCGGCGATCACGCCGGCGCCCACGTCCTTGATGCCGGCACAGCCACCGTCGACCGACACGATGACGACGCCCTGTTCTTTCTTCGCGGCCTTCAGCGCCTTGAACGCGCCGGCAGCAGCCGGCTCGTTGATCGTGTAGACCAGGTTGATGTCCGGGTTCTTCTGCAGGCAGTTCTCCATCGCGGTCTGGCCTTTGGCCTGGTCGCCGAAGCTGTCGGCCATGCACACGATGCTGGCGTCCTTGCCCAGTTCATTGCTCTTGGCATCCGGCGCGGCGAGGCCGAAACCCTTCATGAAGCCGTTGTGGCGCTGCGCTCCGACCGGATGACCGGGGAACAGGTCCAGCGTGGCGATCTTGGCGGGCTTGCCCCCCAGCGCGGCCTTGGCGTACTGGCCGATCAGCTCGCCGGCCTTGTAGTTGTCGGTCGCGAACAGCGCGTCGGTGCCGCTGACCGGGTCGGTCGGGCTGTCGAGCGCGATGACCATGACGCCCTTGTCCTGCGCCTTCTTGATGGCGGGCAGAATGGCCTTGCTGTCGCTGGGCGTGATCAGGATGGTCTTGGCGCCGGCGGCGATCATGTTCTCCATCGCCGTCACCTGGCCGGCGTTGTCGCCGTCGGTCTTGCCGGCGCCGGTCAGCAGCTTGGCGCCGAGCTTCTTGGCCTCGGCCTGGGCGCCTTCCTTCATCTTGACGAAGAAGGGGTTGGTTTCGGTCTTCGTGATCAGGCCGATGACGGGTTCGGCGGCGAACGCGGAGGTGGCGGCAAAGCCGAGGGCGGCCAGGGCGATGAGGGTCTTTTGCATGGTGTCTCCTGAGAGAGGGTTGCGTTGGAGGGACTGTCGTGACGCTTTACGGTGCAGCGCGGGTGCAGTATATTTCGATCGCTTTAATTAAATCAAGTTGTTTTAGTTATGGAAAACCCTAATTCGAACCCGAACCCGGCGATCCGGGTCGCCACCGCCGGTGAGGCCCTGATCGATCTGATCAGCCAGCCGGACGGCCGGCTGGACCCCTGCCTCGGCGGTGCGGTGTTCAACCTGACCCGGGCGATCGCACGTCAGGGCCTGGGCGTGGCCTACCTGAATCCGTTGTCCTCGGACCGCTTCGGCCGCCAGCTGGCGCAGGCCTTGCAGGACGACGGTGTGACGCTGGCGCGCCAGGCACCGGTCGCGTCACCGACCTCGCTGGCCGTCGTCGCGGTGGATGCGCAGGGCCACCCGGACTATGCCTTCTACCGCCAGGGGGTTGCCGACCGCGACACCAGCGCGGCCCGCCTGGGCGAGGCCTGCGCCGCGCTGCCCGCGCTGGAGCTGGTCTGCAGCGGCTGCCTGGCGCTGGCGCCCGAGGATGCGGAGGTCTACCTGCCCTGGCTGCGTGCGCAGCGGGCCCAGGGCCGCACCGTCGTGGTGGACGCCAATCTGCGGCCCTCGGTGATGCCCGACCTGCCGGCCTACCGCCGCAATGTGCTGGCGGCGCTGCAAATGGCCGACATCATCAAGGCCAGCGACGAGGACCTGGAGCATCTGGGCGTCCCTGGTACCGACGCGGTCGACCGGGCCGCCGGGCTGCTGGAGGGCACGCCAGCGCGCTTCTTCGCGCTGACGCTGGGCGCGCGCGGCGCCTGCCTGCTGGGGCGGGACGGCCACCTGTGGCATGCGGCGGAGCGTGCTCCGGTGGCGGTGGTCGACACCGTGGGCGCCGGCGACTGTTTCCTGGCCGGTTTGCTGGTGGCCTGGCTGCAGCAGCCGCAGCGCCAGACGGCCGGGCCGCTGCAGGACGCCACCGCCCAGGCGCTGCTGACCCATGCGCTGGCCAGTGCCACGCTGTGCGTGATGCGCCGTGGCGCGGTGCCGCCAACGGCCGACGAAGTGTGCCAGCGCGTCGCGCAGGCACCGGCTCAGATCGAGCGGTTGCGCGCCAGCGGCGGGTTGCGCGCGAAATAGCGCGTGATGCCGCGCATCAGCGCGTCGGCCAGCTGCTGCTGGTAGGCGTCGCTGTTGAGCCGCGCCTCCTCCTCCGGGTTGCTGATGAAGGCCGCCTCGACCAGCACGCTGGGGATGTCCGGAGCCTTCAGCACCGCGAAGCTGGCCTGTTCGACGCGCGGCTTGTGCAGCTTGCCCACGCGCCCGATCTCGCCCAGCATCGCGCTGCCCAGCACCAGGCTGTCCTTGATCTGCGCGGTGGTGCTCATGTCGAGCAGCGCGCGTTGCACCTCTGCGTCGCGCGCCGCGACGTTCAGGCCACCGATCAGGTCGGCCTTGTTCTCCTTGTCGGCCATCCAGCGGGCCGCGCTGCTGGACGCGCCCCCCTGGCTGAGTGCGAACACGCTGGCCCCTTGCGGCCGCGGCGTGTAGAACGCATCGGCATGCAGGCTGATGAACAGGTCCGCCTGCACGCGGCGGGCCTTCTGCACCCGCACATGAAGCGGCACGAAGAAGTCGGCGTCGCGGGTCAGGTAGGCCCGCATCGCGTTGCCGTTGACACTGGTGGCGTTGATGCGTTCGCGCAGCAGGTGCGCCAGGCGCAGCACCACATCCTTCTCGCGCGTGCCGCCCGGACCGATTGCACCGGGGTCCTCGCCGCCGTGGCCCGGGTCCAGCGCGACGATGATCAGCCGGTCGGTGCGGGCCGGTGCCGTTGCGACGGGCGGGGGCGAGGAGGCGGCTGCCCGGGGGGTGTTGGCGGCGGTCATCGGTGGGGTTGCCGTTCCGGAGGCGGCCACCCGCGGTGCTGTGCCCGTCACGGCGCCGCCCACGGCGGACGCCCCGGCGCCCGGAGCCGATACACCGCCGACGGGCCCCCGCACGGCGCGCTGCGCGATCAGTGCACCGAGCGGATCGGTATCGGCCGCGGCAGCCGAGGCCGGGGGGGGTGTCGGCGATGCTGCGGAGGCCGTCGCGGCCGGGCCGGGCACGGCGCCCGCGGGGCGCTCACGCATCCGCTCGGTGATCAGGCCCTCCAGCGGATCGGCGACCGCGGTCGGATACAGATCGAACACCAGCCGGTGCTGATAGGCCGCCACCGGCGCCAGGCTGAACACCTGCGGCTGCGCCGGCTGCTTGAGATCCAGCACCAGCCGCACGACGCCGGGCGCGAACTGGCCCACCCGGATGCCGGCGATCGTCGGGTCGTCGGAGCGCACCTTGGCGACCAGCTCGCGCAGGGCCGCATTCAGCTCGATGCCGTCGATGTCCACCGCCAGGCGCGGTGGGTTGGCCACGAAGACATGGCGCGCCTTCAATGCGGCGTCGGATTCGATCGTCACGCGGGAGTAGTCCGGCGCCGGCCAGACCCGCACCGCCAGGATGCCGGCACCGCGCGCGATGTGCACGCGCGTGAGCAGCAGCACAAGGCTGCCCGCCTGCAGCCAGCGGCGGCGATTCATCCGGCGCAGGCCTCCAGCAGCCGCAGGCCCCGCGGGCTGCGGGCCGTGGCCTGCACCTGGCGCACGTCGTCGTCCCCGACCGCGATCTGCAGCACCAGATCTGGCACCGGCAGCATGCCGGCGGCCTTGTCCGGCCACTCGGCCAGCTTGAGCCCCGGGCTGGCGAAGATGTCGCGGAAGCCCGCGTCCTCCCATTCCCGTGGGTCATCAAAGCGGTAGAAGTCGAAATGCCAGATGGAAAGCGCCTCGGCCGGCGCCAGCGGGTCGACGACGCTGTAGGGCTCGACGACGGCGTAGGTTGGGCTCTTGATGCGGCCCTGCACGCCGAGCGCCTGCAGCAGCAGGCGCACGAAGGTGGTCTTGCCGGCACCCAGCTCGCCCTGCAGCGCGATGAAGCCGTCCCGCAGCGCCGGGCAGGCTGCCAGCGCATCGGCGCAGGCGCGCGTCGCGGCCTCGTGCGGCCAGCACATGCTTTTTACAATCGGCGCCTCATGCATTCCGGTTCGCTTCCCGAGGGCAGTCAATGGGTCTCCCGCATCCAGGCCTGGGGTCTGGAGCTGGGATTCTCCCAAATCGGCGTGGCCGGGATCGACCTCGCCAGTGCCGAGCCCGGACTGCAGGCGTGGCTGCAGGCCGGCTTCCACGGCCAGATGGACTACATGCAGCGCCACGGCCTCAAGCGCGCCCGGCCGGCCGAACTGCTGCCGGGCTGTGTCAGCGTCGTGACCGCCCGCATGGACTACCTGCCGGCGTCCGCACCGCCGCACTGGCCGCGCCAGGAGCTCGATCGCCTGCGGGAGCCCGGCGAGGCGGTGGTGTCGATGTATGCGCGTGGCCGGGATTACCACAAGCTGCTGCGCCAGCGCCTGCAGCGCCTGGGCGAGCGGATCCAGGCGGCCGTGGGCCCGCTCGGCTTTCGGGCCTTCACCGATTCCGCGCCGGTGCTGGAGGCCGAGCTGGCCGTGCGCAGCGGGCTGGGCTGGCGCGGCAAGCACACGCTGGTGCTCGACCGGGAGGGCGGCTCGATGTTCTTCCTCGGCGAGCTGTTCCTGGACATGGCGCTGCCACCGACCGCACCGGTGGATGCGCATTGCGGCAACTGCAGCGCCTGCATCACCGCCTGCCCGACGCAGGCGATTCTGGCGCCCTACCGGCTGGATGCACGCCGTTGCATTTCTTACCTGACGATCGAACACGCCGATGCGATTCCGCTGGCGCTTCGCCCGCTGATCGGCAACCGCATCTACGGTTGCGACGACTGCCAGCTGGTGTGCCCCTGGAACAAGTTCGCCCGGCGCAGCCCGCTGCCGGATTTCGAGCCGCGGGAGGGCTTGTCCGGCGACACGCTGGTGCGCCTTTTCGGCTGGAGCGAGGCCGAATTCCTGCAGCGCACCGAGGGCAGCGCGATCCGGCGCATCGGGCACCTGCGCTGGCTGCGCAATATTGCGGTGGCGCTGGGCAATGCGCTGCGCCAGCGCCCCGGTGACCCGCAGATCCTGCAGGCGCTGGATGCGCGCCGCGAGCACACCAGCCCGCTGGTGCAGGAACACGTGGCCTGGGCCTTGGGCTACCATGCGGGGGAACGCTCCGACTGACGGACGGCCCCCCGCGAGACCCCGCCATGCCCCGCCTGCAACTGCTCGTCATCGACCCCCAGAACGACTTCATGGACATCGACGGTGCCGCGTTGCCGGTACCGGGCGCCCGCGCCGACATGGACCGCCTGGCGGGCCTGGTGGATGCGCTGCAGGGGCGCATCGACGACATCGTCGTCACGCTGGACTCGCACCCGGGTGTCGCCGTCGAGCGCACCAGCTTCTGGCTCGCGGCCGATGGCGGACCGGTGGCGCCCTTCACGACGATCACCGCTGCCGAACTGCGCGCAGGCCGCTACCGCCCCCGCAATGCGGCGCTGTTGGCCGAGGTGCAGGCCTACCTGGATGCGCTGGAGGCTGGCAGCGGCCGCACGCTGATCGTCTGGCCGGTGCACTGCGTGCTGGGCACCTGGGGCCATGCGATCGAGCAGCGGCTGGCCGCCAGCCTGGCGCAGTGGGAGATCGCGCGGGCCCGCAATACCGACAAGGTGCTCAAGGGCCAGCATCCGTTGACCGAGCAGTACAGCGCCTTCCGCGCCGAGGTGCCGCGCGCCGACGATGCCCGCTCGCAGCTCAACCGGCCGCTGCTGGATCGGCTGGCCGGCGACGGCAGCACGCTGCTGGTGGCGGGCGAGGCCCTGAGCCATTGCGTTGCCGCGTCCGGCGAGGACATGCTGGCCCAACTGGAGCCGGCCCGCCTGCAGCGCACGATCTTCCTGACCGACTGCATGAGCCCGGTACAGGGTTTTGCCGACGCCGGCGCGGCCTTCCTGGCGCGGCTTGCCGCCCATGGGGTGCGCACGATGGATGTGGCGCAGGCCCGGGAGGCCTTCGGCGCATGAACCCGGCCCGCCGCGTCGGCGACAGCCGGCCCTGGCAGGGTGGCCGGGGCCTGTGGGGCTGGCTGGCCGGCTGGTGGCAGCTGGTCGATTTCGGCGCGCAGATGCTGGTGCTCTCCCTGTCGCCGTCGAGCTACCGGCGCAGCCAGCGCAGCATGCTCTACCGGGAGTTCTATGCCGCGACCGCGCCGCTGCTGCCGACCTTCATCGTGATCGCGTCGGTCGTCAGCCTGGTGATCATCCGGATCGTGGTGGCCACCGCCGAGAGCTACGGCCTGAGCCGGTATGCGCTGGATGTGCTGGTGCGCACGCTGGTGCTGGAGCTGCTGCCGCTGATGGTCGCGCTGTTCGTCGCGCTGCGCTACACGCTGCCCGGTGCGGATGCCGTGGCCGCGCTGCGTGCGCAGGGCCACCTGCACGCGATGTGGCGCGCCGGGCGCGACCCGGCCCGGGACGAACTGCTGCCGCGCGTGCTGGCCGGCGGCCTGGCGGTGGCATTGCTGGCGGCGCTGGGCTGCCTGCTGGCGCTGCTGCTGACCTACCTGACGGTCTATGGCTTCACGACCTGGGGCTTCGATGCCTACACCCGCACCGTCGGGCAGGTGTTCAATCCGGCGGTGACGCTGATCTTCTGCGGCAAGGCGCTGTACCTGAGCCTGGTCGTCGCGATCGTTCCGGTGGCCCCGGAGCAACTGCGCCGGGGCGGCGTGCACCGGCGCCGGCGCGACAACATCGGGCTGCTGGGGCGCGTGTTCGCGCTGATCCTGCTGGGCGAGGTGCTCGCGCTGGTGGGCAACTACTACTGAGACCGCATGGCCGCTCCGCCTCCTTCCCCCGCACCGGACACGCCGCCCCCGGTAGCCCACCTGGAGACCAAGGCGCGCCTGCTGCTGGCGCTGATGGTGCTGTTGGTGGCGGCGGCCGTGGCCTACCTGCTGTACGCGCGCGGCGCGTTCGAGCGCACCCAGCAGCTGGTGCTGATCGCGGACGACTCCGAGGGCATCGTCGTCGGCATGGACATGACCTTCTCCGGATTCCCGATCGGGCGGGTCGGCCGCATCGAGTTGTCCCCCGAGGGCAATGCCCGCATCATCGTCGACATTCCGCGCCGCGACGCGCACTGGCTGCGCGCCTCCAGCGTGTTCACGATGGAGAACGGCCTGGTGGGCAGCACCCGCATCCGCGCGTTCAGCGGCGTGATGACCGACCCGCCGCTGCCCGACGGCGCCGAGCGGCGTGTGCTGCGCGGCGATGCGGCAGCCGAGATCCCGCGCATGGTGGCCAGTGTGCGCGAGCTCGTCAGCAACCTCAGTGCACTGACCGGGCCGGACGCGCCGCTCAATGCCAGCCTGCAAAGCATGAAGACGGCGGCCGAGCGGCTGAACGGGCCGCGCGGCGCGCTGGGGGTGCTGCTGGGCAACGAGGCCGACATCCGGCGCATCATGCAGGCAGTCGACCGCACCAATGCGCTGCTGGCCCGGCTCGACGGGGTGGTCGTCAAGGCCGACAGCATCGCCGCGCGTACCGACGGCCTGGTGGCGAATGCCGACGCGCAGGTGTTCGGCGCCAACGGCGTCGTGCCGGAGACGCGGGCCACGGTGGTGCAGCTCAACGGGCTGCTGGCCGATGCACGCAACAGCCTGAAGAAGGTCGATGCGGTGCTGGTGGAGGCCCAGGCCATTGGCGCCAACACCCGCGAAGCCACGACCGACCTGGGGGCCTTGCGCGCCGAGGTGGACGCCAGCCTGCGCAAGGTGGAGCAGCTCGTCAACGAGATCAACCGCAAGTGGCCGTTCCGCCGCGATGCGGAGATCCGGCTGCCATGAGGCGCGTCGTCTGCGCGGCGCTGGTGGCGTTCGGCCTGG
>JAEUOX010000490.1 GCA_016790475.1 Rhodoferax sp. | reverse complement strand
AAACCGGCGCGCTCGCCGTCGAGCTGGTGCGACAGGCCGCCGGACGCGATCACCGCGACACGCTTGTCGCTGTCCCAGCTGCGGATCGCCTCGCCCACTGCGCGGCCCAGCGCATAGACGCGCTTGGCCGAGGGCAGCGGGAACTGCACGGTGTTGATGCAGATCGGCACCACCGCCACAGGGCAGTCGCCCTCGGGCCAGAACAGCTTGAGCGGCAGCGTGCAGGCATGGTCGACCAGCAGTTCCTGGCAGGTCACGACATCGAACTCCTGGTCGACCAGGTGGTTGATGATGTGCCAGGACAGCGCAGTGTCGCCCCGGAACGGCGGCAGCGTCGGGATGCCCCAGCCCTCGTCGGCGTTGTGGTAGAGCGGCGCCGCACCGACGGCGAAGGTCGGCATCTTGTCGAGGAAGAAGTTCAGCCCGTGGTCGTTGTAGAACATCACGACCACGTCCGGGCGGACCTTGTCCAGCCAGCGATGGACCGGCGGGAAACCGTCGAAGAAGGGCTTCCAGTACGGCTCCTGCTGGCGGCCATGGTGGATCGCGCCGCCGATGGCGGGAATGTGGGACGTGCCGAGGCCGCCGATGAGTTGTGCCATGTCGTGGGTCTCCTGGGGTTTACTGGCCGGCTGCGACCAGCTTGGCCTTGAACTGGTCCTTGGTCATGCCGGTCTGCTGCGCGCCGATGTCCTGCATGTCCAGACCGAAGATGCCGGCGAACTTGGCCAGGTAGTAGGCATTGCCGCCGGCCGCGATCAGGCTGAGCACCTGACGGCTGCGGATGGCCGCCGCCTGCTCCTCGTTCAGGCCGTATCGGTGCATGTAGCCTTCCTCGTCGGCCAGGAACGCGGCGCGGTTCGCGGCATCGTTGAACGAGAAGCACATCTTGTTGAGGGCATAGCCCTTCTGGGCCTGCACGCCGTCGAAGGGCGTGGTGCCGGGAATGCAGCGGGTCGCGGGGGTACCGGTCACGGGAAGTCTCCTGTTGGTTGACGGGGATCAAGCAGCAGTGTGG
>JAEUOX010000455.1 GCA_016790475.1 Rhodoferax sp. | reverse complement strand
GGGGCCTGATGGCGCGCTTTGCGATCACCCGGCGCCTGACCCGGCCGGAGGCGCTGACGGGCTTCGACAGCGAGGGCTATGCGTACGCCGCCGGCCTGTCCACGCCCGAGCGCCTGGTGTTTCGCCGCGCGCTCGCGGACTAAGTGCAAGCGCCCATGCAGATCCGGGCCAACGGCATCGATATCGCGTTCGAGGACAGCGGCCCCGGCACCGGCGCGCCGCGCCCGGTGGTGCTGCTGGTCATGGGCCTGGGCATGCAGCTGGTGGCCTGGCCGCCGGCGATGGTGCAGGCCCTGGTGGATGCGGGCTACCGCGTGATCCGCCATGACAACCGCGACATCGGCCTGTCGCAGCACTTCGACCACCTCGGGCCGCCGAACCTGCTGTGGACCATGGTCAAGTACAAGCTTCGCGCCGGCATCCGCCCGCCCTACAGCCTGGCCGACATGGCGCAGGACGCGCTGGGCCTGCTGGACGCGCTGCAGGTGGAGCGGGCCCATGTGGTGGGCGTCAGCATGGGCGGCATGATCGCGCAGCGCATGGCCATCGCCGCGCCGCAGCGGCTGCTGAGCCTGACCAGCATCATGAGCAGCAGCGGCGCGCGCGGCCTGCCCGAGGCCACACCCGCGGTGCGCCGCGTGCTGATGCGCAGCCCGGCCAGCCCGGCGCTGGAGGACATCGTTGCGCACTATGTGCAGCTGTACCGGACCATCGGCAGCCCGGCCTACCCGATTCCCGAGGCCGACATGCGCCAGCGCATCGAGGCCTCGATCCGGCGCAGCTTCCACCCGGTGGGTACGATGCGGCAGATGGTCGCGATCGTCGCCGATACGCACCACCGCGCCCAGGCCCTGGCCAGCGTGCGCCTGCCGGCGCTGGTGCTGCACGGCCGTGCCGACCCGCTGGTGCCCTTCGCCTGCGGGGAGGACACCGCGCGGCGCCTGCACGGCGCCGAGCTGGTCGGCATCGATGGCATGGGGCACGACCTCGCCCCCGGCGTCGTGGAGCGGCTGGTGCCGCCGATGCTGCAGTTCCTGGCCGCAAACCGCGGCAGCGCAAAGGGGGCCGGAGCATGAGCGCCGCGGAAGACTCTCCGCTGGGCAAGGCCAGCAGCTACACCGACCACTACGACCCGGCGCTGCTGTTCCCGATCGCCCGGGCCGACAAGCGGCGCGAGATCGGCGTGGGCGAGCGCCCGCCGTTCTTCGGCGCCGACCTGTGGACGGCCTACGAGCTCAGCTGGCTCAATCCGCGCGGCAAGCCGCAGGTGGCCATCGCCCAGGTGACGGTGCCCTGCGAGACGCCCCACATCATCGAGAGCAAGTCCTTCAAGCTCTACCTGGGCAGCTTCACCAATACCCGGTTCGCCGACGCCGCCGAGGTACAGGCGCACCTGCGTGCGGATCTGAACGCGGCGCTGTGGCGCGGCGCGCCGGCCATGCAGTCCGGCGTGGGCGTGCGCCTGCTGCTGCCGGAGATGTTCGACCGCGAGCCGATCCAGGAGATGGACGGTCTGAGCCTGGACCGGCTGGACATCGAGTGCACCCAGTACACCCCGGCGCCGGAGCTGCTGCGCGCGAACTTCGACGAGCAGCCGGTCACCGAGGTGCTGACCAGCAACCTGCTCAAGAGCAACTGCCTGGTGACGGGCCAGCCCGACTGGGGCAGCGTGCAGATCGCGTATGCCGGGCCGCAGATCGACCAGGAGCGGCTGCTGCAGTACCTGGTGAGCTTCCGCAACCACAACGAATTCCATGAGCAGTGCGTCGAGCGCATCTTCATGGACATCCGCACCCGCTGCCAGCCGACGCAGCTGGCGGTGTATGCCCGCTACACCCGCCGCGGCGGGCTGGACATCAACCCCTTTCGCACCAGCTACCCGCAGGCGCTGCCGAAGAACGTGCGTACCGCACGGCAGTAGCCGGCGCCCAGCGCAGCTCAGGCGGCCGGCTCGCCGAAGCCCTGCAGCGGCGGCAACGCCGGGAACTTGCCGGCACGCTTCTCCTTCATCGCGCTGACCGCCTCGCGCACATGCGTGTTGCTCCAGATCGCCGACTGCAGCAGGCCCATGTGCTGCAGCGCGTCGGCGGTGGCATGGTCGCGTGCGTAGTGGATGGCCTGCTTCGTGCCCCAGATCGCCACCGGCGGCTTGGCCGCGATCTCGCGCGCGGCCTGCATCGCGCCGGCCAGCGTGGCCTCGGGCGTGTCGAACACCTCGTTGACCAGGCCCAGCGCCAGCGCCCGCGCGGCCGGAAGGCGCCGTCCGGTGTAGGCCAGCTCCTTGACGACCGCCTCCGGGATCAGCTTGGGCAGGCGCTGCAATGTGCCGACATCCGCGACCATGCCGATGTTGATCTCCTGGATGCAGAAGAAGGCGTCGGCGGTGGCATAGCGCAGGCAGCAGGCGGTGACCATGTCGACCGCGCCGCCGATGCAGCCGCCCTGGATCGCCGCGATGACCGGGATGCGCAGCGCCTCGAGCTGCGTGAAGGTCCCCTGCAGCTCCTGGATCAACAGGCCCATGGCGCTGCGGCCCTCGGGGCTGCTGTCGTCCATCAGCACGCCGCCGGCACCGAACACGTCGAGCGCCATGCCGGCGCTGAAGTGCCGGCCGGTGCTGGAGATCACCAGCGCCCGCGCCTGACCGGCGCACTGCAGGCCGGCGAGGGCCTCGCCGAGCTCGCGCCAGAAGGTGGCGTTCATCGTGTTGAGCTCCTGCGGGCGGTTGAGCACCAGGTGCGCAATCTGGTCGTCGGAGGTGGTGAGCGTGAAGCAGTGCATGGTGGGTGGTGGTTGGTGAGGAAACTCAGAACAGCTGGCCGGTCTGCGGCACCGGGGCCGGCTCGCGGGCCGTCAGCGGGGCGCCGGGCGGGGCCTCGGCATAGACCGCGTCCTGCCGTGCCAGCGCGCCCACACGCACCCCGAGCAGGCGCAGCCGCTGCTCCAGCGGCACGCGCTTGAGGCACTGGCCGGCCACGCGGCGCAGCGTGCGCGCGTCGGCGGTGTAGTGGTCGATCGTCTGGTCGCGGGTCGCGATCTTGAAGTTGTCGTAACGCAGCTTGATGCCGATCGTCTTGCCGACGTAGCCCTTGCGCTGCAGATCGCCGGCCACCTGCTCGCACAGCCGGGTGAAGATCGCGCCGAGCTCGGCGCGGTCCCGCACGGCGTGCAGGTCGCGGTCGAAGGTGGTCTCGCGGCTCATCGAGACCGGCTCGCTCTCGGTCACCACCGGGCGGTCGTCGCGGCCCCAGGCGGCGGCGTGCATCCAGGCGCCGGTGCTCTGGCCGAAATGGTCGATCA
>JAEUOX010000450.1 GCA_016790475.1 Rhodoferax sp. | reverse complement strand
GTGCTGTTGCGCGTCGTGGCCAGCGTGTCGCCCACGCCCAGCACGGTGCCGCGGGCCAGGATGCCCTGGCGGCCGTCGGCGCGGGTGACGTAGGCGGTGCCCTCCACCGAGGTGGCGTTGGCGACGCGGGGTGGGGTGGCGTTCTGGGCCCAGACGGTACCAGTCGGGCCAAGCAGCACGAGAGCCACAGCGGCGGGCAGGTGTTTGGCAATCATCGGCAGCCTTCTACTTCGATTTCGGGTTCTGGGTCCATGCCTGGGACGGTGTCATCATTCCGGTCACGACCGGGCAGCGCCCCCGGTGGCAGATCTTCATCGGGCGGTATTGGAGGCGGCAATGGCGGCAATGGCGGCAATGGAGGCGGCGCGATCACAACTGGCACACCGGAGAGCAGCACCGCCGTCGGGGTGTAACTCAGGGTGACCGTCGCAGGCAGCGAGCCGCCCGCCGAGAACGCACCGGTCGAGCTCGCGAACTGCAGGATCGAGAAGCTGCTGCCTGGTGGTGCGACGAACCCGCCGATCTGGCTTACGTTCAGCGTGCCCGCCAGCGTGGCGGTGCCGCCGACCTGGATCCAGTCGTAGCCGGTCGTGGGCACGGTGCCTCCGAGTTCAATGCTCACGACACTGGCCGCATTCAGCACCAGGTTGCCGGTCACCATCAGCTTGCCCGGCGACGCGCCCGGCGACATCGTGACGGTACCGATCGTCACGGTGCCATCGACCGTGCCGTTGCCGCGCAGGCTGCCGGTCGCCAGCGTCAGATCCCCCTGCAGCGTACCGCCGCTGAGCACCACATCGCCACTTTGCTGCTGCACGCCGCCGCTGAAGCTGGAGGTGCCGGATTGCACGTTCAGCGTGCCGCGATTGGTCAGCGGTTGTGTAAAGGTCAGGCCGCCACCCAGGTTGATGGTGCCCTGGTTGTCAATCGCATTCGTGATCGTCGAGCCGGCGAGGTTCAGCGTGCCGGTGTTCGTCAGCGCGCCGGAGTTGGTCCAGGCCACGGTGTTTGTCGGGCTCAGGCTGAGGCTGCCGCCGGCCATGTTCAGGTTGCCGGGTCCGGTGAAGGCCCCGCCGGATACATTGAAATCGCCGGAGATGGCCAGGCTGCTGTTGGGTGGCAATGTGAGTGTGCCGCCCTCCAGGTTCAGGTCGACGCCGGCGGGCAGCACCGAGTTGCCGCCGAGTGTCAGGCTGCCCGACCGCACGGTCAGTGATCCGTTCGGCAAGGTCAGGTCAGGGAAGCTGAAGTTGAGACCGTTGATGACCCGGTCTCCATTGCCGAAGAATTCGAACTCGCTCCCGTTCAAGAACTCCAAACCCCCGGCTCCGCCGATGGTTCCATTCACCCATCGGAAAACGCCAGATGGCTGGTTCATCACCAGCTTGCCTCCAGATGCGATTGTCATGTCCCCGGCAAGTTGCTGTGTCATTGATCCGGCGACAGTGACTGTGCCCATCACCCCGAGGTGGCCGGAATTCAATAGGCGGCCTCCAATGGTCACACTGTCAAACTCTGCACTGGCCCCGAGGCCGTTCACGAAGTCTCCGGGCAATGTCAGCGTGCTGCCTTTGACAAACCCCAAGTTGCTGATGTTTCCAGTGCCAGAGAAGGCCAGTTCGGTGAGGTCGATCGGCGTCGAACTCGTGCCGCCGTTCAGTGTCAGGCCCGCGCCGCTGGCAGTACCGACAAGCACAAGCGAACCTCCGCCACCGACGCTCCCTGTGCCCGCCAACACGACGCCATCTGCAAAGCTGTGGGTCCCACCCTGGAAGTCAGTGATCGCTCCGGCAGCCGTCGTGAAGCTCCCGGTGTGCGTGCCGCCGCCGGTCAGGCTTAGCGTGCCGGCGCTGGTGCTCACGGTACCGGCGTTGTCGAAGGTCGAGGACAACGTGAAGATGCCGGCGCCGGTCTTCTGCACCGAGCCGGTGTTGTGGATCGGGCCGCTGCCGGCCAGCGTCCCGCTGGAGAGCGCGAGCGTGCCTGCGACATCCAGCTGCGCGCCGAACTGGACCGCGCCGCCGGCCACGGACAGCGTGG
>JAEUOX010000447.1 GCA_016790475.1 Rhodoferax sp. | reverse complement strand
CCGGGACGGCAGTCGATGCCGGTCTCCTCCAGGACCTCGCGCGCCGCGGTGTCGGCGAATGCTTCGTCGATGCTGTCCTTGGAGCCGGTGACGGACTGCCAGAACTCGGCCGCATCGGCACGCCGGATCAGCAGCACCTCCAGCGCCGGCGTGTGGATCACCACCAGCACGGATTGCGGAATCTTGACGGCGCGCCCGGGCGCAACGGAGGCAGACGGCATCGTGCGCCGATTCTGCCGCAAGCCCGGCCGGGCGGGTCAGGCCGCGGCGGGAGTCCGCAGGCGGATATGGAGTTCGCGCAGCTGCTTCTCGTCGACCGGCGACGGCGCGTTGGTCAGCAGGCACTGGGCCCGCTGGGTCTTCGGGAACGCGATCACGTCGCGGATCGATTCGGCACCGGTCATCAGCGTCACGATGCGGTCCAGGCCGAAGGCCAGGCCGCCATGCGGCGGGGCCCCGTACTGCAGGGCATCCAGCAGGAAACCAAACTTCAGCTGGGCGTCCTCCGGCGTGATCTTGAGCGCGTCGAAGACCTTCTTCTGCACGTCCGCACGGTGGATACGCACGGAGCCGCCGCCCATCTCCCAGCCGTTGAGGACCATGTCGTAGCCCTTCGAGAGGCACTTCTCAGGCGCGGACACCATCCAGTCCTCGTGGCCGTCCTTCGGGGCGGTGAACGGATGGTGCGTCGCGGTGTAGCGCTGCGCCTCCTCGTCGAACTCGAACATCGGGAAGTCGACGACCCACAGCGGCTTCCACCCGGCCTCGAACAGGCCGTTGCTGCGGCCGAACTCGCTGTGGCCGATCTTGACGCGCAGCGCACCGATCGCGTCATTGACGATCTTGGCCTTGTCCGCCCCGAAGAACAGCAGATCGCCGTCGCGCGCACCGGTGCGCTCCAGCACCCCGGCCAGCGCACGGTCATGCAGGTTCTTGACGATCGGGCTCTGCAGCCCGGGCCAGCGGGCCGCCTTGTCGCCCGCCCCCGCAGCGGCCTCGTTGACCTTGATGTAGGCCAGGCCCTTGGCACCGTAGATCTTGACGAACTCGGTGTAGGCATCGATCTCGCTGCGGCTCAGGCCGCCGACGTCACGCGCCCCGCCCGGAACGCGCAGCGCGACCACCCGGCCGCCCTTGCTGTTGGCGGCCCCGGAGAAGACCTTGAAGTCGACATCCGCCATCAGGTCGGTGACCTCGGTGAACTCCATCTTGACGCGCAGGTCGGGCTTGTCCGAGCCGTAGCGGTGCATCGCTTCGGAGTAGGGCATGACCGGAAACTCGCCCAGCTCGACCCCCAGGGCGTTGCGGAACACGGTGGTCGTCATGGCCTGCGTGAGCGCACGGATGTCCTCCTCTTCCATGAAGGAGGTCTCGATATCGATCTGCGTGAACTCCGGCTGCCGGTCGGCCCGCAGGTCTTCGTCGCGGAAGCACTTGGTGATCTGGTAGTAGCGGTCGTAGCCCGCGACCATCAGCAGCTGCTTGAACAGCTGCGGCGACTGCGGCAGCGCGAAGAAGTGGCCGTCATGCACCCGGCTCGGGACCAGGTAGTCGCGCGCGCCCTCCGGCGTGGACTTGGTCAGCATCGGCGTCTCGATGTCGATGAAGCCGTTGGCGTCCAGGAACTTGCGCACCTCCATCGCCACGCGGTAACGCAGGCGCAGGTTGTTCTGCATGTAAGGGCGGCGCAGGTCCAGCACGCGGTGCGTCAGCCGGGTGGTCTCGCTGAGGTTGTCGTCGTCCAGCTGGAACGGCGGCGTCACGGACGGGTTCAGCACGGTGAGCTCGTGGCACAGGACCTCGACCTTGCCACTGCGCAGGTTGTCGTTCGTCGTGCCTTCCGGCCGGGCGCGCACCAGGCCCCGCACCTGGATGCAAAACTCGTTGCGCAGGCCTTCGGCCCGGGCAAACATGTCGGCGCGGTCGGGGTCGCAGACCACCTGCACATAACCCTCGCGGTCGCGGACATCGACGAAGATCACGCCGCCGTGGTCGCGACGCCGGTTCACCCAGCCGCAAAGGGTCACGGTCTGCCCCAGCAGGGCTTCGGTCACCAGACCGCAATATTCGGAACGCATGGCCATAGTCAACTTTCAGGCGGCCAGGCGGATGCCCGGCTCAACAAACAGAACAACCGCTACTTGCCCACGGGGGCGCGGGCTGGCGGCGCCGGTGCAACCGCCCCCATGGAGATCACGTAGGTCAGGGCTTCATCCACACTCATCGCCAGCTCGATCACGTCGGCCCGCGGAACCATCAGGAAAAAGCCGCTGGTCGGGTTGGGCGTGGTCGGTACGTAGACGCTGACGAAGTCGGGGCCCAGATGCGACGCAACCTCGCCGGAAGGTGTGCCGGTCTGGAACGCGACGGTCCAGGAGCCGGCGCGCGGGTACTGGATCAGCATGGCCTTGCGGAAGGCATTGCCGTCGCTGGAGAACAGCGTCGTCGACAGCTTCTTGACGCTGGTATAGATGGACTTGAAGATCGGGATGTTCGCGAACAGGCGGTCCCACTGGCGCACCCACCAGCGCCCTGCCACGTTGGACACCAGCGCGCCGGTGAAGAACAGCGCCAGGACCACCAGGATCACACCCAGGCCATGGATCGAGCGCAGGCGCTCGATCATCGGGCTCTGCCCCTCGGGAAGGAAGGTCTCCAGCGCCGTCAGCAGGCCGGCAAAGATGCCGTCGAGCAACCCGACCAGCCACAGCATCACCCAGACGGTGATCGCCAGCGGCAGCCAGACCAGCAGTCCGGTGATCAGGTATTTCTTGAGGTGCATGGGGGCCGACCGACGTCGCGGAGGAATCCGTTCACTGGCTGGACGCGGGCGTCGCGTCAGCCTTCTTGGTGTCGGCGGTCGCCGCGGGCTTGCTGTCCGCCGCGGCGTCGCCGCCCGCAGGCTTGTCGCCGGAAGGGGCTGGCGTGCTGGTGTTGCCGCCCTTGAAGTCGGTGGCGTACCAACCGGAGCCCTTGAGCTGGAAGCCGGCCGCGGTCACCTGCTTGGAGAAGGTTGGCTGTTGGCAGGACGGGCAGGTGGTCAAGGGCGCGTCCGAGATCTTTTGCAAAACGTCCTTGGAAAACCCGCAGGAATCACATTTGTAGGCGTAGATAGGCATGGGGCACCCGCTTGTTCTTGCAAGTTGCAAAACCCTCGATTATAGGGAGCGCGGTGCCCGGACGCGCTTCAGAACAGCCGAATTCGCACGATCAGATGCATCGCCACCAGACCCAGCACGAAGCCGAGACCGCCGTACAGCAGGTTCTGCAGCAGCCGGTTGGTCCGCCGCTGCTCCTGCAGCAGGACCTTGATCTCTCCATGCAGCGGGTCCGGCGGACGCTTCAGGAACTCATGCACCAGGCGGGGCAACTCCGGGATCAGCTTGGCATAACGCGGCGCCTCCCCCTTGAGCTGCTCCCAGAGCTTCTGGGGGCCGACCTGCTCCAGCATCCAGGTCTCCAGGAACGGCTTGGCCGTGTTCCAGAGGTCCAGGTCGGGGTCCAGGTCCCGGCCCAGGCCCTCGATGTTGAGCAGCGTCTTCTGCAGCAGCACCAGCTGGGGCTGGATCTCGACATGGAAGCGGCGCGAGGTCTGGAACAGCCGCATCAGCACCATCCCCAGCGAGATCTCCTTCAGCGGCCGGTCGAAGTAGGGCTCGCACACCGCGCGCACGGCGCCTTCGAGTTCGTCCACGCGGGTGCCGGGCGGCACCCAGCCGGACTCGATGTGCAGCTCGGCGACCCGCTTGTAGTCCCGCCGGAAGAAGGCGGTGAAATTCTGGGCCAGGTACTCCTTGTCGGACTCGGTCAGCGTGCCGACGATGCCGAAGTCCAGCGAGATGTAGCGCCCGAAGGTGGCCGGCTCGACGCTGACCTGGATGTTGCCCGGGTGCATGTCCGCATGGAAGAAGCCGTCCCGGAAGACCTGCGTGAAGAACAGCGTGACACCGTCCCGGGCCAGCTTCTGGATGTCGATGCCGGCCTCGCGCAGGCGCGCCACCTGGCTGATCGGAATCCCCTGCATGCGCTCCATCACGATCACCTCGGAGCTGCAGTAATCCCAGTACATCTCCGGGATCAGCACCAGGTCCAGCCCCGCCATGTTCCGCCGCAACTGGGCGGCACTGGACGCCTCACGCACCAGATCCAGCTCGTCATGCAGGTACTTGTCGAATTCCGCCACCACCTCGCGCGGCTTGAGCCGCTTGCCGTCGGACGACAGGCCTTCGACCCAGCCGGCCATCATGCGCATCAGGCCGAGATCCTTCTCGATGGCCGGCAGCATGCCCGGGCGCAGCACCTTGACCGCGACCTCGCGCTCGTTGCCCTGCCGGTCTCGCAGCACGGCAAAGTGCACCTGCGCGATCGAGGCGCTGGCCACCGGCTCCCGGTCGAAGGACGCGAAGATCTGGTCGACTGGCTTGCCGAAGGCGCGCTCGATCGTCGCCACCGCGATGTCGGGGCTGAACGGGGCCACGCGGTCCTGCAGATGCGCCAGTTCGTCGGCGATATCCACCGGCAGCAGGTCCCGGCGCGTCGACAGGACCTGACCGAACTTGACGAAGATCGGCCCGAGCCGCTCCAGTGCCTGGCGCAGTCGCTGGCCCCGGGGTGCATCCAGCCGGCGCCCGAACGACACGATGCGCCCCAGCAGCCGCAGCCAGGGCTTCTCGAAACTGCTCAGGAAAAGCTCATCAAGCCCGTAGCGCAGGACCACCCAGACAATGAACAGGCCCCGCACCAGCCGCGTCATGGGGCGCTGCCCGACGCGCCGGCAGGCACCGGGCGTCCGGTGCCGGGGAATCGACGGATCGCCTCCCGGACACGCCGCACGATCTGGCCCAGGTGGTGCGCTGGCGCATCCCCGATGACACGGGCCAGATCCTCCTCGATGTCCCAGCGGACGTTGTCCGCCAGCCAGTTCACCTCGGCGGCGAGCTGCACGTCGCCGTCGATGCGCACCGCCGGCTTGTCGCCGCGCAGCAGCGCCTGGGCCATGTCGGCGGCGTAGCCGTCCTCCAGCGTCAGCGCCAGGTCGGGGTTGGCATCGGGTGGCGCCAGGTCCAGCAGTCCGGCCGGCGTGATCCGCAGGCTGAGCGCGAAGTTCTGCCAGCGCAGCGCGACGACACGGGTCTTCTGGCGGACCAGGCGCTCCATCGCGGCCGGTTCCTGCATCAGCACATGGTTCAGCAGCAGCACGATGCGGCGCTGGATTTCCTCGACCGCCCAGGGCGGCGGAGGCAGACGGGTGAGAACCTGCTGGGCGAGGCGCTCGACCAGATGAAACGGGGACAGGGTGGCCATGGGCCCGATTATTCCCGCATTCGACCGGCGGCCCGGGCCGCCGGCATCAATCGACCCGCGTCACTGCAGGGCCTGCACCCCGGCCACCAGCCAGCCGGTCGCGCCGGACTTGGGCTTGGTCATGTTCCAGACTTCTCGGAACGGCCGGGGGCCGGCGGAAAAGTCCTCGCGGATCATGCCGGAGAACTCGACGCTGGCCATGTAGCCGTCGCCCAGGTCCTCGATGCCGAGCAGGCTGGCGTCGATCATGACGACGTCGGTCTGATTGGCCGGTCCGCCGGTGTGCGCCTCGCGCTCGGCCAGCTGGGCCCGGATCTCGCCCAGCATGTCGTCCGTCATCATCGCCCGCAGGGCCGGGATGTCGGACTTGTCCCAGGCCGCTTGCAGCGTGATGAAGTTGGACTTGGCCGCCTTCAGGAAACCCTGCGAATCAAAGCCTTCCGGAATGCCCCAGGACTGCGAACCGGCCAGCGCCGAACCGATCATCGAGCGCGAGGCACTCCCGGTGCCGAGCGGCTCGAGCGCCGCCATCGTGCTGGTGCGCTCCCACGGCCGGGCGGACGCATCGTTGCCGACGTTCTCCGGCCGGTAGGGCCGGGGGGCGGCGCCAGACCCTCCGCTGGCGTTCTGGAATGCATAGGGCGTTGCGGCGGCAGGCGCCGACGCGGGCCGCCGGCTGCGCATCAGCCAGCCAACGACCGCCATGATCAGGACGGCGGCCAGCCCGAACAGCAGGATCTGCCCGAAAGCCTCACCCAGGCCCAGCGAACTGGCCAGCCAGGCCAGCCCCAGCCCGGCGGCCAGACCGCCGAGCATCGCCCCCCAGGGGCGCTTGGGCGCGGCCGCGGTGGCCGGGGCCGCGGGCGTGGCCGGGCGCGCCACCGACGGATTCGCCGCCTGGCCGGGCGCGGCAGGCGCCGCCGGTGCGGCCTCCCGCTGCGTGACATTGCCGGATTGCTTGCCGATCGATCGCCCGCTGCCCAGACGCGCCGCATCGGCACTCAGGCTGGTGAGGGTCAGCAGCAACGCGGCGGCCAGCGTCAGGAATTTCATGGCGTCTCCCGTAGTCAGCATCGGATTCCAACATGCAGTGCCACCAGGCCTCCTGTGAGGTTGTGGTAATCCACATGGCCGAAGCCGTTATTCAACATCAGTGTCTTCAGCTCTTCCTGCCCCGGATGCATCCGGATGGACTCCGCCAGGTAGCGGTAGCTGGCTTCGTCGTTCGCGACCCAGCGGCCGAGCTGGGGCAGCACCTTGAAGGAGTACCAGTCGTAGGCCTTCTCCAGCGGCTTGGCCACGCGGGAGAACTCCAGCACCAGCAGCTTGCCGCCGGGCTTCAGGACCCGGGCCATCTCGCGCAGCGCGCTGTCCTTGTGGGTCATGTTGCGCAGGCCAAATGCCACCGAGACCAGATCGAAGTGACCGTCGGCGAACGGCAGCTTTTCGGCGTCGCACACGAGCGCATCCAGCGCGCAGCCGGCATCGAGCAGGCGGTCGCGGCCGTGCCGCAGCATGGATTCGTTGATGTCGGTCAATACGACCCGTCCGCGGGGCCCGACCTGCCGCGCAAAGGCCCGCGCCAGATCCCCGGTACCCCCGGCGATGTCCAGCACCTGCGCGCCCTCGCGCACATTCGCCACCATGACCGTGTAGGCCTTCCAGGCCCGGTGCAGGCCGGCGGACATCAGGTCGTTCATCAGGTCGTAGCGGGGCGCGACCGAATCGAAGACGCCCCGGACGCGGCGCGCCTTGTCCGCCTCGTCGACCGATTCAAATCCGAAATGCGTGGTAGTCATCACCGGCAATGCTAGTCGCGAACCGGGTACACGCTGCCGCAACCCCGCAGGCAGGCCGGAAATTTGTCGCAAATATGCCGAATCGCGCCGTCAGGCCGCAGCCGGCGGATGCCGGTGCGCGCCGCTCAATGGCTCGCGCAGCCGTGGCCGGCCGGCGGGAGCATCGGGTCGTCCCGGCCGCGACCGGCGGAACGCAGGCGCTCCTCGTACTGGGCCCACAGTTCCTTCTCGCGCGAGCCCAGGAAGTACAGGTAGTCCCAGGAGAAGATGCCAGTGTCGTGCCCATCCGAGAAGCGCGGCTGCACCGCGTAGTTGCCCACCGGATCCAGCGCCTCCAGCGTCACCTCCCGCTTGCCGGTCTGCAGCACCTCCTGGCCGGGACCGTGGCCCTGGACTTCGGCCGACGGGGAATACACCCGCATCAGCTCGAACGGGATGCGAAAGGTCGATCCATCGGAGAAGCCGACCTCCAGCACGCGCGACTGCCCATGCGCGGTGATCGAGCGGGGGGTGGGTGTTCCGGGTTTCAGGCCTGCCATGGAGATCTCCTGCGAAGGGGCGTGCGACAGTACTACACCAGCACGCGTTCGATGCCGCCCGCGTTGGCCGTGGCAACGTAATTTTCCAGCCACTGCGGCCCCAGGATGCGCTGCGCCATCTCGACGACGATGTAGTCCGCCTCCAGCAGCCCGTTGGACAGGTCGTTGCCATAGCGCGAGAGCCCCTGCAAGCAGCTGGGGCAGGAGGTCAGGATCTTGACGTTCGCACCGGCGGCGCCACCCGCCTGGCGCAGGCGGTCGGCGTCCTTGCGCAGTTCTTCTTCCTTGCGAAAGCGCACCTGGGTCGAGATGTCGGGGCGCGTCACGCCCAGCGTTCCGCTCTCGCCGCAGCAGCGCTTGCTCTCGATCACCTTGCCGGTACCGCCACCGGCGACCAGGGCCGTCACCGTCTTCATCGGCTCCTGCTGCTTCATCGGGCTGTGGCAAGGATCGTGGTAGAGGTAGCTGCCGGCGGAGGCTGCGTCCAGCACGATGCCCTTCTCCAGCAGGTATTCATGGATATCGATGATCCGGCAGCCCGGAAAGATGTCCTCGAACTTGTAGCCCTGCAGCTGGTCGTAGCACGTACCGCAGCTGACGACGACCGTGCGGATGTCCAGGTAGTTGAGGGTGTTCGCCACCCGGTGGAAAAGCACCCGGTTGTCGGTGATGACCTTCTCGGCCCGGTCGAACTGCCCGGCCCCGCGCTGCGGGTAGCCGCAGCAGAGGTAGCCCGGCGGCAGCACGGTCTGCACGCCAGCATGCCAGAGCATGGCCTGCGTCGCCAGGCCGACCTGGCTGAACAGCCGCTCGGAACCGCAGCCCGGGAAATAGAAGACCGCCTCCGTCTCCGACGTGGTGACCTTCGGGTTGCGGATGATCGGGACGTACTCCGCGTCCTCGATGTCCAGCAGTGCGCGGGCGGTCCGCTTCGGAAGCCCCCCGGGCATCTTCTTGTTGATGAAGTGGATCACCTCTTCCTTGAGCGGCGGGCGCCCGACCGTGGCCGGCGGCTTGTCGGTCTGGCGCCGCGCCAGGTGCCCGGCAACCTGGTTGGCCAGCCGCTGCACCCGGAAGCCCGCGCCGACCATGGCCGAGCGCATCAGCTTGATGGTCTGCGGCCGGGTGGCATTCAGGAAGGCCATGGCCGCCGCGTGGCCCGGGCGGAACGACTTCTGCCCCATCTTGCGCAGCAGGTTGCGCATGTTCATCGACACGTCGCCGAAGTCGATGTTGACCGGGCACGGCGACAGGCACCTGTGGCACACGGTGCAGTGGTCGGCGACGTCCTCGAACTCCTCCCAGTGCTTGATGCTGATGCCGCGGCGGGTCTGTTCCTCGTACAGGAAGGCCTCCACCAGCAGCGAGGTGGCCAGGATCTTGTTGCGCGGGCTGTAGAGCAGGTTCGCGCGCGGCACATGCGTGGCGCAGACCGGCTTGCACTTGCCGCAGCGCAGGCAGTCCTTGACGGAATCCGATATCGCCCCGATGTCGGACTGCTGCATGATCAGCGACTCGTGGCCCATCAGCCCGAAGCTGGGGGTGTAGGCGTTGGTCAGGTCGGCGTACAGCACATCCGCATCGGGCGCCGGGCCGGCAGCGGCGCCTGGCGCCGGCTTGCGCAGCAGCTTGCCCTTGTTGAAGCGCCCCTGCGGGTCGACGCGCTGCTTGTATTCCGTGAACGGCTGCAGCTCGTCCTCGGTCAGGAACTCCAGCTTGGTGATGCCGATGCCATGCTCGCCGGAGATGACGCCGTCCAGCGAGCGCGCCAGCGCCATGATGCGCTTGACGGCCGCGTGCGCCGTCTGCAGCATCTCGTAGTCGTCGCTGTTCACCGGAATGTTGGTGTGCACGTTGCCGTCGCCGGCATGCATGTGCAGCGCGATCCAGACCTTGCCCTTGAGCACGCGCTTGTGGATCGCCTCGCACTCTGCCAGGATCGGCTCGAAGGCCGCCCCGGCGAAGATGCCGCGCAGGGGCCCTCGCAGCTGGGCCTTCCAGCTGGCACGCAGGCTGTGGTCCTGCAGGGACGTGAACAGCGGCTCCACCTGATCGAGCCACTGCTGCCACTGCGCGCGCACGCCGGCGATCAGCGCCTGCGCCTGCACGACACGGTCCTCCAGCAGCTCGGCGGAGGCGATGTTCTGCGCATCGTCCTGCTTGCCCAGCGGCAGCTGCCCCTGCGCAAAGAAGGCCGACAGCGCATCGCAGACCGCCAGCTTGTTGCGCAGGCTGAGCTCGATGTTCATGCGCTCGATGCCGTCGGTGTACTCGGCCATCCGCGGCAGCGGGATCACGACGTCCTCGTTGATCTTGAACGCGTTGGTGTGGCGGGAGATCGCCGCCGTGCGCTTGCGGTCGAGCCAGAACTTCTTGCGCGCATCTGCGCTGATGGCCACGAAGCCTTCGCCGCCCCGCTGGTTCGCCAGGCGCACCACTTCGGAGGTGACCCGCGCCACCGCATCGGCATCGTCGCCGGCGATGTCGCCGACGAGCACCATCTTCGGCAGGCCGGGACGCCCGGCGCTGGCCCCGCGCTTGGACTTGGTCGCGTAGCCCACCGCCTTCAGGTAGCGGTCATCCAGGTGCTCCAGGCCGGCCAGCAGCACACCGGACCGCTTCTGCTCGGCGAACATGAAGTCGATGATGTCCACGATGCCCGGTACCGCATCCTTGGCATTGCCGAAGAACTCCAGGCACACGGTGCGGATGTGCGCGGGCATCCGGTGGACCACCCAGCGGGCGCTGGTGATGAGCCCGTCGCAGCCTTCCTTCTGGATGCCGGGCAGGCCGCTCAGGAACTTGTCGGTGACATCCTTGCCCAGGCCCTGCTTGCGGAAGCGTGCCCCCGGGATGTCCAGGCGCTCGACACGCTCCAGCGTCTTGCCGTCGGCCTTGAAGTGCTTGAGCTCGAACGTGGCGACCTCGGCGTCATGGATCTTGCCCATGTTGTGGCCGATGCGGGTGACTTCGAGCCAGGTCGCCTGCGGCGTGACCATGCGCCAGGAAGCCAGGTTGTCGAGCGCCGTCCCCCACAGCACCGCCTTCTTGCCTCCCGCGTTCATCGCGACATTGCCACCGATGCAGGAGGCCTCGGCCGAGGTCGGATCGACGGCAAACACATAACCCGCCC
Organism: Rhodoferax sp.; assembly: GCA_016790475.1. Lineage (GTDB taxonomy): Bacteria > Pseudomonadota > Gammaproteobacteria > Burkholderiales > Burkholderiaceae_C > CAISIP01. Next base: position 17,403 of record JAEUOX010000447.1, on the reverse strand, counting down.
GCTCGGCGGCGTCCGCAACGCGCTGCGTGACCACACCGGCCTCCGTCCAGATCGTGGCCACCTCGCGGTCCATGCCGGGGAGCTGCAGCATCTGCACCTCGGACATGGCCTCCAGCTTCTCGGTATTGATGACCGCGCTGCGCCAGGTCAGCGGGCAGGCGCCACCGGTATAACCGGTGCCGCCTCCGCGCGGAATGACCGTCAGGCCGAGATCGATGCAGCCCTTGACCAGGCCGGCCATCTCCGCCTCGGTGTCCGGCGTCAGCACGACGAAGGGGTACTCCACACGCCAGTCGGTGGCGTCGGTGACATGGGACACGCGGCTCAGGCCGTCGAACTTGATGTTGTCGCGAGCGGTCAACCGGCCGAAAAGCCGCTGGCTGCGCCGCCGCAGGTTCTGCATCGCCACCAGCCCCTCGTCGAAGCCCTGCACCGCCGAACGGGCGCTGGCAAGCAGCTCACCGACCATCGCATCGCGCTCGCGATCGATGTCGGGGGTACGGCGCTTCTCGACCTCGGCCAACCGGTGCCGCAGCGCATCCACCAGCAGGCGGCGGCGCTTCGGGTTGTCCATCAGGTCGTCCTGCAGGTAGGGATTGCGCTGCACGACCCAGATGTCACCCAGCACCTCGTACAGCATCCGGGCCGATCGCCCGGTGCGCCGCTCGTCGCGCAGCTTCTGCAGCGTGTCCCAGGCCGCGGACCCGAGCAGGCGGATCACGATTTCCCGGTCGGAGAAGGAGGTGTAGTTGTAGGGAATCTCGCGGATGCGATCCTGCGGCGCCCCGGTCAGGCCGGCAGGCAGGAGATGGTCGGGGTGGGTCGGGGCGTTCATGGCTTCTGGATTGACGGCCGTCATGATCGGCCACCCGCGGCGATGTTACCGCAGCGCAACAAACCGGAGGGCCCCAGGGCGAACCTATGGAAACCCCTCTGTCCGGGCGGCTTGCAATCCGGGTGTAATCAGCGGGTCATAATTCCTGCCTACCGTGCAGCCTTTGTTCAAGGAGACAAGATGAAATTCAAGCTGGCAGCCCTGGCCCTCGCGGCCGCCTTTTCCACCGTCGCGCAGTCGCAGACCGAAATCCAGTGGTGGCACTCGATGACCGCGGTCAACGGCGAGGTCGTCAACGATCTGGCCAAGAACTTCAACGCGAGCCAGAACAAGTACAAGATCGTGCCCACGTTCAAGGGCACCTACGACGAATCCTTCACCGCGGCCGTGGCCGCCTTCCGTGCCGGCAATGCGCCGCACATCCTGCAGGTGTTCGAGGTCGGCACGGCCACGATGATGGCCAGCAAGGGTGTCACCGTGCCGGTGGGCAAGGTCATGAAGGAGTCCGGCGTCAAGTTCGATCCGAAGTCCTATGTGTCCGCGGTGGCCGGCTACTACACCGCACCCAGCGGCGAGATGCTGAGCTTCCCGTTCAACAGCTCCACCACCGTCTTCTATTTCAACAAGGACGCCTTCAAGGCCGCCGGCATCGACACCAACAAGGCCCCCAGCACCTGGCCGGAAGTCGCACTGGCCGCCGCGAAGCTGAAGGCCAGCGGTCACAAGTGCCCGATCACGATCGCCTGGCAGGGCTGGACCCAGCTGGAGAGTTTCTCGGCCTGGCACAACGTCGAGTTCGCCACCAAGGGCAATGGCCTGCAGGGCATGGATGCCCGCATGAAGGTGAACTCGCCGCTGCATGTGCGGCACATCGAGAACCTCGCCAACATGGCCAAGCAGGGGCTGTTCGTCTACAAGGGCCGTGCGAACGTGCCAGAGGCGAGCTTCATTTCCGGCGAGTGCGCGATGACCACCACGTCCACCGGCTTCTACGGCAACGTCGCCAAGAACGCCAAGTTCGCCTGGGGTCTGGCACCGCTGCCCTACTACCCGGACGTGCCGGGCGCACCGCAGAACACCGTGATTGGTGGCGCCAGCCTGTGGGTCATGGCCGGCAAGAAGGCCGACGAGTACAAGGGCATCGCGCAATTCTTCAACTACCTGTCCTCGCCGGAGATCCAGGCCGCCACCCACCAGCGCACCGGCTACCTGCCGATCACGACGGCCGCGTTCCAGCTGACCGAGAAGTCCGGCTTCTATGAGAAGAACCCCGGCACCGACGTCGGTGTGAACCAGATGATCCGCAAGACCACCGACAAGTCGCGCGGCATCCGCCTGGGCAACTATGTGCAGATCCGGACCATCGAGGACGAGGAACTCGAACAGGTCTGGTCCGGCAAGAAGTCCGCCAAGGAGGCACTGGACTCCATCGTGACCCGCGGCAACGAACTGCTGGAGCGCTTCGAGAAAGCCAACAAGCGTTGATCGCGCGTGGAAAAGCGCGTCGTCTTCCGCTCGGCCTGGCTGCCTTGGGTGCTTCTGGCACCCCAGGTGGTCGTGATCACGGTCTTCTTCTTCTGGCCGGCGGCGCAGGCGCTGCTGCAGTCGGTCCAGCAGTCGGACGCCTTCGGTACTTCGGTGGACTGGGTCGGGCTGGACAACTTCCGCAACCTGTGGAATGACGATACCTACCTGGCCTCGTTCTACACGACCGCGCTTTTCTCCACACTGGTGGCCGTGCTGGGGATCGCCATCTCGCTGATGCTGGCGGTCTTCGCCGACCGCATCGTCAAGGGCGCCCTGGTCTACAAGACGCTGCTGATCTGGCCCTATGCAGTCGCTCCGGCCGTGGCGGGTGTACTGTGGCTGTTCATGTTTGCGCCCAGCGTCGGTGTCGTTTCGTACTGGCTGCGCGCCATGGGCCTGGACTGGAACCACCTGCTGAACAGCACCCACGCGATGACGCTGGTCGTCATGGCTGCCGTCTGGAAGCAGATCTCCTACAACTTCCTGTTCTTCCTGGCCGGGCTGCAGAGCATTCCCAGGTCGCTGATCGAAGCGGCCGCGATCGACGGCGCCCGCCCCTGGCGCCGCTTCTGGACGATCGTGTTTCCGCTGCTGTCCCCGACGACGTTCTTCCTGCTGGTCATCAACATCGTCTATGCCTTCTTCGACACCTTCGGCATCATCGACGCGGCAACCCAGGGCGGCCCGGGCAAGGAAACCGCCGTGCTGGTCTACAAGGTCTACTACGACGGCTTCAAGGCCATGGACCTGGGCGGCTCGGCGGCGCAGTCGGTCGTGCTGATGGTGATCGTCGTCGCGCTGACGGTGGTGCAGTTCCGCTTCGTCGAGAAGAAGGTCAACTACTGACATGGTTGAACGCCGCCCCTGGCTGACCGCGCTGTCCCACCTGGTCCTGATTCTGGGCGTGGCGGTGGTCGCCTTTCCGCTGTACATGACCTTCGTCGCGTCGACCCACACGGTCAGCGACATCGTGCAGGCGCCGATGCCGATGTGGCCCGGCTCGCACCTGATCGAGAACTACACCGCCGCCTGGAACGGCACCGGTGGCGGCAACGGCTCCAAGGCGCCGGTCGGTCAGATGATGATGGTGAGCCTGGTCTCGGCGCTGGTCATCGCTATCGGCAAGATCGCGATCTCGCTGTTGTCGGCCTTCGCGATCGTCTATTTCCGCTTTCCGTTCCGGATGTTCTTCTTCTGGGCGATCTTCGTGACGCTGATGCTGCCGGTGGAAGTCCGCATCCTGCCGACCTACAAGGTGGTTTCCGACCTGGGCATGCTCAACAGCTTCGCCGGCCTCACGGTCCCGCTGATTGCCTCGGCCACGGCCACCTTCCTGTTCCGCCAGTTCTTCCTGACGGTCCCGGAGGAACTGGTCGAGGCAGCCCGGATGGACGGCGCCGGTCCGATGCGTTTCTTCAAGGACGTGCTGGTGCCGCTGTCCCGTACGTCGATCGCCGCCTTGTTCGTGATCCAGTTCATCTACGGCTGGAACCAGTACCTGTGGCCCCTGCTCGTCACCACCAACGAGAACATGTATCCGGTGGTCATCGGCATCAAGCGCATGATCTCCGGCGGTGACGCGCAGACCGAGTGGAGCGTCGTCATGGCGACCGCGCTGCTGGCCATGCTGCCACCCGCGGTGGTGGTCATGCTAATGCAGAAGTGGTTCGTCAAGGGCCTGGTGGACACCGAAAAGTAGACAGCAAAGAAGCACACCCGATGGCAGCCATCCAATTGAAGAATGTCGTCAAGCGCTATGGCAGCGGCAAGACGGCCAACCAGGTGATCCACGGTGTCAACGCCGAGATCGCCGACGGCGAATTCGTCGTGATCGTCGGACCGTCCGGCTGCGGCAAGTCGACGCTGCTGCGCATGGTCGCCGGGCTCGAGGAAATCAGCGGCGGCGACATCTCCATCGGCGGGCGGGTCGTCAATGACCTGGAGCCAGCCGAGCGCGACATCGCGATGGTGTTCCAGAACTACGCGCTGTACCCGCACATGAGCGTGTTCGAGAACATGGCCTACGGCCTGAAGATCGCGAAGGTGCCGGCCGACGAGATCCGCGCACGGGTCGACAAGGCCGCCCGGATCCTGGAGCTCGGCCCGTTCCTGCAGCGCAAGCCCCGCGAACTCTCCGGCGGCCAGCGGCAGCGCGTTGCGATGGGCCGGGCGATCGTGCGCCAGCCGCAGGTGTTCCTGTTCGACGAGCCACTGAGCAACCTGGACGCGAAGCTGCGCGCCCAGACCCGCCTGGAGATCCAGAAGCTGCACCGGGAGCTCGGCATCACGTCCCTGTTCGTGACCCATGACCAGGTCGAGGCGATGACGCTGGCCCAGCGCATGATCGTCATGAACGCAGGCGTGATGGAGCAGTTCGGTACCCCGGAGGAGGTCTACACCCGTCCGGCAACCACCTTCGTGGCCAGCTTCATCGGCTCCCCTCCGATGAACCTGTTGCGCAACGCGCCGGATGCCCGGCCCGGCACCACGGTCGGCATCCGTCCGGAGCATCTGGACATCACACCGCAGGGCTGGGCCTTGCGGGTCGAGGCGGTCGAGATGCTGGGCGCGGAGCGCCTGATCTATGGGCGCTGGTTGCAGGGCGGCGACGAAATGGTGATCGTCCGTACCGAGGAATCCCAGGCAGCACCGGCGCTGGGCGCCACGCTGCATGTGACGCCGCGGCCAGACCGTCTGCACCTGTTCGACTCCAGCACCGGCAAGCGTCTATGAGCCCGCAGCACTGGCCCTACCCGCGCTGGATCGCCCACCGGGGCGCCGGCAAGCTGGCCCCGGAAAACACGCTGGCGGCCTTCCGGCTCGGTGCCGCGCACGGTTACCGGATGTTCGAGTGCGACGTCAAGCTGAGCCGGGATGGCGTACCCTTCCTGCTGCACGATGCTCGGCTCGACCGCACCACGACCGGCCGGGGCATCGGTGGCGACCAGGACTGGCAGGCCCTGTCCCGGCTGGACGCTGGCGGCTGGCATTCACGGGCGCATGCCGGGGAGCCCCTGCCCTGCCTGGAAAACATCGCCAGCTACTGCCGCTCCAATGGCCACCTGCTGAACATCGAGATCAAGCCGACGCCGGGCACCGAGCGCCACACCGGGGAAGTCGTGGCCCGGCACGCTGCGCGGCTGTGGGCAGGGGCCGACGTACCGCCGCTGATGACCTCCTTTGACGTCGAGGCGCTCGAAGGCGCCCTTGCCACGGAGCCGGCACTGCCGCGGGGCCTGCTGCTGGACGTGCCGACAAGCGGCTGGATCGAGACCGCGCTGCGTCTGCAGTGTGTCGCGATCGTCTGCAACCATGCCTTGTGGGACCGTGCCACCGTTGCGCAGGCCCAGGCGGCAGGCATGCGCTGCCTGAGCTACACCGTCAACGACCCCTGGGCCGCCCAGCGACTGATCGACCTGGGTACCGACGGCATCATCACCGACCGCGTGGACCTGTTTGCACCGGCCTGAGCAGCCGGCGGAGGGACCGGCGCTGCAAGCGCGTCGACATGGCGGCACAATCGGGCCACTACGGGAAGGAGTGGCCCCCTCATGACGACCCTGCAGACCCTGCGATACCTCGTCTTCGGTGTGCTCTGCGCGCTGGCGCCGGCACTGCTGCAAGCGCAGCCGGCACCCCGTACGCGCGCCCAGGCGCTCCAGGCCCTGACCCAGCCCGCGCCACCGACGCGTCTGGCCGGCGTGCAGCGGCTCGGCGAGATCGGGACGATGCCCGACGCCGACCGGCTGGTGGCGATGCTCCGGGATGACGACGCCAAGGTCCGCCTCTATGCCAGCGTGTCGATGTGGCAGATCTGGAGCCGCTCCGGGGACCGCGCAGTGGACGTGATGTACCAGCGCGGCATCGACCAGATGGAGGCCGGAGACCTTCCGGAGGCGGTCGCGACGTTCTCCGCCATCATCCGCCGCAAGCCTGCATTCGCGGAAGCCTGGAACAAGCGTGCCACGCTGTTCTACATGATGGGCCTGATGGAGCAGTCGCTGCAGGATTGCGACCAGGTCATCAAGCGCAACCGCAACCATTTCGGTGCGTTGTCGGGCTATGGCCAGATCTACCTGGACCAGGGAGACCTCGCGCGGGCCGCCACCTACTTCGAGCGGGCCCTGGCGATCAACCCGAACCTGCCCGGTGCGGCCACGCTGCTGCTGCAGATCCGGGAACGGCTGCAAGCCCAGCGCGACAAGACGGTGTGAGCGCTGCCGCCAGGCGTGCTCAGCTGCGCCAGGCGCGGGCCAAGGCCCAAGGCAGCGTCGCACAGGCGGCCACCATCGCGCCGTAGGTGGCCATGCGACCGTCCCGCCCGAAAATCACCAGTCCGGCCCCCAGAACGAGCAGGTTCACGAGGAAGCAAAGTACGGCCAGCGAACGCCAACGCGGCAAAGTGACATTTTTCGGCAACAGCCGCGCAGCGGCCGTGGCAGTGAAAACCGCCACAAACGCCGCAGGCGCGGTAAAGTTGGATGCATGCAGGATGACGTCGATCAAGTCCATCGGTCCTGAAATTTTATAATCCGGCGAATTCCGCGCGATATGGCAGTCTGGGCCCTGGGCATCAATCACACCACCGCGCCGCTCGATCTGCGCGGCCGGTTCGCGTTCGCCGCTGAACAGATCCAGCCGACGCTGCAGGGGTTGCGCCAGGCGCTGCCGCGCCAGCCGGAGGCGGCCATCGTGTCCACCTGCAACCGCACCGAGGTGTATTGCGCCGGGGAGCACCCGGAGCTGGAGACCACGCTGGACTGGTTGGCCCACTCCGGCGGCGTGTCCCCCGCCCTGCTGCGCTCCCACACCTACACGCTGGAGAACGGCATGGCGGCCCGCCATGCGTTCCGGGTCGCCAGCGGCCTGGATTCGATGGTGCTCGGCGAGCCGCAGATCCTGGGTCAGCTGAAGGATGCGGTCCGGGCCGCCGAAGAAGCCGGCGCTCTGGGCACGACACTGAGCCAGCTGTTCCAGCGCTCCTTCGCGGTGGCCAAGCAGGTCCGCTCCTCCACCGAGATCGGCGCCCATTCGATCAGCATGGCGGCCGCCGCGGTGCGCCTGGCCGGCCAGCTGTTCGAGGACCTGAGCGAGGTCCGGCTGCTGTTCGTGGGTGCCGGCGAAATGATCGAGCTGTGCGCGACCCACTTCGCCGCCCGCAAACCCCAGTCGATCGTCATCGCCAACCGGACGCTGGAACGCGGCGAGAAGCTGGCAGCGCACTTCGGTGGCCAGGTGATGCGGCTGTCGGATCTGCCGGACCGGCTCCATGAGTTCGACGCCGTGGTCAGCTGCACAGCCAGCACCTTGCCGATCATCGGCCTGGGGGCGGTCGAGCGGGCGCTGAAGCGCCGCCGCCATCGCCCGATGTTCATGGTGGATCTGGCCGTCCCGCGGGACATCGAGCCGGAGGTCAAGGCGCTGCAGGATGTCTACCTGTACACGGTGGACGACCTGGCTGGCGTCGTGCAGACCGGGCAGGCCAACCGGCAGGCGGCGGTCGCGCAGGCTGAAGTCATCATCGATGCCGGCGTGCAGAGCTTCATGCACTGGATCGATCAGCGAGGCACGGTGCCGCTGATCCAGCAATTGAACGCGCAGGCCGACGAATGGCGCGCACTGGAGATCGGCCGGGCCCGCAAGCTGCTGGCGCGCGGCGAGAACGTCGACGCCGTCCTGGAAGCGCTGTCACGCGCGCTGACCCAGAAGATGCTCCATGGTGCGATGGCGGAGTTGCGCTCCGGCGATGCGCAGGCCCGCAGTCAGGCCAGTGCGGCCGTACAGCACTTCTTCCTGCGCAAAGAACGTTAGCTGCGAAGCGGCCCGCACGGGCTGCCCCGACCCTGCCGCAGCCCTGCCGGCGCCGCAGACACCCGCCCAAACCGCTCTTCGCGGCCCCATCGCCCCGATCCCGCATGAAAGAATTCTTCCGTCAGCAGCTTGCACGTTATGCCGCCCGCCAGGGCGAGCTGGAATTCCTGCTGTCCCGCGAGGACATCATGCGGGACATGGAGCAGTTCCTGACGCTGTCGCGGGAGCACACCGAAGTGTCAGCCGTGGCCAGCCGCTGGGCCCGCTTCGGTGAGCGCGAAGCTGAACTGGCCGACGCGCAGGCGATGCTGGCCGATGCGGCGCAGGATCCCGACATGCTGGCGATGGCGCAGGAGGAGGTCGACGCCTGCACCGCGGAGCTGGCGCAACTCGAAACCGAGCTCCAGCGCATGCTGCTGCCGAAGGATCCCGACGACAGCCGCAACGCCTTTCTCGAGATCCGGGCGGGCACCGGCGGCGACGAGTCGGCGCTCTTTGCGGGCGACCTGCTGCGCATGTACACCCGTTTCTGCGAGCGGCGCGGCTGGAAGGCGGAGATCATCAGCGAATCACCCAGCGAGCTGGGAGGCTACAAGGAGGTGGTGGTGCGCATCGTCGGGCCCCACGTCTATGGGGACCTGAAGTTCGAATCCGGCGGGCACCGTGTGCAGCGGGTTCCGGCCACCGAGACCCAGGGACGCATCCACACCAGCGCCTGCACCGTCGCCGTGCTGGCCGAACCGGACGAATCGGTGGCGGTGAAGATCAACCCGGCCGACCTGCGGATCGACACCTACCGCGCCAGCGGCGCCGGCGGCCAGCACATCAACAAGACGGATTCGGCGGTCCGGATCACCCACCTGCCGACCGGCATCGTCGCCGAATGCCAGGATGACCGCAGCCAGCACCGCAACAAGGCGCGGGCATTGCAGGTGCTGTCGGCGCGGATCCAGGAGAAGGACCGGGCCGAGCGGGCCGCGCGTGACGCCGCGCAGCGCCGCAGCCTGATCGGCAGCGGCGACCGCAGCGACCGGATCCGCACCTACAACTTTCCGCAGGGCCGCCTGACCGACCACCGGATCAACCTGACGCTGTACAAGCTGCTCACCATCATGGAGGGCGAGCTGGAAGATGTGGTGCAGGCCCTGCAGGCCGCCCAGGCGGCAGAGCAGTTGGCGGCCCTGGAAGTGGGTGCGGCGGCATGAAGCGCCACGCCTGCGCACCGACGGCCTTGCCTGGATGAGCACCGCCAGTCCGCCCCTTGATGCGCAGCACCACAGCCCGCAGTACGAAGGTCCTCCAGTGAGGACTGCCGACACCCTGCTCGCGGCGGCGCATCGGGCCGGTGCCGATCGGCTGGACGCCCAGTTGCTGCTGCTGCATGCCTGGGGCCGGAGCGACCCGGGCGCCACGGGACGGCAGCGTGCCTGGCTGCTGGCCCACGGCGATGCGCCGGTCCCGGAGGCGGTCGCCGAGCTGTTTCTCGCATTGATCGATCGGCGGGTCGGGGGCGAGCCCTGTGCGTATCTGATGGGATCCCGGGAGTTCTTCGGGCTGGATCTGGCGGTGGATCCGCGCGTGCTGATCCCCCGGCCGGACACCGAACTGCTGGTCGAATGGGCGCTGGAGGTGCTGGTCGCCGCGTCTGCGGAAGTCGCAGGTACGGCAAGGCAGGTCCTGGACCTGGGCACGGGCAGCGGCGCCATTGCGCTGGCGCTCAAGCACCGCCTTCCGGCCCTGCAGGTCGATGCGGTCGATGCCAGCGCGGAGGCCTTGGCCGTCGCGCGGACCAACGCCCGGGCCCTGGGGCTGGACGTCCGCTTCCTGCAGGGAGACTGGCTGGGTCCGGCATCCGGCTGCTACGACTGCATCGTGAGCAACCCCCCCTACGTGGCGGCGCAAGACCCGCACCTCGCGGCCCTTCGCCACGAGCCCCTGCGGGCGCTGGCCGCCGGAGCCGATGGACTGCGGGACTTGCGCATCATCATCGGCACGGCGGGCACGCATCTGCATGGTGGCGGGTGGCTGATCGTCGAGCACGGCTACGACCAGGGCCCGGCGGTCCGGGCGCTGTTTGCGGACGCCAGCTTCGCACAGGTGGGCACACGCCGCGATCTGGCGGGCCATGAACGCTGCACCGGCGGCAGGGTCATTGGCGGCAAGCCCCCGCCGATGGTGAAATAATCCGCGGATTGCCACTTTCCCCAGGAGCGAGCCCCCATGAGCGACACCCAACAACGCATCGACGCGCTGGTCAAGTCCAACGACGTACTGCTTTTCATGAAAGGCACGGCCAGCTTCCCGCAGTGCGGCTTCTCCGGCCGGGCCATCCAGATCCTGAAGGCCTGCGGGGTCGAGCCCCGCGCCGTCAAGACCGTGAACGTGCTGGAGGATCCGGAGATCCGTGCCGGCATCAAGGACTACAGCAACTGGCCGACCATCCCGCAGCTGTACATCAAGGGCGAGTTCGTGGGCGGCTCCGACATCATGATGGAGATGTACGAGAAGGGTGAGCTGCAGCAGATGCTGGGCAGCCCGACCTGAGCGCCTGTCGCCCCCATGCCAGCCACCTGCGGGTGGCTTTTTTTTCGCCTGACGGCCATCAGCCCCGCAGTTGTGTCGACCATTCACTTCAAGGCGCGCGGCGTTTGTGATTGAATTGTTCATCTGCCGTCGTCCAAGGAGGTCGCAATGCTCGAACGCAAGTCCGTCAGCCCGTCTTCTTCGTTTGTCCTGCCCGTGGCGCAGATGCGCCGGGTGTTCCAGCCCGATGATGTGGAGCGGCGGCTTGCCAAATTGCCCGAACGGGAACACGACCACCTGCGCGCCACCTACGAGCGCATGCTGGAGCGCGGACCGCAGCGCTTCCAGGTCAAGCCTGCCGGCGTGCCGGACATGCAATCGCTCTACGACACGCTGCCGAACTTCACCGACGTGCTGGACGACGTGAAGCGCCACGTCGCACTGGCGCAGGACAGCCGGGACGGCCTGGAAGTGACGCCGATGCTGTTGCTTGGCCCCCCGGGCATCGGCAAGACGCACTTCGCCCGGAAGCTGGCAGAACTTCTGGGCACCGGCATGTCGCTGGTATCGATGGGCTCCATGACCGCCGGCTGGCTGTTGTCGGGTGCCTCATCGCAGTGGAAGGGTGCCAAGCCGGGCAAGGTGTTCGAGGCCCTGGTGGATGGCGAGTATGCCAACCCGGTGATCGTGCTGGACGAGATCGACAAGGCCAGTTCGGACGCGCAGTATGACCCGCTCGGAGCGCTCTACAACCTGCTGGAGCACGACACCGCCAGGAGCTTTACCGACGAGTTCGCCGAGGTGGCCATCGATGCCAGCCAGGTGGTGTGGATCACCACCGCCAACGACGACAACCACATTCCGGAACCAATCCTGAACCGGATGAACGTGTTCACCGTCGCCCCGCCCTCCGCGGAGGCGGCGCGCCAGATCGCAGCCAGTCTCTACCGGGCCATCCGCAACGACCACCACTGGGGGGAGCGCTTCGTCGCAGAACCGGGCGACGACATCCTGGACGTACTGGGCGACATGCCGCCGCGGGAGATGCGCCGTGCGCTGATGGCCGGGTTCGGCAATGCCCGGCTGGCCCACCGGGACACGCTGCAACCCGGCGACCTGCCGCGTGGCGCGTCGCGCAAGGGCGGCATCGGGTTCATCCAGTAAGCGGAGCGGAGCCGCTCAGTTCACCGGCCCGGGATCGAAGACCCATTGCCGGGATGCCGCCATCACGGCATCGGGGTAGGGGGCCTTGCCACGCGAGCCGTTGTAGCGGCCGAGCGCCAGGAAGAGATCGCCGCTTTCCCGCTCCAGGTAGTGGCGCAGGATCACGCAGCCGAATCGCAGGTTGGTCTGCATGTGGAACAGCTTGGATGGGTCGCCGTCACCGATCAGGCGGGTCCAGAAGGGCATGACCTGCATGTAGCCGCGGGCCCCCACGACCGATACCGCGAATTTCCGGAAGGCGCTCTCGACCTGGATCAGCCCCAGTACCAGCGATGTCTCGAGACCGGCACGGCGGCTTTCGTACCAGACGGTCTGCAGGAACTCCTTGCGCGTGTCGAGATCCGCCTTGCGTCGCCGCAGACGCTGGCTCATTTCACCCAGCCAGCGCAGGTAGCGCAGCCGGGACGCGGTGTCGGGGAACTCCGGGATCGGCGGGGCGCTGTTCGCGATGGCCGCCGACAGGGCCGTCCGCACGGAGTCGATCAGGGGCTCTTCCAGCTGGCCACCGGCCATCGCGGCAGGGGGAAGCAACAGGCCACCGGCGCCAGACAGCAGCGACAGCAGGCAGGAGCGGCGCGCTGGCGCGAACGAAGGGGCGCGCCAGGGATGCGTCATGCACTCCGTCGGGATAGCAGGTGGGCGACCACGGCCTGCGCCGACAGCCTGGTGGCGGCGTTGTCGGTCCGGTGCTGGTACTCGACCATCCCGCCCTCCTTGAGCCCGCGGTCACCGATGGTGATGCGGTGCGGCACGCCGATCAGCTCCCAATCCGCGAACATGGCGCCCGGGCGCTCGCCACGATCATCCAGGATGACGTCCACGCCGGCGGCGAGCAACTCGGCATACAGCGTCTCGGCCACGGCCTTGACCTGCGGGCTGCGGTCGGGCCCGATCGGGCAAACGACTGCGGTGAAGGGGGCGATCGCATCCGGCCAGATGATGCCGCGCGCATCATGGTTCTGCTCGATGGCCGCGGCCGGCAGACGGGTGATGCCAATGCCGTAGCACCCCATCTCCATGAACTGCGGCTTGCCGTGCGTATCGAGGAAGGTGGCATTCATCGCGCGGCTGTACTTCGTGCCAAGGTAGAACACATGCCCCACCTCGATGCCCCGCTCGATCGCCAGCACGCCCTTGCCGTCCGGCGACGGGTCCCCCGCCACGACGTTGCGCAGATCCGTCACCAGATCCGGCTCGGGCAGATCCCGCCCCCAGTTGACACCGGTGAAGTGGTAGTCGGGCTCGTTCGCACCGCAGATCCAGTCATGCATGACGGCCACCTCACGGTCGACGACCACCCGCACCGGCTTGCGCAGGTTGATCAGCCCCAGGTAACCGGGCTTGCAGCCGAAGTGTTCGTCGATCTCCGGCAGGCTCGCGAAGCGGAAGCCGGACTCCATGCCCGGCACCTTGTTGGCCTTGACCTCATTGAGTTCATGGTCCCCACGCAGCATGAACAGCCACACGGTCGTCTTGACGATCGCGCCGTCCGGCCCGGTCTCATCGGTGGCCAGGACCAAAGACTTGACCGTCTGCTGCAGGGGGACGCCCAGGTACTGCGCGACATCCGCGCAGGTGCTCTTGCCCGGCGTCGCGGTCTTGGCCAGCGCCTGTTGTGCCGGCGGACGCGGGGCCTGCGGCGCCAGAGCCTCGGCCTTCTCCATGTTGGCCGCATAGTCGCTGGAGGGGCAGTAGACGATCGCATCCTCGCCGGTCGCCGCGATCACCTGGAACTCCTCGCTCAGTTCGCCACCGATGGCGCCGCTGTCGGCGGCCACTGCCCGGTACCGCAGGCCGAATCGGTCGAAGATGCGCCGGTAGGCCCGGGCCATGATCTCGTAGCTGCGCTTGGCGCCTTCGGCGTCCTGATCGAAGCTGTAGGCGTCCTTCATCGTGAACTCGCGCCCACGCATCAGGCCGAAGCGCGGGCGGCGCTCATCGCGGAACTTGGTCTGGATCTGGTACAGGTTGACCGGAAGCTGCTTGTAGCTGCGGATGTCCTGGCGAGCGATGTCGGTCACCACCTCCTCGCTGGTGGGTTGCACGACGTAGTCGCGCTCATGGCGGTCCCGGATGCGCAACAGCTCCGGACCCATCTTGCTGAAGCGCCCGGTTTCCTGCCAGAGCTCGGCCGGTTGCACGACCGGCATCGTGATCTCGATGGCGCCGGCCCGGTTCATCTCCTCCCGGACGATGGCCTCGACCTTGCGGATCACCCGCAGACCCATCGGCATGTAGGTGTAGATCCCCGCGCCGAGCTTCTTGATCAGTCCCGCGCGCATCATCAGCTGGTGGCTGGCAACCTCGGCGTCAGCAGGCGCCTCCTTGAGCGTGGAAATGAAGAATTGGGAGGCTTTCATGGGACGGTGGAGGATGACGGCGGTCTGAAGCTATTGATCCACAGCAATCGCTGTGCATAATGGAATCAGTTTAGAAAATTGGGGTTTGATTATGCTTGACCGGGACGGCTTTCGGCCCAATGTCGGCATCGTCCTGCTCAACCAGAAGAACCAGGTCTTCTGGGGCAAGCGCATTCGTACCCACTCCTGGCAGTTTCCGCAAGGTGGCATTGACCGGGGCGAGACCCCGGAGCAGGCCATGTACCGGGAACTGCACGAAGAAGTGGGGCTCCAGCCGGAGCATGTCTGCGTGGTGGCCCGAACCCGGGATTGGTTGCGCTACGAGGTGCCGGACCGTTACATCCGCCGGGATGCGCGCGGCCACTACAAGGGACAGAAGCAGATCTGGTTCCTGCTGCAACTGGTCGGTTACGACTGGGATCTGAACCTGCGTGCGACCGATCACCCCGAATTCGACGCCTGGCGCTGGAACGACTACTGGGTCCCGCTGGACATGGTCGTCGAATTCAAGCGCGGCGTCTACGAAATGGCGCTCACTGAGTTGGCCCGCTATCTGCCGCGCAATGAATCCCGCAACCGCTACCTGCGACAGGGTGGCCGTGGCGAACCCCACACCGGACCCGGCGGGCTGCATGGCGTTGCCATGGAACTGCCGCCCGGCGCGACCTTCGAGCCCGACCCGCAGACCAGTCAGCCGGCGGCCGGTGGAGTGGACCCGCATGCGCTGTAGGGCTCTTTGGGCCATCGGTCTGGCATTGGCGGTTTCCGGCGCATCGGCACAGCTGAAGGACCTGGACCCTGACTGGAAGGAGTCCGACCTTCCCGAACCGCCGGCGTTCGACGTCACACGCGTCATCGATCTCGACATGCCCCGGCACATGACGGTCAAGCTCGGCGTCGACCCGGAGACGATTCGCGTCACAAGTGACGGGCTGGTCCGCTATGTCATGGTGGCGCGGTCGCCCGGTGGCACGGTGAATGCCACCTACGAGGGCATCCGTTGCCTGACGGCCGAGGTCAAGGTCTACGCGCGATACACCGCCAACAAGACCTGGGTGCCTGTCCCGGACCCGAACTGGATGTCGCTGCGCCACCTGCAGGGCTCAACGCATGCGCTGGCCTTCGCCCGCCAGGGGGCGTGTGAAGGCCGCAGTGCCGTGACTAGCACGCCGCAGGCGATCGTGAAGAAACTGAAGGGCAACGAGATCAATTTCCAGCACAAGTAGGCTGGCCGCGCGGCTCAGCGCGTGATCACGAGGTTGTCGCGGTGGAGCATCTCCGGCTCGGCGGCATAACCCAACAGGCGCTCAATGGCCGACGAGGGATGGCGACACAGCAGCCGGGCCTCGAAGCTGGAATAGTTGGCCAGTCCGCGCGCGAACTCGGCACCACCCTCCTCGCGAACGGCAATCACGTCACCCCGGGAGAACTCACCCTCGACGCCGGTCATGCCGATCGGCAACAGGCTCTTGCCATCCATGCGCAGCCGGGCAGCCGCACCGGCGTCGACGGTGACCGAACCCCGGAGTTGCAGGTGGTCCGCCATCCATTGCTTGCGGGCCTGGGTCTTCTGGGTCTGCGCGACCAGCAGGGTGCCGATGGGCTCCCCGGCGCACAGGCGTTGCAGGACGTCCCGTTCGCGTCCCCAGGCGATCACGGTCGATGCTCCGGATCCAGCCGCGCGCCGCGCCGCGAGGATCTTCGTCAACATGCCGCCTCGACCGATGCTGGAGCCTGCGCCACCGGCCATCAATTCAAGGGCGGGGTCGCCGGCCGTCCCCTGGTGCACGAACTCCGCGCTCTCGACCTTGCGGGGATCCGCGGTGTAGAGGCCCTTCTGGTCGGTCAGGATGATCAGGACATCCGCCTCGACCAGATTCGCCACGAGTGCACCCAGCGTGTCGTTGTCGCCGAACTTGATTTCGTCATTGACGACCGTGTCGTTTTCGTTGATCACCGGCAACACCCCGAGCTTCAGGAGCGTCAGCAGCGTGGTGCGGGCATTCAGGTAGCGTTCCCGATCGGCGAGATCCGCATGGGTGAGCAGCACCTGCGCACTGCCCAGCCCATGTTCGCGCAGCTTGGTCTCGTACATCTGGGCCAGCCCCATCTGCCCGACTGCCGCGGCGGCCTGCAACTCATGAATCTGGTGCGGTCGGGTCGGCCAACCGAGGCGCTTCATGCCCTCCGCGATGGCACCGCTCGAGACCATGACCACTTCACGGCCATCACGCACCAGCAGTGCCAGTTGCCGGCTCCATTCGCCGATGGCGCGCTCGTCCAGGCCGCGGCCCTCATTGGTCACCAGGCTTGAACCGACTTTGACGACGATGCGCCGGGCGTCGCGAACGACCGGCAGGGAAGAAACGGAGGACATGAGCGACGAACTAGAAAATGCGGTTGCTGGTGGCCTTGCCTCAGGCGGACGGCACGGGCGCAAAGCGCTGGTCGACCGGAGGTGCCGGCGCGTCCCGGCTTTGCTCTGCATGAACATGCAGATAGGCCGCCTTGACCAGGGCGTCACAGCCCTGGTGGGTCAGCGCGGAAATCTCGAACACAGGCCCCTTGAAACGCAGTCTGCGCACCACGTCCTTGACACGGGCCTCGCGCTCCTCCTCCGGAACCACATCGAGCTTGTTCAGAACCAGCCAGCGGGGCTTTCGGTAGAGCGCGTTGTCGTACTTCTTCAGTTCGTTCACGATCGCCCGCGCCTGTGCCACCACGTCGATGCTGTCGTCGAACGGCGCCATGTCGATGACATGCAGCAGCAGACGGGTACGCTGGAGGTGCCGCAGAAAGAGATGCCCGAGACCGGCGCCCTCCGAGGCCCCCTCGATCAGACCGGGAAGATCGGCGACCACGAAGCTTTGCTCCGGACCGACCCGAACCACACCCAGGTTCGGGTGCAGGGTGGTGAACGGGTAATCGGCGATGCGCGGACGGGCATTGGAGATCGCCGTGATCAGCGTGGACTTGCCTGCGTTGGGGAGGCCCAGCAGCCCGACGTCAGCCAACACCTTCAGTTCAAGCTTGAGACTCTTTTTCTCGCCTGGCCAGCCGGGTGTCTTTTGCCGAGGTGCCCGATTGACCGCGCTCTTGAAGCGCATGTTGCCGAATCCGCCA